>NZ_JBFRCK010000015.1:0-167520 GCF_040965775.1 Paraburkholderia sp. BR10954
TCATCACTGTCTACGTCGTGTCACTCGGCAGCACCGCCGAGACCGTCGAGAAACTGGCGCTGCGCATCGCCGGCTGTATCGCCGGCGCGCTCGCGGGCACCGCAGCGATCGTGTTCCTGATGCCCGCGCTGACCTCGATCGGCGAGTTGATGGCGGTCGTGGCGATCGGCGCGGGCTTGTCGGCGTGGGTTGCGTTCGGCTCGCCGCGCATTGCGTATGCGGGTTTTCAGATCGCGTTCGCGTTCTTCCTCTGCGTGATCCAGGGCGCGGAGCCCGCCTTCGATCTGACGATCGCGCGGGATCGCACGATCGGCATCCTGATCGGCAACCTGGTCGTCTATCTGGTGTTCACACGGGTGTGGCCGGTCAGCATCGCCGCGCGCGTCGAACAGGCGCTGGCCGCACTGCGCGAGCAATGGGCACGCCTTGCCTCGCCCGGGTACGCCGGCAAGCGACGCGCTGACGTGGCGGCCGCGCTGGCCCGCGGCCGCGCGCTGCGCGAGGATGTTGCGCTGATGCATTACGAGCCGTCGTGGGTACGGCCCGGACCACAGTGGCTCACCGCGCACCACCGCGAATTGGCCGGCCTCGCCGCGCTCGAAGCGCCGATGCTGCTGCTCGTCGAACGACAGCCCGCCGCCGCGACGATCGAAGGCTGGCTGCAACGGCTCGCGGCCGTCGCGCATGGGCAACCGCCCCGCGTCGATGCAACGACCACGACGCAACGGCCGGCGCCTGACGTCACCGACCCGCCAAGCGCCGCGCTGCAAAGTCTCGGCGACGCACGCCTTGACGAATTCGAACGCGCGGCGTCCGCCGACGCGGCAAAGGAGTAGTCGAATCATGCGTCGACTCAACCCGCCCATCGCGCTGGCGATATTCGTCGCGGCAGGCTTGAGCGGGTGCGCGACTTCATCGCTCGACATGGCGCCCGACAGCTCCGCGACGCCGTGGCAGCCACAGACCGATGCAGCCGGCGCCATCGTGCCGGGCGCACACGCGCCGGGCGCGCCGTCGGAGTCGACCACGCCCCGCTATCGGCTGCCCGCCAATCCGGCGCTCGCCGCCGTGCCGCCGCCACCCGCGCTCGATCCCACGCACGCGTACGAACTGCCCGAGTTGATCGACATCGCGGAGTCGGCCAATCCGTTGACCCGCATCGCGTGGAACGATGCGCGCAACGTGGCGCTCGCGGCCGGCATCGCGAAGAGTGCTTATCTGCCGCAATTGTCGGTCGCGGCGATGGCTCACTACACGGGCGGCAAAATTTCGGACACGTCACAGCTCGGTCAAGCGTCGATCAGCGGCGAGACGCACGGCGTGACCTCGGTGCTGTCGCTGGAGTGGCTGCTGTTCGATTTCGGCGGGCGGGCCGCACGTGTCGAGGCCGCATCGCAGGCCTCGGTGGTCGCCAACATCGGCTTCACCGCAATCCATCAGCAGGTGATCTACGACGTCAGCGTCGCGTTCTACGCGTACCAGAGCGCCCGCGCTCGCCTCGGCACCGCAAAGCAAAGTGTCGCGAACGCCGACGCGATTCTGTCCGCCGCGCAATCGCGCTATCAGCGTGGGGTGGGCACCGTGATCGAAGTGGCCCAGGCTCGTCAGAACTTCGCGCAGGCAAAACTCGGCCTCGTGCAAGCCGAGGGGGCCGAAAGCAACGGTTACCTCGCATTAATCTCCGCGATGGGCATCTCTCCACTCGCCAAACCCGCGATCGCCGACATGCCTACCCACACACTATCGCCGGCGATGAGCGAGCCGATCGACCGGATCGTGGCCACGGCGATCGCGCGGCGTCCGGACGTGCTGAGCGCCTACGCGGCGGAACGCGCGAACCTTGCGAAGATCAAGGCGGCCGAGTCCGACTTCAAGCCGAAAGTGTTCCTGTCGGCGTCGGCGGCGTACAACACGAACAGTTCGTCGATTTCGGCGGTGCCAGGGATCGGCCAGCAATTGCCGACCGTCAATCTGAGCGGCAACCGTTATGGCGGCACCGTGGTGCTCGGCGTGTCGATTCCGCTGTATGACGGTGGCTTCCGCTCGGCCGTGCTCGCACAGGCACGCAACGACGCCGACAGCGCATCGACCCGTCTCGCGCACAGTCGCGAAGAGGCAGTGCGGCAGATCGTCGGCGCGCAGAACGCGCTGCAAACGAGCCTGAGCGCGCACACCGCCGCGAAGGAACTGCTCACCGCCGCGCAAACGAGCTACGACGCCGCGTTCGACGCCTATCGCCACGGCGTAGGTTCGATCACCGATGCGCTGCTCGCGCAGAACCAGTTGCTGGCCGCGAAGAATGCCTACGCGGACAGCTATAGCGGCGCGCTGTCGGCGGCGGCGGCGCTTGCGCTCGCGACGGGTTCGATCGATGCTCCGGCCGGTGCGGGCCCGGACTCGCCGCTGGACGCGCCTGTCAACTGACGCAGCGCTGCTGCGTCGTCCCCTTCCTGCCGCCGTGCATCTGCTGGAATAATCACGGGCTTCCGACCGCCCTGCGGTCTTTCCTTCCCTCTTCGTCGATCCCGCTGTCGATAGAACCCTTTGTCGTCCTGCCGGTGCGGTTCTCCGCACTGCTTCACGCATATCGCGGGTCGGTGCGATCGCCGAAGTCACGCTGAGCGACGGTCGCGAATTCGGGCATTTCACGATGTGTAGTCAACGCGTGTAATTCACCACCGGCACGGAATAAGAAGTCGGCGCGAAATCGGTCCGACCGCCGCGCTGCGACGAACCATTCGACGGCGCACCGTAGCCACTGTTCTGCGCAGCCTGGTTTTGCCCCGCGACCTTTGCTTCGGCCGCCTGGATATTGGCCGGATAGTCCATCGGACTCGCGTTGGACGGATCGTGCACCTGCGCGCGCGAGGGCGGCTGATTGGCCTGATTCGACTGCGCAAACGCCGCGAACGGCACGGAAATGAGCGCGACGATAACTCCAGCTTCGATCAGCGACCTGATGGACTTCATGATTTCCAACCTCCAGAGATGGCTTCATCCGATTGCCGCGGAGCCTCGCGCGGCAGCAAAACCAGTTTAGGAGCCGGTCAGGCCGCGTAGTAAGCCCTGAACCATGAATTCACTGTTGCCATAGCGACCACAATTCGAAGTCACCACGTTCCGGCGCGGCGTCAACGCGATGAACTACACTGATAACGCCAAACGACGCGCCACAGCCATCGCATTCGATCGAGGAGATAGACGCTCATGTCGCATCCCGTTGCCCTGCCGTCTTACCGCGACAGCGTGCGCGCCGAATGGGTCGACTACAACGGCCACATGCGCGACGCGTTCTACCTGCTGATCTTCAGTCTCGCGACCGACGAGCTGATCGATCTGATCGGCCTGCCCGATGCGGTGCGCAAAGAGCGGCATCGATCGATCTACACGCTCGAAGCGCATGTCCACTATCTGCATGAAATCAAACAAGGCACGCCGGTGCGTGTCGACATGCGCGTGCTCGGATACGACGCGAAACGTATGCATGTGTACTTCGAAATGTTTGCGCTGGACGCGACGCAAAGCCAGCGCACCGGCCCCGTCGCCGCTGGCGAGCAGATGCTGCTGCACGTCGATACCAGCGGACCGCGCGGCGTCGCTTTCGATCCGGACGTCAAAGCGCGCGTTCACGAACTCGCGCAATCTCATGCGGCATTGCGGCCGGCGCGTTTCGCGGGACGTGCGATCGCATTGCCCTGCGCAACGCAGCGGGAAGCACTACCCGAACGGAGTGACCATGCTTGAGCCGGAAATCGCCGCGTTTATCGAACGGGCCAGTGCGCTCTATCCGTCGCATCACGCGGCGATGACGCCGCGCGAGCAGCGCGAACTGTACGACCGTTACGCTGCCACGCTGACGCCGCCGCTGCCCAGCGAACTCACCACACAGGACGCAGGCTTTCGCACCGACGCGGGCCATGCGATCCCGCTTCGGCTCTACCGGCATCGAGCGAAGGCAAGCGAACACGGCACGAACCGCGGCACGGTGCTGTATTTTCATGGCGGCGGATTCGTGCTCGGCTCGCTGAACAGTCATCAGATGGTGACCGCGCGCCTCGCCGCGGACACCGGCCTCGACGTGATCGCGGTCGACTACCGGCTCGCGCCTGAGCATCGCGCGCCGGCCGCGCACGACGACTGCCTAGAGATCACGCGTGCCGCGTTGAACGACCGCCTGCCATTCGATCTGCCTGACCACGCCGGATTGCAACTCGCCGGCGCTATCGCCGGCGGCACGCTCGCGGCAAGCGTCGCGCTGCGCTTGCGCGACGACGGCGTGAGCGGGGGCGCGGCATCGCGCTGGTTTATCCGATGCTCGGCACCGAGCCGCAACTACCCGCGCGCGACACCGAGGCCAATGCGCCGATGCTGACGCTCGCGGACGTGCATAAGTTTCGCAACGCGTACTGGGGGACAAGCGGGAGAAACAGCGGAGCAAGAGACGAAGAGAAAGGCGACCGCACGCCCGGCCCCGCATGGACGATCCCGCTCGCCGCAAGCCGCTTCGACGGACTGCCGCCGACGCTGGCCATCGGCGCCGAGCACGACCCGCTACGCGACGACGCGCGCGTGTTCGTCGAGCGGATTCGCGAGGCTGGTGGAGATGCCCGGCTGCTGATCAGCACGGGGCTCGTGCATGGATGCTGGCGCGCGCTCGAAACGAGCCCAGGCGTGCAGGCCATGCACAAGGCTGTATGCGATTTTCTCCGCGAACACGCAGGCCATTAGCGCGGCGACACGAAGCACCGCGCCCGGTGCGCTACCACGGCTCAGCGATTGCGCTCAGCGCGCCACTGCGCGAACGTGACGAGATCGAGGCCGACCTCGCCCGGCTCGATGCGGGTCCAGCCGAAGAACGCGTCGTCCCAGCCGGGAATGCTTTGCGGCGTCAGCGACCGGAACTTCATGCCGGAACGATACGCGAGGTCCGGCCAGAACAGCGGCATCACCTCGCGCGTGGCGAGCTGGCGCAGCAGGTCGGACGGGCCACCCTCGTCGGCGACGATTTCGCCCTGCGAGATCCAGTCGTTCTCGGCCCACGCGACGAATACGCTCGGGTTGCCCGCGGCGTCGAACATCAGGATCACGTTCTGCTCGGGTCGCCAGTAATACTCGACGATGCCCTGCGCGGCCACCACTTCGTCGATCACCTTGCGGGTGCGCGGATCGCAGTAGGTCATGCCGTTTTCACCGAGCGCGAGCCAGCCCGACTCCCCGCAATGGCGGCTCTTTGCGTCCTTCAGGAAATGGGTGAGGCGATTGGCCGAATCCGCATCGGTCTTGCGCAAGTACAGATCGACGATGCCGGCGTTGAACGCTTTCACCGCGACGGTTTCATCGGCGACGCCAGTGAGCAACACCTTCGCGCAACGCAGATGCGAGATCGACGACAGGAATTCGACGCCGCCGATGCCCGGCATGTCGTAGTCGACGACGACCGCCGCCACTTCCTCGAAGCGCGACGGCCGCGCGACGATGTCGCGTTCAGCCGAGGTCTCGACGAAGCGCTCGACACCTGGCTCGCTCAGACACGCCGACGCCGCCGCGAATTCGAGCGAATTCTCGCGCGCGTGCTGGCGGATATAGTTGAGGGCCGCTTGCGGCCGCGTGAAAAACAGGTTCGTGTAGGTGCCCGGAAAAAACCGGCGAAGCGCGTCGAGGTAGCTGTCGTTGTCGTCGACGAAAACCACCGTGGACGGATAAAAAACGGGAGGTCGAATAAAGTTGTTCATATCTTCACGTGTTTCCCACGCCGCCGCGAACGCGCCAGACCGACCGGTCGGTTGGTTGATCTGGCGTTTCGCAAAGCGACTGCCCAAGGTATGCCGGGCATGTCTCGCCCGCGGGTCCGCATGATCAATGGGTTCTTGTCGCTACTTCCGGTCACCGCCTGCCGTCGCCGCTATCGACGCTGTTCGTGCATCTCGGATGGCCCGGTCTGGCGGGCCTGCCGGCATGTGCACTGCGAGCCAGTCGCTGCAAGTCACATTTACACGCCGGACAATCGAACTGTGGCAGCCGGTCGTCTGCAATGGTTCGTATAGTACAGGCTCCGGGCATTGGCGGCACAACTTAAATCGCTTTCCTGCAGGCGCCTACCGCGCAAATGCGGCGCGACTGATTGATCGAAAAAAAAACCGCGGCACACGGCAAAAATGCCCTCTTCCCTAGTGCCGGCCAAGGCCTATCGCGGCAGGCGCGCACCGTTCCGGTGCCAGGTCCGATCAGACATCTACCATCATGACGCGTCGCAATATGCCGACGAGAAGCGTCGCTGGCGAAATGGTCGTTTATCATCAGCCAATCGCAGTTGCTTAATGGTTGTTGCTTAGATATGACGAATACCGGGAAGATGATGATAGTTGGGCTGCTCGTGATCGATGCGGGCGTCGCCGGTTATCTGCTGTACCCCAGGGACGATCAGGTGCCGGCCGTGACCGGCTCGGTGACTCGCAGCGTCACCGGCACGGTGGAATCGCAACCGCAGACGGACACGACGCGTGCCATTGGCGGCAGCATGAGGCCGGCGCAACCGGTGAGCCCGCCCGCGGACCTCGCGAACAACGCCCCGATCGCGCCGCAATCGGCGGCCCCGCGGACGGAGTCGGCTGCTCCGGCACCACCCGCTCCGGCCCAGGCTCAGGCACTCGCCCCGGCACCGCCTCCAGTTCAGGCGCAAGCTCCGGCACCCGCTCCCGCACAGTCCCTCCCGGCAACAGCGGCCGCCCCCGCGCCGAGCGTCACGCCCGATGCCGGCCAGATCGCCAGCGGCCGCATCGACAACGCAGCGCCGGCTGTGGGCAATCCGGCCGCGGTCGCGCGCGAGCGCTCGAAATCGCAGTCGTACGCACAGCAAAAAGCCCAATCGAGGCCACAGTACGGGCCGCGCATCGACCAGACGACCCAAGACCGCCGGCGCGACGACACGCACCCGAACGGCGCGAACCCCGTCGCCGCGATGCTAACGGATCAACTGGTCAAGGAATCGGCGAAACCCGACCCGTCGCTGCCGATGCCGTCTGGCGTCACCGTGCCGATGCCGTCTGACAATGGCCCCGGACCTGGCCCGGGTGTCGGCCGCGGCAGCACGAATCCGGTCGCGTCGGCGATGACCGATAAGCTTGTGCGCGAATCGTCGAAAGTGGGACCCACTCAGGGGCCCACTCAGCCCCCGGCTGAGCCGCCGATCCTCAACAAACCCTGAGCGACGCCAGGCTCACGGCCGCGACGCCACCTCGTCGAGATGCGCGAGCAGATCGGCCGGATCGTCGTAGACGCGCAACGCTCCCGCGCGCTCCAGTTCCTCGGTGCCGTAGCCACCCGACAGTACGCCGACGCCGAGCGAGCGGCAGCGGCGCGCGGCGAGCATGTCCCAGATGCTGTCGCCCACCACGACCGTGTGCTCGATCGGCACGCCGAGCCGCTCGGCCGCGGCGAGGAACAGGTCGGGATCGGGCTTCGCGTATTTGACGTCGTCGCGCGTGACGACGACCGCCTTGGCCGGATCGACGCCGAGAGCCGCCAGATTCAGCGACGCGGTTTCCATCCGCCCGCTCGTCGCGACGGCCCACGGCGTGCCGGCTTGCGTCAGCGCGGCGAGCAATTCGCGCGCGCCCGGCAGCGGGCAGACCTGCGCGCGCATCCGCTAATAGGCTGCGGCATGCGCATGCCGCAGCCGTTCGGCGCGTTCGACGCTGATCTCGCCGTGGGTCTCACGCAGCAACTGGTCGGTGAACAGCCCACCGCTCATGCCGATCTTGCGATGGATACGCCAGACGGACAGCGGGATACCCTCGCTGTCGAGCGCCTCTTTCCACGCCAGCACGTGCTGATAGACGCTGTCGACGAGCGTGCCGTCGAGGTCGAAAAGAAAGGATGTCTGGATACGCATGCCAGCCTCCGGTGATGATGGGTTCAGTCACTATGCCATGTGTCGATGAAGCGGCCAGGGCGGGCCGCCGCCTTTCAGCACGTTCCGGTATCTAACCGATTTGCGCGAATTACCACGGATTCGCGCGTATTTCCCCCGATTTCGCCGTGCCCTCACCCGGCGCACACCGGAACACCGTAAGCTTCGCCGCCTCGTTGTTTGCGCCGCCACCGTTTTTCGAAAAATCCCCGCTTTATTTCTCCGCTGGACGCGTTCGGCACCGGCGGCTATCTCGGCGCGGCCGGCGACGCCACCGGCTCGCTCAGCGGCTCGCTGCGCCTCGACAACTACGAGGTCAACGAATTCACAGGTCGCGGTCACGGTGGGCATGCGCCACGCGTTCTGATGCGCGCGCGCCGCGCGCGTGGCGCGTCGCGCGCCGCGACGGTGAGATGCCCTCACGACTGCGCCGCCGCGATCACCTGCGACGCGAGCGCATGATGCTGGCCGCGCCGCGAGCGGATCGCGTGAATCTCCTCGATGACGCCGTCCGCGCGGCCGAGCCAGCGCAAGCCCCGCAATAACGTGAGATCGTCGGCGCCGAGCTCCGCCAGTGGAAACACGCCGAGCCCGCGCGCCGCGAACACCGCCATCAACGCGCTGTCCTCGAATTCGCCGACGACGCGCGGCCTGATTCCCTGCGCCTCGAACCAGCGGTCGAGCCGCGCGCGCAGTGCGCCGTGGCGGGTCGGCAGCAGCACGGGCAGGTCCGCGAGACAGTGCGGAAAGCCGTCGCGCGCCGGCTTGCGCACGATCTGCGCGGGCCCGTACCAGTCGACCGGCGAGCCCGCGACGCGCTGGCTCAGCACGCGTAGGTCCGCGCCGTGCGGCGCCGGCTGACAGGCGAGCACCAGATCGAGCCGATGCAGCGCGAGCTCCGACAACAGTTGCGCGGGCTCCCCCTCGTGACACAGCAGCCTTAGCGACGGCGTGGCTAGCACCGGCGCGAGCAACGCATGCGCGGCGAGCTTCGAAATCCCATCCGACAAACCGACCGCGAGCCGCACCGACTCCGCGCCGCTCGTCTCGCGCATCTCGTCGAGCAACGCCTCGCCCAGCTGAAATATCTGCTCCGCGCGATTGAACGCCTGCTCACCGGCTTCGGTCATCGCGACGCCGCGCCCGGCGGGCTTCAATAGCTGGCGCCCGAGCGCTTTCTCGAGTTCGCGAACCTGCGCGCTGATCGTCTGCACGGCCATGTCGAGTCTCGCGGCCGCGCGCGCGAAGCCGCCCTCCTTCACGACGATCCAGAAGTAGTACAGGTGACGATAGTTGAGCATGCGGATCCGATACTTCGAAAAAACCGAAATGTCGTTCAGATTAGCACTGGTTCATTCGAACCGTGAACAGGCCGATGATGGCGGTTCCGCCGCTCGCGGCGCACTCGCTTGCCCCACCTCATGGACTCCCTGTTTGCACTCGTTGCCGATCCCGCCGCCTGGGCCGCACTGGTTACGCTGATCGTGATGGAAATCGTGCTCGGCATCGATAACCTGATCTTCATTTCGATCCTCAGCAACCGCTTGCCGGAAGCGCAACGCGCACGCACACAGCGCACCGGGCTGCTGCTCGCGCTGGTGATGCGGCTGATTCTGCTCAGCACCGTCGCTTGGATCGCGAAGCTGACCGCGGTCGCGTTCACGCTGTTCGATCATGGTTTTTCGTGGCGCGATCTGATCCTCGTCGCTGGCGGCCTGTTTCTCGTGTGGAAAGCGACCACCGAAATCCGTCAGCACATGATCCCCGATGACGAAGTCACCGCGAAATCGAACTCGACCGTACAGCTGACCGTGGCCGCCGCGATCGCTCAGATCATCCTGCTCGACATCGTGTTTTCGGTCGACAGCATCATCACCGCGGTCGGCATGACCGAGCACCTGCCGATCATGTTCGTCGCGGTGATCGTATCGATCATGGTGATGCTGTTCGCGGCGCAGCCGCTCGCGCGTTTCATCGATCGCAATCCGACCATCGTGATGCTGGCGCTGAGCTTCCTGCTCGTGATCGGCATGACGCTGATCGCCGATGGTTTCGGCTCGCACGTGCCGAAGGCCTATATCTACGCGGCGATGGCGTTCTCCGCGTTCGTCGAGGGGATGAACATGCTCGCGCGGCGCGCGAAGACGAAACGTCTGGCAAGCAACGAGGGGTAATGCCGTGATGAAATGCCCGGCGGCTTGGCGCAAGCAGCTTCCAGCCGCCGTTGGCGCGTTAGCGCGCCTTCCTGCGAGCGCCCTTGGCGGTCGTCGCGGCGCGCGGCGCTTCCTTCTCGACCGGTGCGCCGCCGTTCATCTGCTCGAGCCACGACAGCGTATCGACATACGACAGAAACTGCTTCAGATACCCCGGCGACAGCTCGCGCATCAACGACAGCGCACGATGCACGAGGCTGCTCGAATTGAGCGGCCCCGCGTTGCCGGGCACCTGCGCGAGCGACTGGCGCAACTGCCTTTCGGTGCGGACTTTCGACCAGACTTCGCGGAAGTAGTCGAGCGCGGGGAGTTCGGGATAGGCGGCGGCGTGCGGAGCGTCGGCCCGCGCTTGGTGGCGGGCAAGCCGTTCGATCAGCGCCGCGAGCGTGGCGTCGCTGGCCGCGTCGGCTTCAACCGGAGTGGCTTGCAACGCGCTCCCGGCCGCGGCCGCACGCTCGACCTCGGCCGTATATTCGGCCAGTAATGCCGCCAATCGTTGCCCGATCACCCGTCGCGTCTCGCCGCTGTGCCGCGCCGCGCGCCGCGCAAGCGCGTCGAGCAGATGAAAGCGCAGCGGATCGAGCCGATCCGCACCGCTCGCGCGCCATGCATCGAGCGTCGCGCGAGCCGCGTCGATTGCGTCGTCAAGCACCGGACTTCTCCGCCGTCGCCGCGCTCGACGGCCGCGGCACCGGCGCGATTTCGACGCGGCGGTTCTTCGCGCGGCCGGATTCGTCGGCATTCGAACTGACCGGCTGCTCGGCGCCGAATGCCGCCGCAAACACCGACGACGCCGGCACGCCCTCGTCGATCAGCGTGCGCGTGACCGTCAACGCGCGCTGCGCTGACAGCTCCCAGTTATCGGCGAAGCGTCGATTGCCTTCGCGCAGGCGTTGATCGTCGGTGAAGCCGCTGACCATCAGGATCTGATCACTCGCGCGCAGATACGCGGACAGCGGACCGGCGAGGCTCTTTAGCAGCGCGCGGCCCTCGGGCTGCAGCTGCGCGGAGTTCAGCGCGAACAGCACGTTGCCGCTAATGCCGATGCGGCCATTGACGAGCGTCACGCGCCCCGCCGCGAGCGGTCCCGCGAGCGCCTGCTCGAGCGTCTTGCGCCGCTGCGTTTCGGCCTGGCGCTGCTTGACCTCCTGCTCGAGCTTGTTCGATAGCACGAGCTGCATGCCGATCACGCTCACCAGAATCAGCACGAACGCGCCGACCAGCACCGACATCAGATCGCCGAACGAGGCCCACACCGGCGCGGCCGTTTCCACGCCGCCATCGATGTCCTCGCTCATACCGCGTCGGCTCCGGCGGTCGCGCGCTGCGCGGCCAGCAACTGCAGGTCTTCGACGATCTGCTTCTGCGACATCACGCTGAGATCGACCACATCGCGCGCCTGTGCGACGTAGTAGGCGAGCTGTTCGTCGCTACGGGCAAGCGATTTGTCGAGCGCCGCTTCGATGCGTTCGAGATGCGCGACGAGCTTGTCGTTCGCTTCGCCGAACATTCCGACGGCCGCGCCGAACGCTTCGCCGAGACTCGCGACTTCGACCGCGCTGCCGGTGACCTGCGCGGCGACCGTGCCGAGCTTGCCGGTCTCGTGCTCGAGGTTCTCGGAGAAGCGATTGCCGACGCGTTCGAGCAGATCCGCCGACGTCGAGACCAAGGCATCGACGGCGCTGCGCTGTTCGGTCGACGCGTGGTTGACCGCGTCCAGCAGCGTTTCCAGCGTGGCGAGCAGACGGCTGCGCTCTTCCAGCATCGCGGTGTCGCGGACCATGCTGGCGGAGAGCTTCTGGCGCAGCTCCGCGACGACTTCGGCGGCGGCCTTCGGCGCTTCCGATGCCGCCTGCACGAGGCGTTCGATCTCGGCGATCGTCGCGCTGGCGTGGGTTTGCGTCTGCGCGGAGATATCGCGCGCGGTTTGCGCGAGTGCGTCGCAGATCTGCTGCTGACGGGTCGCCGTTTGCGAACCCGTTTGCTGCCATTGTTCGCTGAGCTTTGCGGTCATCGCACCGAGCGCTTCGGTCCATGCGGCGAAGCGCTGTTCGTCGCGCGCGGCGAGTTCGGCTTGCAGGTTTGCTGCGGCCTTCGGTGCTTCGGCCGCGGCCTGCACCAGTCGATCGATTTCGGCGATCGTCGCGCTCGCATGCGTTTGCGTCTGCGCGGAGATATCGCGTGCGGTTTGCGCGAGTGCGTCGCAGATTTGCTGCTGATGGCTTGCAGCTTGCGAACCCGTTTGCTGCCATTGCTCGTTGAGTTTCGCCGTCATTGCACCGAGCGCTTCGGTCCATGCGGCGAAGCGCTGTTCGTCGCGCGCGGCGAGTTCGGCTTGCAGGTTTGCTGCGGCCTTCGGTGCTTCGGCCGCGGCCTGCACCAGTCGATCGATTTCGGCGATCGTCGCGCGGGCATGCGTTTGCGTCTGCGCGGAGATATCGCGTGCCGTCTGTGCAAGCGCGTCGCAGATTTGCTGTTGATGGCTGGCGGCCTGCGCACCCGTCTGCCGCCATTGCTCGCCGAGCTTCGCGCCCATTGCGTCGAGCGCCTCCGCCCATGCGCTCAAACGCTGCTCGTCGCGCGCAGTCAGTTCCGTCTGCAAGTTCGTATGCGAGCTAACCACAGCACTCAGCAACGCCGCGGCATGCTGTTCGAACGTCGCGGCGGCGCGCGCCAACGCCTGCTCGTTGTTGGCGGCGAGCTTGTCGCCCGCGCTTTGCTGCTTTGCCAACGCGTCGCCCCACGCCTGCGAGATGCCGCTGGCCGTCGCTTCGAGCCGCAGGGACACGCCGTCGAGCAACGCGGCCGAGCGCTGTTCGAACGCTTCGGCAACGCGTTCGACCGAAGCGCGCTGTTGCGCGGCCAACTCGTCGCTCGCCTGCCGATGTCCGGCGAGCGCGCTGCTGCAAATCTCGACGAGGTTCGCGCTGGTCACCGCGAAACCGCTCGACATGCCGTCGAGCTGGCGCTGCACGGCCTGGGTCACCGCGTCGTGCAACGCGGCGGTTTCGCGCGAAAGGCCGGCCATCGTCGCTTCGACGACCGGCTGCAAGGCCTTGCCCGCGGCCTGCGCGCTGCCGGCCACGCTGTCTTTCAGCGACTGCTCTATCACACCGGCAAGACGCAGATAAGCGGCTTCGGTCCGGCCGTAAAACGCGTCGAGGCTCGCGATCTGCCGCTCGTTCGACGCGGCGCTCTGTTGTTCGAGCGCGCTCATCATCGTCTGCAGACGTTCGACCAGCAGCGGCGTCGCTTCGGCCTGGCGTTGCAGCAGCCGGAAGCTCTCGTCGCGCTGATGGCTCTGCGAGTACACGCGCAAAGTCGCCGCGATCTGCACGTCGAGCTGTTGCGCCGCTTCGAGCCGCTCGCGGCGGCATAGCGCCGACAGCAGCCCGAGCATCGCCGAGGTCGCGACACCCGCGATCGAGGTGCCGAACGCGAAGCTCAGCCCCTTGACCGGCGCCGCCAGCGATGCGCGGATCGCCTGCAGGTCGCTTGCGCTCTCCAGCGCGAGGCCGGTGCCGCGCAGCGTCATCACCATGCCGAGCAGCGTGCCGAGCATGCCGAGCAACACCAGCAGGCCGACCAGATACGGCGTCAACGCGGGTCCCGGCAACGCGACGCGCTCGCCTTCGACGCGCAGCCGCACGCTATTGCGCAGACTCGGATGGACGGGTTCGAGAAACGCGGCAAGGCTCGGCGGTGGTCCGGACAGCGCAGCAAGCGCGCCCGTCAGCGTAGTGGTCGCCTGGCTATAGCGGCGCAATTCGAGCGCGCCCAGCACATAAAAGACGCCGATCAGCAGCGTGACGGCGAACGCGAGCGCATTGGAGACGGCGTAACCGACGGCGATCCAGCACGCCGCGGCGAGCCCCGCGAGAAATACAACGAGATCGATACGATATCTGGACATGGGGTCCCAGTTAGCAGGCGCGAAGAGCCGCGAGCAGCCCTTCGACCGGTTGAAAACGAACGTCCAGCTCGGCCAGCAAAACGCTTTGCATGTCCTTGCGGAAGGCGTCGAGCCATGCGTCGGACGCGAGCGGCGCCGCAGCGTTGCTGGCGTCGGTCGCTTCCGCCTCCGCGACCCTCCGGGCCTCCCCCTCTTTCAAGCGCTCGAAGTGCCCGCCGAGCAGGCCGGGCACCGCGCCGAGCAAAGTCCGCTCGCGCTCGCCGAGCGCACGCTCCATCACCGCATCGACGACCGCGAGCCGCGCAAGCGCCGGCGCTTGCGTCGCCAGCAGCGCGCGCAGCCGCCCGCGTAATGTGCCGATCGCAGTTTCCATCGACTGCTGAAGCGCGAGATAGCGCTGCCTGAAGACCGCGTAGTCGGTCTGCGTGTCGACGGCCACGCGCAGTGCCGACATCCGGGCAGACAAAGACGACGAGCCACGCCGCCGTGAGTCCGCGAGCACGCTATCGCTGGCGATTGCGCTCACCAGCGAGCGGCGCACACGCGTGCACTCTTCCTCTTCCGCGCGACCGAACGCGCGCGCGCCACCAGCGACGGCCGGCGGCTTGCCGTCGAGCGCCGATGACAACGCGATAGCGTCGGTCCAGCCGAGCCACTGGCTCAGCCGATCCGCCAGCGATTGGCGCGATTCGGCGACGTCGGCCTCGGCGAGACGGGCCAGTAAGCGAACGAGCGCGGGCCCGCTGAGGGCGCTGCGCTGAGGGGCTTGCAACATACCACCGGACGCAAAAAAGTCAGCAGTTTACACGCTGGGGCCAACGAGTCCGAAGTCGCTTACTCGATCGTGCGTCGAAAGACCCGGTTTTGCCCGATCGAACCTGGCATTCGCGCGTTTTCTCGAGCGCGGTTTTTTGCCAATAGCGAAGCGAGCCTATCCCTGTATAAGATGAAAGCTGGCGCATCGCCTCGCACTGAACACTGCGGAGCGTCGACAACACACAGAACACACGCAAGGCGGACAGGCAGCATGAAATTCGATACCGTGGTGCTCGGCGCCGGCATTGTCGGGGTATGCGTCGCCGTGCATCTGCAGAAACGCGGGCGCGCGGTTGCACTGATCGACCGCAAGCAGCCGGGCAACGAGACGTCGTTCGGCAACGCCGGGTTGATCCAGCGCGAAGGCGTCTATCCGTACGCGTTTCCGCGCGGGCTCGGCACGCTGCTGCGCTACGCCCGCAACCAGTCGCCTGACGTGCGCTATCACGCCGACGCAATGCTCCAGGTTGCACCGTTTCTATGGCGCTACTGGCGCAACTCACATCCGGCGAAGCACGCGGAAATCGCGAAGTCGTACGCGACGTTGATCGAGCATTGCGTCAGCGAACATCGCGCGCTCGCCGCGGACGCCGGTGCGAGCGCGCTGCTGCGGCCCATCGGCTGGATCAAGGTGTTTCGCCACACCGCCGCGCGCGATGCCGAAATCACGCTTGCCGAACGGTGGCATCGCGAATACGGCGTCGAGTTCGAAACGCTCGACGCCCCGCGCCTGCAACAGCTCGAGCCCGATCTCGACAAGCGCCTGCAAGGCGGGCTGCGCTATCCGCAATCCGATTCGGTCAGCGATCCGAACGCGCTCGTCACCGCGTACGAGCGGTACTTCGAAGCGCTCGGCGGACGGTTCTTCATCGGCGATGCCGATACGCTGCGCGAAGGCTGGCAGGTCGATACGCGGGACGGGCCGATCTCGGCCGCAGCGGCGGTGATCGCGCTCGGGCCGTGGTCGGATCGCGCGAGCACGCGGCTCGGGTATCGGCTGCCGCTCGCGGTCAAGCGTGGCTATCACATGCACTACGCAGCGCGTCGGACCGCACACCTCAACCATCCGATTCTCGACGTCGACCACGGCTATGTGCTCGCACCGATGGCGCGCGGCATCCGATTGACCACGGGCGTCGAAATCGCGCGCCCCGAAGCGGTCAAGACGCCGGTGCAGCTCGATGCGGCCGAACCCATCGCGCGCACGCTGTTTCCGCTCGGCGAACGTCTGGACCCGGAACCGTGGATGGGACGGCGCCCGTGCACGCCGGACATGATGCCGATCATCGGGCCCGCGACGAAACATCAGGGGCTGTGGTTCGCGTTTGGCCATGCGCATCATGGTCTGACGCTCGGACCGGTGACGGGGCGGCTGATCGCCGAGATGATGACCGGCGAGCAGACGCTGGTCGATCCGCGGCCGTTTCGCGTCGAGCGGTTTTAGCCGGGTGGTCCGAGGCGGCTCGATCGAGCGCCTGATTTTGTTACTTCCGTGAAAGAAACGACGGACAAGAGTGCCCGCAATGGGCCTCTTGAACGACCGGTTTTTGCCCTCTTCCGCAACTAGGGCGAGGACAGCGATTCTCAAAACCGCTCCTCGCCACGCCCTTGGCGCCGCCGCCTCTTCCCAAATAGGCTATGCGCGGTATAGCCGCCAAACACCCGGCTTCATACTGCAATTCACACCGATCTCACTCTCAACCCACATTCGCCGCACATCTTCCCGGGCAGCTCCCGCCAAAATTTCTATTGAGAACGCTTCTCAATTACGCGGCAATTGAATACAATCCGCCACGAAATAACTTTGTAATAAACATGGAATGCTCGGGTAAGGAAACTAGCACCGGCCCCGGCTTCCCGAACTCGACGGGGATAAACATGAAGTTGCGGTCCGACGATCCGAAGCTCGGCAAAATCAGCACGACACTATGCGGCATACTGGCCGCCGGCCCCGCCCTCGCGCAGGGCACCACGGCCGCCGCGCCTCCCGAGCGTGAGGGCCAGCTCGCGCCCATTTCCGTGCAAGGCCAGTCGGACGATGGCTTCAAGACCGATCACTCCGCGTCGGTCAAATTCACTGCACCGCTCGTCGATACCCCGAAGTCGGTCACCGTGATTCCCGAGGAGCTGATTCGCAGCACCGGCGCATCGACGCTGACCGAAGCGCTGCGCACCGTGCCCGGCATCACGTTCGGCGCCGGCGAAGGCGGCAACCCGCTCGGCGACCGGCCGTTCATTCGCGGCTACGACGCGCAGGGCAGCACGTTCGTCGACGGCATGCGCGATATCGGCGCGACCACGCGCGAAGTGTTCAACATCGAAAGCATCGAAGTGACGAAGGGTTCGGACGGCGCGTTCGGCGGCCGCGGCGGCGCGGGTGGCAGCATCAACCTGATCACGAAGACGCCGCATCTGGGCACGACCGCGGACGGCAGCGTCGGCCTCGGCACCGACCGCTATCGCCGCTTCACCGCCGACGGCAACTGGCAGATGGCCGACCACGCGGCGTTCCGCCTGAACGTGATGAGCCACAACAACGACGTGGCTGGCCGCGACGCGGTCAACAACGAGCGCTGGGGCATCGCGCCGTCGTTCACGTACGGTCTCGGCACGCCGACCCGCGTGACTGCAAGCTACTACCACCTCACCACCGACGATCTGCCCGACAGCGGCATCCCGTACTTCTACACGACGACCAACAAGCCGGCGAACGTCAGCACGATCTTCCCGGCGCCGGTGGACCGCCACAACTTTTACGGCCTGATCGACCGCGACTTCCGCAAGACGAGTTCGGATATCGGCACCGTGCGCATCGAACACGACATCAACGGCGACCTGACGATCCGCAACACGACGCGCTACACGAAGTCGACCCAGGACTACATCTGGACCCAGCCCGACGACAGCCAGGGCAACGTCGTCAACGGCAAGGTGTGGCGCCGCGCGAATACACGCGCGAGCAACGTGTACAGCCTCGCGAACCAGACCGAACTGTTCGGCGAGTTCAAGACGGGCTTCCTGAAGCACAGCTTCACGACCGGTATCGAGTTGTCGCGCGAAACCAGCGTCAACGATTCGTACACGGTGGCGGCCGCGACCGGCGCGATCTGCGCAACCCAAGGCATTGGCGCGGCGTCGGGCTATAACTGCACGAGTCTTTGGACGCCGAATCCGAACGATCCGTGGGCCGGATCGATCAGGCAAACCAACGACCCGAGCCAGCAACGCACCTCCACCAAATCGATCTACGCGTTCGATACGATCGGGTTGACCAAGCGCTGGCAGGCCAACGTCGGCCTGCGCGTCGACGATTACTCGACCGAACTGCGCAATACCGTCGCCAACGGCGCGACGCGTGTGTCGCGCGACGACACGCTGTTCAACTACCAGTTCGGCCTCGTGTTCAAGCCGGCCTCGAACGGCAGCATCTATGCGTCGATCTCGACGTCGTCGACGCCGGCTGGCGCACTGCTCGGCCAGGGCAGCGAAACGCAGTCGCTGATTCCGTCCCGCGGCGTCGGTCCGAACGCGGCGTTGTTGTCGCCGGAAAAGAACCGCAGCGTCGAAGTGGGCAGCAAGTGGAACGTGCTCGACAACAAGCTATCGCTGACCGGCGCGCTGTTCCAGATCGACACGACCAATGCGCGCGTCACGCTGCCGGACAACACTTACGCGATGGTCGGCAACAAGCGCGTGCAGGGGTTCGAGTTCGGCGTGGCGGGTCAACTGACCAACAAGTGGCAGGTGTTCGGCGGCTACACGTATCTGAAGAGCGAGTTGCGCAACAACGGCAAGACCAAGTCGGATAACGGTCATCAGTTCCCAAACACGCCGAAGAACAGCATCAGCCTGTGGACCAACTACGACGTGCTGCCGAAGTTCACGATCGGCGGCGGCGCGTTCTATATGTCGCAGGTGTATGGCGATACCGCGAATCTGCGGGCGGTGCCGTCGTACTGGCGCTTCGACGGCATGGCGACGTATCGCGTGAACAAGCACGTCGATCTGCAACTGAACGTGCAGAACATCTTCAACCGCACGTATTACGACCAGGCGTACGCGGCGCACTACGCGTCGATCGCACCGGGACGCTCCGCGTTCCTGACGCTCAACGCCCACTACTGATGCCGCGCGCGACGAACGAGGTCTCGGTGCGGGCGCTCGCGAGCGTGTCGCGCGATGAACTCGCCTCCATCCTCGCGGGGCCGCCCGAGCGTGCCGCCGCGTGGGTCGCGGCGGCCGCGCGCAACGGCATCGTCGACGCGCAGACCGTGTACGGGCAGTACCTGCTCGACGGTCACGGCGTCGAGCGCGACGTCGACGAAGCGTTCGTCTGGTTCCGGCACGCGGCCCGGCGCGATCATCCGATGGCGATGAACATGTTGGGCCGCTGCTACGAACATGGCTGGGGCACGGCCGCCTGCGCGCCGGTCGCCGTGTACTGGTATCGGCTCGCGGCAGAAGCCGGGCTCGACTGGGGCATGTACAACTATGCGTCGGCGTTGGCGCTCGGTCATGGCATCGAATGCGATCGCGCGCAGGCATTGCAGTGGTTCTTGCGTGCTGCCGAACTCGGGCATGCGAAGTCGTTGAACTTCGTCGGCAGTTTTTACGAGGACGGCTGGAGCGTCGATGCCGATGCGGATATCGCGCTGGACTACTATCGACGCGCCGCGCAAGGCGGCGATTTTCGCGGGCAGTTCAATTACGCGCGGCTGCTCGCCGAGCGTGGCGAAATCGCGGAAGCATTGCAATGGTTGCAACGTGTGCCGCACACCGCGACCGGCGCTTTCGTCGCGAAGATGTGTGCATGGCTGGCCGCTTCTCCCGTTAGCGCGTTTCGCGCACTCGAACGCAGCCTTGGCGCAAACGCCAAGGCGAATGCCAATGCGAATGCGAGCCTCAACATGAACACGCAAATCAGCGCCACGCCAAACCTGACGCAGGAGCCGCGCACATGATGCTGCATTTACCCGCCGTACTCGGCAAACAGCAGGTCGCGCAATGCCGCGAAATGCTCGACGCGGCGCAATGGATCGACGGTAATGCGACTTCAGGCCAGCAATCGGCGCAAGCCAAGCGCAACCAGCAGCTGCCCGAAGGCTCACCCGCCGCGCGTGCGATCGGCGATGCGATTCAGGACGCGCTCGGCCGCAACGCGCGCTTCTTTTCCGCCGCGTTGCCGCTGAAAGTCTTCCCGCCGCTCTTCAATCGTTATACCGGCGGCGACGGCTTTGGCACGCACATCGACAATGCGATCCGCCAGTTGCGCGGCACTGACTTCCGCCTCCGCAGCGACCTGTCGGCTACGCTGTTCCTCGCCGAACCGGACACCTACGACGGCGGCGAGCTTTGCATCGAGGACACCTACGGCGTGCATCGCGCGAAACTGCCGGCCGGCGACATGGTGCTCTACCCCGCCTCGAGCCTGCATCACGTGAGCCCGGTCACGCGCGGAGTGCGCGTCGCGTCATTCTTCTGGATTCAGAGCATGGTGCGCGACGACGGCCAGCGCGCGACACTGTTCCAGCTCGACAACGACGTGCAGACGCTCGCGGCGGAACGAGGCTCGAACGACGCGACCGTCGTGAGCCTCACGGGCATCTATCACAATCTGCTACGTCGCTGGGCCGACGCCTGATCGGCGTCAGGTCACCGGCCGTCGATGCAATAAAAAACGCCGCGGGCCAACTGCCCCGCGGCGTTTTTCATCGAGCCGGACAAACGTCGATCAGGCCGTCACGGCAGCCCGACGCGGCGACACTGCCGACACCACGAAGCTCACGACGATGTTCACCACCAGCGCGATCAGGCCGATATACAGCGGATAGTTCTCGTGGCCGAAATGCAGGCCGTACACCGGCTTGAGCCCTTGCGAAATCGCGAGGCCGGTGCCGAGCAGGATACCTACCAGCCAGCCGAGGAACAGACCCGGCGTGTTCAGACGGCGCGTGTACAGCGTGAACACGATGGCCGGGAAAATCTGCAGAATCCACACACCGCCGAGCAGTTGCAGATCGATCGCGTACTGCGTCGGCAGGAACACGATGAACAGCAGCGCGCCGAACTTGACGACCAGCGAGACGATCTTCGCGTTGGCCGCTTCCGCTTGAGGCGAGAGGTTCGGCGACACCAGCGGACGCCACAGATTACGCGTGAACAGATTCGCCGCGCCGATCGACATGATCGCGGCCGGCACCAGCGCGCTGATCGCAATCGCGGCGGCCGCGAAGCCGACGAACCACGACGGGAACAGCGTACCGAACAGCGCCGGCACCACGTCGCTCGCCGACTTCACGTTCACGCCCGCGGCGATCGCCATATAGCCGAGCAGCGCGATCAGGCCGAGCAGCACCGTGTAGGCCGGCAGGAAGATCGCGTTCTTGCGAACCGTCTTTGCCGACGACGACGACAGCACCGCCGTCATCGTATGCGGATACATGAACGCAGCGAGCGCCGAGCCGAGTGCGAGCGATGCGAACGCCGTGTACTGGTTCGGCTTCAGCAGGATGCCGGTCGCGCCGCCCTTCGCCTGGAAGTGCGCATCGGCCAGTTCGAACACGTGCCCATAGCCGCCGAGCTTCACCGGGATCAGCCATATCGCCGCGATCACGACGATATAGATCATGATGTCCTTGACGAACGCGATCATCGCCGGCGCGCGCAGGCCGCTCGCATACGTATAGAGCGCGAGGATCACGAACGCGACGATCAACGGCAATTCGCCGCTGACGCCGAGACCCTTGATCACGACCTGCATGCCGACCAGTTGCAGCGCGATATACGGCATCGTCGCGACGATGCCGGTCAGCGCGATGGCTGCCGGGAACCACTTGCCGCCGTATTCGCCGTGCACGTAGTCGGCCGCGGTGATGTGGTTCTTCGCGTGCGCAACCCTCCACAGCTTCGGCATCACCGCGAACACGAACGGATAAACGATGATCGTGTACGGCAATGCGAAGAAGCCGTACGCGCCCACCGAAAAAACGAGCGCGGGCACTGCGATCACCGTATAAGCGGTGTAGAAATCGCCGCCGACGAGGAACCACGAAATGATCGTGCCGAACTGCCGGCCGCCGAGGCCCCACTCGTGCAACTGCGTCAGATCGCCACGCTTCCAGCGCGCCGCGAAAAAGCCGATCACCGTGACGAGCACGAAGAATGCGATGAATACCGTCATCGCAACCGGGTTCACAGGATTCAGATCGCTCATTTGAGACCTCGATACACGATGTAAATCAGCAGCGAGGTCAACGGCACCCACAGAAACTGATACCAGTAGAAGAACGGAAAGCCCGCGAGCGACGGATGCGTGTCGTTATAGAACGGCAGCCACAGCAGCGCGATATAAGGGATCAGCAAAATGAGCCAGAGCCATGAACGGCCGGCCGGCGGGGAGGTCTCCACGAACGTCTCCTTGAGTATTATCGACAGCACGCGCGATGGCTCGTGCGGGGAAATCGGGAACGCCGCACACTCGCCCGCCAGGCCTGGCGCAGCGCAGGATGCGACGGGCATGTAGTATTCGCCTTCGCGCCTTTCCTTACAAGCGCGCAACTACGTAAGCCGTCTACGTAATAATACGTAGCCCGTTGACCGGCTTTTTTCAACGATGAAACTCAAAGCAAAGATTGTGCTGCTTGCGATCGTGCCCTTTCTGGCGGCGATCGCGAGCATCGAGACCGGCGTGCGCCGCGAAGCGACGGCGCTCGCCGAGCGGCAGCACGCGACCACCCAGTCCGCCTACATGGCCAGCAAGGAGGTCGAGCTCAAGCACTATGTCGAGCTCGCGACCACCGCGATCGCGCCGCTCTACGAAGCCGGCGGCGCCAACGCGCGCGACGACGCGCTGCTGCGCACGCGCGCGCTCGCGGTGCTCGAGAAGATGAATTTCGGCGAGGACGGCTACTTCTTCGTGTACGACCTGCACGGCCGCACGCTGATGCATCCGCGCGAGCCGGATCTGGTGGGCCGGGATCTGTGGTCGTTGCGTGACAGCCACGGCGCGCCGACGATCCAGCAGCTACTTGCCGCGGCCGCGCGCGGCGGCGGCTACGTGCGCTATCTGTGGCACCGGCCGTCGACCGGCAAGGAGGAGTCGAAACTCGGCTACGTGGTGCCGCTCGAACGCTGGGGCTGGATGCTCGGCACCGGCATCTATCTCGACGACGTCGACACGGCGCTCGCGCATATCGACGAGGAGGCCGCGGCCAATATCGATCGCACGATGAAGTGGATCGACGCGATCGCCGTGGCCGGCCTCGCGGTCATTGCGTTGTGCGCCCTCGTGCTGAACGTGACCGAATATCGCAGCGCCGACGCGAAGCTGAAGCGGCTCGCGCAGCAGGTCGTCGAGTCGCAGGAAAACGAGCGTGCACGCCTGTCGCGCGAACTGCACGACGGCATCAGCCAGATGATGGTGTCCGTGAAGCTGCTGCTCGAATCGGCGCTCGCGCGGCTCGAACGCGGCGACGCGCGCGTGCCCGCCGCCGAGGCCGCGCTGTCCACCGGACTCACGCGGCTCGGCGATACGCTGCGCGAAGTCCGGCGCATTTCTCATGCGCTGCGTCCGTCGATGCTCGACGATCTCGGCGTCGCCGCCGCGCTCGAACAACTGACGCGCGAACTCGGCGACGAGTCCGGCATCGCGATCGGCTTCACGCAGATCGCGCACACGCATGCGGCCACGCTGCCCGATACGGTCAACACCGTGCTGTTTCGTATCGCTCAGGAAGCGCTGACGAACATCGTGCGGCACGCGCAGGCGTCGAGCGCCGCGCTTGCGCTCGAAGTGTCGCGCGATACGGTCACGCTGACGATCTCCGACAACGGCCGCGGCTTCGACGTGGCCGACGCATTCGTCGGCGGACTCGAAGGCGTCGGTCTGCGCAACATGCGCGAACGGCTCGAAGCGCTCGGCGGCACGCTGTCGCTGAACTCGCAGCCGGGACACACCGTCGTTACCGCGCGCGTGCCGCTGCCAACGACGCACGCCACGATGCCGCCCCTGCAGGAATTCTCGTCATGAACGACACGACCTCTCCTTCCATCGCGCGTCTGCTGCTCGTCGACGATCATCCTCTCGTGCGCGACGGTCTGCGCGCACGGCTCGAAGCAGTGCGCCACTTCGAAGTGGTCGGCGAAGCGGGCGACGCGCAGGAAGCGCTCGCGCTGGCCGAACGACAGGCGCCGCATCTGGCGCTGATGGATGTCGGCATGAAAAGCGGCATGAACGGCATTGCGTTGGCAGGCCTGTTTCACGAGCGCTTTCCGGCGATTCGCGTGCTGATGCTGTCGATGCACGACAACCTCGAATACGTGACCCAGGCGGTGCGCGCGGGCGCGAGCGGCTATGTGCTGAAGGATTCGCCGGCGCTCGAAATCATTCAGGCAATTGGCGCGGTACTCGACGGCAAGACGTTCTTCAGCGCGGAGATTAGCGCCCGACTGATCCAGGCGTCGGCGACGCAATCGCCAGTCGAACGTTTGACGCCGCGCGAGCGCGATATCCTCGATGCGCTTGCCGAGGGACTGTCGAGCAAGCAGATCGCGCAGCGCAACGATCTGTCGGTGCGAACCGTGGAGACGCACCGGCTGAATCTGAAGCGCAAGCTCGATATCGAAGGGCAGGCGGAGTTGATCAAGTTCGCGGTCGAGAATCGGCGCAACAAGCGTTGAGGTTCGCTGGCGCGCGATAATGAGCCGGCCCACATCTGGAGCAGCCACAGCATGAAACGCGCGTTCGAACTGAGTCTCGCCAGCCTGATGCTTTGCGTGGCCGCGGCTCGCGTTTATGGCGAACCGGCGCGCGTCAATCGCGGCCACGATCCATTCATACAGATCTCCAAAGCTGTCGCCGATTGCCCGACGCCGCTCGGCCCGTTCGAAACCGAAAAGGAATGGCTCGACGATAGCCATTACCGGATCGAACGCGGCAATAGCTGCTGGATCGAAGGCCGTTGCCGTTTGCCGAACGCGTATCTGTACGACGCGGAAATCGCGGACAGCGTGCAACGGCGTCTCGCGAATCTGAACGTCGCGACGCACTGGCGCGAGCAATCGACGCTATGGCTGACGCTGCAACGCCGCTTCATCTACGTCGAAGGTTGCGTCGCGCCGGGCTTCGACAAAAAGACCTTCCTGAACGAACTGGCCAAAACGGCGGACGTCGAGCGCGTAATCGACAATACGATCACCGATCCTCGCGCCACTCAGTTGCCGTACCGCACGCAGGCGGACCCGGATAAGCCCGTGCTCAATCCGGGCAATTAACTCGGCAACTGGCGATGTTTTCGCCTCTGGCATCTGTCGTCTGCTATATCGGCAAACGTCGATAGCAACGCAGAAATCGTTCGTTTGGCCTTTATAACGTCATTGCTAACATCAGCGGCCCTACCCTACGGTCCGCAATAACAATGACAACACCTCGATTTCGCCGTACCAGCTATCGCCCTTCATTGCGTCTCGGCGTGATCGGCGCCGCTGTCGCGAGCCTCGTCACGCTCGCCTCGTGCGGCGAAGACAACCTGCCGGCCGCGTCCGCCGCGTCGAATGCCACGCCGGTCGTCGCGCAGAAGCGGCCGAACATCCTGTACATCATGGCCGATGACCTCGGCTACTCCGACATCCACGCGTTCGGCGGCGAAATCAACACACCCAATCTCGATGCGCTGGTGCAAAGCGGCCGCATCCTGACGAATCACCACACGGGCACCGTCTGCGCGATCACGCGTTCGATGCTGATCTCGGGCACCGATCACCATCTGGTCGGCGAGGGCACGATGGGCGTGCCGACCGACGAGCGCAAAGGACTGCCGGGATACGAAGGCTATCTGAATGATCGCGCGCTATCGGTTGCGCAGTTGCTGAAGGACGGCGGCTATCACACGTACATGGCCGGCAAGTGGCACATCGGCTCGGGCATCGTCGGCAGCGTGACGGGCAGCGGGCAGACGCCGGACCAATGGGGCTTCGAGCACAGCTACGCGCTGCTCGGCGGCGCCGCGTCCAATCACTTCGCGCACGAACTGGCCGGCTCGCAGAACTACACCGAAGACGGCAAGTACGTGCAGCCGGGCCAGCCTGGGCAACCGGGCGGCGCGGGCGGCAGCCCAGCCGTGTTCTACTCGACCGACTTCTACACGCAGCGGCTGATCTCCTATATCGATTCGAACAAGGGCGACGGCAAGCCGTTCTTCGCGTACGCGGCCTATACGTCACCACACTGGCCGCTGCAAGTGCCCGATCCTTATCTGCACAACTACGTCGGCAAATATGATGCCGGTTATGACGCGATCCGCGATGCACGGATCGCCCGGCAGAAAGCGCTCGGCATCATTCCGCAGGACTTCGTGCCGTACGGCGGCGCATCGGAGACGCTGGCCGCGAGCCCGGCCACCGCGAACAACGGCACCACGAACGCGAAATACGTGAGCGCCGTGCACAGCGCCGTGCAGGGCTACACCGACTACGGCCCCGGCTATGTGAACAAGAAGTGGGACAGCCTGTCGCCGGCCGAGAAGAAAGCGCAGGCACGGTACATGGAAATCTACGCGGGCATGGTCGAGAACCTCGATCACAACATCGGCCTCTTGATCCAGCATCTGAAGGACATCGGCGAATACGACAACACGTTCATCGCGTTCCAGTCGGATAACGGCGCGGAGGGTTGGCCGATCGATTCCGGCGCGGACCCGACCGCCACCGACACCGCGAACGCGGCCGATCCGACCTACTCGCAACTCGGCACCGACAACGGCAAGCAGAACGCGCAACGTCTGCAATACGGCTTGCGTTGGGCCGAAGTCAGCGCGACGCCGTTCCGCCTGACCAAGGGTTATTCGGGTGAAGGCGGCGTGTCGACACCGTTGATCGTGCATCTGCCAGGCCAGACTTCGCAAAAGCCGACGCTGCGCGAATTCACGCACGTGACGGACAACACCGCGACGTTCCTCGCGGTCGCGCAGATCGCGCCGCCGACCACGCCCGCGCCCGCGCTGATCAACACGCTGACCGGCGTCGATCAGAACAAGGGCAAGGTGGTCTACAACAACCGCTATGTGTATCCGATCACCGGAAGATCTCTGCTGCCGCAGCTCGAAGATCAGAGCACGGCGCCCGTGCATAGCGCGTCGTTCGGCGACGAGGCCTACGGCCGCGGTTATCTGCGCAGCGCCGACGGCCGCTGGAAAGCTCTGTGGACCGAACCGCCGCTCGGCCCCGTCGACGGTCACTGGCAGCTGTACGACATGAGCGCCGATCGCGGCGAAACGCAGGACGTGTCCGCGCAGAACCCGTCGATCATCGATGGTCTCGTGCAGCAGTGGAACGACTATATGACTAGCGTCGGCGGCGTCGAGCCGTTGCGTCCGCGCGGCTACTACTGAGCACACGATGGCGTTTTCATTCAAGCTCAAAGGCGGCGTGGCGCTGTATGGCGCATACGCCGCGATCGCGGCGGCCGCATTCGCCGCCGCGTTTGCCGCGCCGTCCATCGGTGTGGCGAGCGCGGCGGTATTCGGCGGCGGCCCGTCCAGCGCATTCGACAGCCTCAACCGCTCGCGCCCGCTCGCCGCGCTCGGCTCCGAGCAGCAATGCGAGCGATACTCTGGCCTGCCTGCGCGCTGGCGCGACGACCCGCAAGCCGGCATGGTGCATCTGCCTGGTGGCGACTTCGTGTTCGGCAGCAAGCTCGGTTACGAAGACGAGCGCCCGGCCGGCAACGGCAAGACCCACGTTGGCGGCTTCTGGATCGACCAGACTGACGTCACGAATGCGCAGTTCGCCGCGTTCGTGCGCGCGACCGGCTACGTCAGCGATGCGGAGCGCCAGGGCGGTGCGGTCGTTTTTCACACGCCGACACGCGAGGAAATGAACGCGCGCGATCTCGCGTGGTGGAGCTGGGTCAAAGGGGCCGCGTGGAATCATCCGAGTGGCCCCGGCAGCAATCTCGACGGCCTCATGAATCAACCGGTGACGATGGTCACGCAGGCCGATGCGCTCGCCTACGCACACTGGCTCGGCCGCGATCTGCCGACCGAAGCCGAATGGGAATACGCGGGCAAAGCCGGCCATGAAGGCGCGGATCTCGACACCGCGCCGCGCGACGCGCACGGCAAGCCGAGCGCAAACTACTGGCAAGGCGTGTTTCCGGTGCTCAACACCAGTGAGGATGGTCATGCCGGCCTGTCACCGGTCGGCTGCTATGCGGCGAACGACTTCAGGCTTTACGACATGATCGGCAATGCGTGGGAGTGGACCAAGGACGTGTACAGCGGTCCGCACCAACCGCATACGAACGGCGATACCGCGGCCGTGGCGCCGCTCAGTCGCCGACACGATACGCCGATGGTCATCAAGGGCGGCTCGTTCCTGTGCTCGCGCGACTATTGCGTCAGGTATCGCGCGGCGTCGCGCGAGCAGCAGGAAGCCGATTTGCCGGCTTCGCATATCGGCTTTCGCACGGTGTCGAGGGATCGGTCATGAAGCGATATGCGATTGCCGCGCTTGCGTTCGCGGTGTTGACTGCCTGGCTGCCCGAACCCGCGCACGCCGCCGCGCAGACCATTAGGGTCGGGGTGAGTTCGGGAGCGCAAGCGGAGATCATGAACGAAGTGCGCCGCGTCGCCGCGACCGAGGGCCTGGCGCTCGACATCGTGGTGTTCGATAAGCCGTCGCGGATCGACGCGGCGCTCGTCGCGAAACAGATCGACGTCGCGAGCTTCGAAGACGAACCCGCGCTTGACGCACGGCGCAAACAGCATGGCTACGCACTGACGAGCGTGGCCACGACCGTCACGTTCCCGGTCGCGCTCTACTCGCGCAAGCTGACGAATCTCGTGCAATTGCAGCGCGGCGCGACGATTGCGATACCCGACGATCCCGCCGGCACCGCACGCGCGCTGATCCTTCTGCAAAACGAAACGCTGCTGACGTTCCGCGACAGCGCGGGCCTGCACGCGACGCTCGCCGACATCACGAGCAACCGCCTCCATCTGAAGATTCGCCAGGTGCCGCGCGCGCGTCTGTACGACTCGTTGGACAGCGTCGCGTTCGCCGTGATCGACAGCGACACAGCGGCGCGCTCGGGTCTTCGCCCCGCTCGCGACGGCCTGAGTCTCGAAGACGCGCGCTCGCCGTATGCAAACGTGCTGACCGTGCGCGACAGCGATCGCCAGCACCCATGGGTCGCGCAACTGGTCGCCGCCTATCATTCGAACGACGTCGCGCATTTCATCCTCACGCGTTATCAGGACTCGGTGCGTCGGCCGTGGTGAACACGTTTTCGTTTTCCTGCTCCGCGTGCGGTCGATGCTGCAACAGTCCACCGTCGATGACGCTGGCGGAGTTGTTTCGCCATCCCGACCGGTTTATCGGCTGCATCGCGATTGGACGCGTGGCGCGCAGGTGGCCCGGCCAACGGCTGCAGGCCGGCCGCCATGAAGCCGTGCTCGACGAAGCCGACTGCGCGGCGTTCGAAGTGCTCGCCGATACGCTGCTGTACCGCGCGGGCGATACCTTCAGCATCGTCGCGCAGGGCCTCGACTATCCGTCGCTCGCGCGCTGCCCTGCTCTCGCGGACGACGGACGCTGCGCGATTCATCTGCAAGGCAAGCCGCTGACCTGCGAAGTGGTGCCGCTCGACCCGCTCATGCCGGACAGCCTGCAACATCTGGTGCTGGCCGAACGCGGCTCCAGCGCCATCTATGTCGGCAGCGCATGCATACAGGAAGGCAAACGCGACAATGCGGCGTTGCTGGTCGACGAAGGCCGCATTGCCGATCCGCACGCTAAAGATGCGCTCGCGCGGCGGCGTCGCGCGTTAGAACAGGAGCGCGCAATCTGGACGCAAGCCGTATTCGAAGCATTGCGCGCCGACCTGTTCGATTCACCCGCCGCGCTCGCACGCATTCCCGCGGGCGGTTTTCTGACGATCTCGCTCGTGCCGGCACTGCTAAGCGTCGCGGCGGCATCGTCGCGCTGCCGCGAACTGTGCATCGACTACATCGACAGCCAGTTGGCGTTGATCGAACGCAGCATCGTGCAAGCGCTCACACGACGCCGGCTCGACGATCGTCCGGTCACGCAGCAACTGCGCGGCTTTGCCAATGCGTATCGACATGCGAAAGCGCGCCTCGTCGACGCGGCCGCCATCGAGCAACACGATGGCACGCAGGCTTTGCGCCCCGACATCGAAGCGTATCTGAGCGGCGCCGTTCACTGATCCGTCGGCGCGTCGACACTTTCTATTCAGTTATTCAAAGCTGTGTATCCAGCAGCCGTACGAACTTTTCGACGACCTTCTCGGTAAACGAACGTCGCGTCCATGCTTCGAGTGTGATGCGCTTCGACTTCGCGATGTCGTCGTTGAACGCGGCGGTCTGCTGTCTGGCGAAAGCGCGGTCGTAGATGTTCAGGTTTGCTTCGTCGTTCAGCTTGAACGAGCGGTTATCGAAGTTCGTCGAGCCGACCGACACCAGGTACTCGTCGACCACCAGCAACTTGCAATGGAACATGGTCGGCTGGTACTCGTAGATCTCGACGCCCGCTTTCAATAGATCGCCCCAGCATGCCCGCGACGCTTCGCGCACCGTGTGCGTATCGATGCGTTTGCCCGGCGTGACGATCTGGACTTTGACGCCGCGTTTCGCGGCTTCGATGATCGCGTTGATAGTGAGCTTGTCGGGCACGAAGTACGCGCTCGCAAGCTGCAAACTGCGCGTCGCGGCAGTGATGGCCATCAGATACATCAGCTGCATGTCGTCGCTGCCGCCCGACGGCGAACTGCTGAACATATGCGCAAAACCCTCGCCCTCTCCTTTCGGCTCGGCGTCGATGTGCGGGAAATACCTGGGACCGTGCAAGACGTTGCCGGTCGCCTTGATCCAGTTATCCATGAAGACGGCCTGCATATGGGCGACCGCCGGACCGGTCAAGCGGAAATGCGTATCGCGCCAATGCTTTTCGTCCTGCGCGTGGCCGGTCCACTCCGGTGCAATGCCGACCCCACCCGTAAAACCGATCCGGCCGTCGATCACCAATAGTTTCCGGTGCGTACGATCGTTCATGCGACCGAGTCCGGTCCAATGCGGTTTGTGAAACTTGACCACTTCGGCGCCGGCCTCGCGCAGCAGTTGCAGATAGCGCCGATCCATTTTCGAACAACCGACCCAGTCGAGCAGGACATGCACGGCGATGCCTTCACGCGCCTTATCGGCAAGCGCACGCGCAATCTGCTCGCCGATCTCGCCAGACCAGTAAATGAACGTTTCAAACGTGATGGTTTCGCGCGCCGACCGAATGCCTTCGAGCATCGACGGAAAGATCTGGTCGCCGTTGAGCAGCATCTCGAAGCGATTACCCGGCACCACGGGCGGACCGAGCAATAGACCCATCGAGCGGAGGAATTGCGGATCTTCGCTCTTATAGAGCCGCTCGATCTTATGTTCTATTTTCTTCTCGCCGCTCGACAGATTGGCGATCACGAGAACGATCACCAGCGTGACGAACGCGGTAATAGCAATGGTCAGCATGCATGGCCTCGATGGCAGGCGGCGGGATACGGCATGCGCATCCCTCCTCCGCCGGGAAAGAGCCGGACTCGTGCCCGGCTCTCACGATCCTCGGGTCATGCACGGCGCGTGCCCGCATCGGGACCGCGCCTTGCTTTCCGGTTCCAACGCGTTATCTGACCAAAGCAAATGCCTCGCGACTGGCTATTTCGCCCGCGCCGAATACGCCGATGACCGTATAGTCCGAAGCCACGCATTCGAACGTCGATGCCTGAAACGTAATGACGAAATGCCGCCGCGCCGGTGACTCGGCAGCAATGGCGATCGGGTCAGTCGTCACGGCGGCAATCTCCGCGCACAACGACGAATTGAAGATTTCATGCACCGCGTAGCCAGTGAGACCATGCGCCGCGAGCGGATGAATGGCGAGAGCGTCATCGCCCGGCGGCCCGAGACGATGAAACACGGCGTCGGCGAACAATACCGCGCAAAAAGGATCGTCGTCGGGATCGAATGGCCCGAACCGTTCAAAGTCCGACTCCGCGATCGGATAAGTGAGGATTACACGGCGATCGCTGGCGACGATGAATGGTTCGGCGGCATCGGCTGCCGGATGAGGAACGGAGTCCAGCAGGAAGACCTGATCTTCCTGCCCGGATGCATCGAACGTGCTAACCATCTACTTCACGACTCCGCGGCTATTACGCGCCTGCTTGCGTCTCGGGCGTTTGCGGAGCCGCCGCGACGGGCGCGGCCGTGCTCTTTGCGGCAGCCTTGCGGGCCGGTGCTTTTCTTGCCATCTTCACAGCGCTTTTGCGGCCAGCGGTTTTCTTCACCGCGGCTTTCCGGCTTGCCGGCGTTGCCTTTCTGGCTGCGGTCTTTTTCACGGCCGTCGTGCGCGTTGCTTTTTTCGCCACTGCTTTTTTCGCCGTGGTCTTCTTGCCTACCGCGCTTGCGGTCGCTTTCTCCTGGCCGCTCTTTGCCGCCGTTTTCACCGCTTTCGGAGCGGCAGCCGCGCTCGCGCCATCGATCAGGAATTTGCTGCGATCCTTAACGGAAGCAAGCCATGCCGGCGCCGGGCCGCGTCCGCTCCACGTCGCGCCGGTTTTCGGATCCAGGTACTTCGGCGGCTGGGCGCCTTTCGGCTGACCTTTGCCGCGCTTAGCGGCGGGAGTAGCCGCGGCTTTGCTTGCGCTCGCAGCGTCGATCAGGAACACCGTGCGGTCCTTCGCGCCGGCGATCCAGCCAGGCGCGCGGCCGTGCCCCGTCCAAGTCGCGCCGGTTTTAGGGTCGCGGTACTTCGCCGGCGTTGCCGACCTGGCGGCTTTGCTCACGCCAGCAGGTCTTCCCCGGCCCATACCCGTATTGCCATTCAGACCTCGCGCGGAGCGTCGTGCCTTTGCCTGTGCTTCGATATCGGCAGTCGTCAGACCGTGCTTGAGCATCAACTCGCGAATCTGATCGACCGCGGCCTGTGCTTTTCTGGCAATGAGAACGTCAGCTTGCGCCTGGAGCTTCTTAAGCTTTGCTTGGATTTGCTCTAACGAAGGCATTTGATTGCTCCTTATGTGGTAATCGTCGAACTATGCCATGAATGACGGAAGAAAGGCAGTCTATTGACCTATCCTGAGCTTCAATACATCGATACCAGCGCCGATGCAGCTTTCAAATAACAAAGCTTTCAGGTTTTCTAGCGGGTCATCGAAGCTTTCTTCCTTTTCCTTCCCTCGGGATTCTTCTTTTTCGTTTCGGTTCCACCGCTCAGGTAGGTGTAAATACGACGACCTGGCGATCGGCAATGTACCTCACACTCCGTATAAAGCGGTAGTGTTGACCGTCCGCCGTTATCCGGTTCAGGCCCACGCGGGTCAGTAGCAGCATTTCATCTGCCTGGAAAGCATCGACGACACCGGAATCCGTTAAATCCTCCAATGCACCGGATGGATTTCCGACATAAACGCTGCGCGCCTGCTTGCCGATCCGCATGACGACCACGCTTTTTCCCTCGTCGAGCGCTAATTCGAGAAAGCTCGCGAGCGTACGCAACGACTCCGGTGTGCAAGTCCTGGTCTGATAGATCGCTGCATTCGAGGGCGTCATTTGTGTTTCCCCGTCATCGGCATCGACGGCAAAAGCGCGCCGTCATGCTTTCTGGCTTTAGTCGCTTCTACTATAGCCCGGCATTTGGATATTCAAAGGAGAGTAGCCCACTTTTTATTTGAAAACGGTCTTTTTTTGGTGAACCGCTATAGCGAACCGATTCAAGCGTGTGCGAAACATCAGTGACGATGCCTGCAAAGCCCCCGGCTCCGGTAACTTGCCGTTACCGATCTTGCAGCACTTGTTGCTCCTGCTCTGCGCAGATCCATTTACACTTCGTATCGGTGCCCAGCGGCGGATGCCGAGCCAATAGAGAGTCCTTTGTCAGCCGCCATGCTCGCGGCGGCTATTGAAAAAGACGCCGGGCCACCCTAACTTCGATCCACTCAAACACGATGGTACTTACAATGAAAGCTGACTTTATTCGGACCGCCCTCGGGGCACTGACAGTCTCGTTGGTAATGGCAAGCACCGCGAACGCGGCCGGTTGCCTGAAAGGAGCGGTAGTGGGCGGCGTCGCCGGACATTATGCGGGACATCATGCGGTGGTCGGCGCGGTCGGCGGCTGTATCGTCGGACGGCATGTGGCCAAAAAGCACGCCGAAGAACAGCAGGCGGCGACTCAGGCCGCGCCACATCAGCAAGCCAAAATGCAGTAACTGGCGCCCTGCTCCATTCACTCAGGCAATGCGTAATCCGCGCGCGGGCAAGATTTCCTGGGTAGTCACGAAACGATGCTGTTTGACCGCGTCGTGAAAGAGGCGGTAGTCGCTCTTCTCGAAGGCGGTCGTCCACTCCGGTCTGTCCCCGGTGTCGTCATCGCACAACAAACCGGTGGCCTGGTACTTCCACGAACCGTGTCCTTTCGCGATATAGCCGGGCACGGGTTCTTTCAAACCCGGAATACGGCCGGCATTCACCCATTCGCAAACGGTTCTCAGACGCAGGTTGTCGTCGGGTTCGCGGTTCGTATCGAGCAGTCGGGTCAGTGCGTCTTTGACGTCGTCCGGGATGCCGGGCTGGTTTTCGAAATCTTCGCGTCCGGCCAGATAAGCTCGCACGACACGACAACTCATGTCCGCCGCCTGCACGAAATCCGGCAAATTGTGTCGTGAGATGAAGTGATTGCAGCCGTCGATGTAATGCCAGCGTGCCCACGGCTGGTCGGGATAATGCAACGCGGCGCCGTGGCCGACCGGCAACGCGATCGTCAGAACGTCCGTCTCGGCGCGCTCGATCAGATGCGCAACCGCCAGTTCCAGGCTCGCGAGCCAGCCTTTGCGCGTGCAATCCTGCGCTTCGAGAAGATGCACGCGATTCCACGGACTTTCGATGCCCGCGAATCCCTGGTGCGCCCAGGTATCGACATACGTATGGAGCGTCACGCCGAGCCGGTGCAATGCGGTCTCCGAATCGCGCTGCCGGATCGCGCGCCGCACGACTTCGCGCGCGACTTCACTGTCGGGCCGGCAAACCGCCTTTTCCTCGAGACTGTCACCCTCCCCAGCCGGCAGAAAATGGAACGGCGCCCACACGAGCCGATTCTGGTCGTTCTCGGTATTGGCGTAATCGAATAACTTGTGCGCGGTCGCGAATCGCTCGAATGTCTCGCCGCCTTTGAACCGCAGTATTCCGTTCGTCGTTGCGTCGTCGACGTATTGGCAGGCATGCGCGACGGTTTGCGCATCGCCGGCCGTCATGCCGCCGACGCGCGCGGCAATGTAGACCACGCCGTAATGGAAGTCGATGTTCATGGCAGGCGCTCCTGGCGCGCATAGTCACGGCCGGTCTGTGGCCGGCGATAGGGCGAGACGAATACAGGGAGCTGCGCGCGAGTAGATAGTAGACGAGCGAGCGGCACTCGCCTTGAAATAAGATTGGGCGTGTTCCACGTTTCGCGCCACGCTACTATTCGGGCTACTGAAGGAAAACGCCGGCGGCGCCAGCGAGATGCAACCCGCCGGCACAGCAAGCCACCGGGCAACGAGACGGAAAGCGTAACCCGGCCCGACCGGCGCCGGTCAGGTCAAATGTGTAACGGAAAGACGATTGTTCCAGTGCTGGTTCAGATACTCGAGCGCGAACATCCGGTGACAATGATGTGGTAAATGTTCACTGCAAAGCAGGCAGCCCGATTCAAATAGCGCGATATCCAGATTGCTTTCCACACGGCGGCGCGCGATGAGGTCGAGATATTGCTCGCGAAAGTTCTCCCAGCTCAGCTGCTTGCCCTGGTAGCGTTTGAGCAGTTCCGGCTCGGGAGCCAACTCTGGAATTTCCACGTACGCCGCATTGCACAACTGCTCGAGAAAGAAAGGCAGATCCTGCTTTTTCGCAAAGGCCGCCAGCTGCGACGTGTTGTTGAGGCGAATGTCGAGCACCGTGCGCACTTGGGCCTCTTTCAACAAATCGAAGAACTTCTGGGCGCTCTTGCCGGTAAAACCAATGCTCGCCACCTGTACGGTACCTTTGTCACGTTTCATCGTGAATCCCTTTGGCGGGCCATTCGGCGCCCATAAAAAAGCCTCGCTGCGATTGGCGCAGCGAGGCTCGGTGGCAGTGCATCTTTAGCGCCGCTTGCGCGCTTTACTTGACGATGTCGACCAGTTCGACTTCGAAGGTCAGATCGGTATTCGGCGGAATCGGGCCGACGCCGCGATCGCCATATGCGGTCGCCGCCGGGCAAGTGAGTCGCGCCTTGCCGCCGACTTTCATCTTCTGCACGCCTTGCGTCCAGCACGGAATCACGCGATTGAGCGGGAACGTGGCCGGGCCGCCATGCTTGGCCGAGCTATCGAATTCGGTGCCGTTGGGCAGCGTGCCGCGGTAGTTGACTTTTACCACGTCGGTCGCGGACGGCTGCGGGCCCGTGCCTTGCGTCAGATGTTCGACGATGACGCCGGACGGCAGCTTCTCCGTGGTCGGCGCGGCAGCCATCGCGGTCGAGGACAGCACGGCTGCGGCCAGCAAAGCAACGAGTGATTTCAAAGCAAATCTCCAGTGGGGTAGTCCGTTTGATTGTAACGGATCGGGTGTCGGCCGAGGCTCCCAAATACTGCCGGATGCCGCGGGTCGTTGCGCGCCTGTCACGAACTTCGGTGAACCGCCGCGCGAGCCCGCGGTCCACATGAACATCCGGCGCGAGTCGCCGGCACGCGAATCCGCCGCACCCGTTGAGAGCGCTTCCGATGACCGAGCCGGCCCCTTCCGACAACCCCGCTGACGACCCGACCGCTGCGCCAGCGCCCGCCGACGAGCGCGTTCGCGCGCCAAGGGCGCGCCGGATTCCGCGCAGCCGTGCCCAACAGGCGCGGCTCGATGCGCGCGAAGCCGCTTTCGAGCCGCTGCCGTTCCCCTCGTATTCACCCGACGACGCGCGTCGCCCGTTCGCGGACAAACTCGACGCATGGTTCGCCGCGCGCCGTTGGCAGCCGTTCGATTTTCAGCGCGAGGTTTGGCGCAACATCGCCGGTGGCGCGAGCGGCGTACTGCACGCAAGCACCGGGGCGGGCAAAACCTGGGCCGTGCGGTTCGGCGCGCTCGCCACGTTCGCGAGTGCGGCGTCGACGCCGCGCAAGCATCCCGAACCGCTGACGGTGCTCTGGATTACACCAATGCGCGCGCTCGCGGCCAATACCGCGCGCGCGTTGCAAAGCTCCGCGGCCGAACTCGCGGCACCCTGGAGCGTCGGTCTGCGCACCGGCGATACGTCGGCCGCCGAACGCGAGCGCCAGAACCGGCGCATGCCGTCCGCGCTCGTCACGACGCCCGAGAGTCTGACGCTGATCCTGACGCGCGCCGATGCGCGCGAAGTACTGTCTCAGGTGCGGCTCGTGATCGTCGATGAATGGCACGAACTGCTCGGCAACAAACGCGGCACACAGACGCAACTCGCGCTCGCGCGTCTCACGCATTGGCGGCCCGGCTTGCAGGTATGGGGGCTGTCGGCGACGCTCGGCAATCTGTCGTTCGCGACCGAGGTCCTGCTCGCGCCGGTCGCGACGCCGCGCGTCAGTGTGCACGGCGCGCTGCCGAAGGCACTGATCGTCGACACGATCATTCCCGACACGATCGAGCGCTTTCCGTGGGGCGGTCACATGGCTATGCGTCAGGTCGATGCGGTCGCGCGGGCGATCGACGAAGCGCGCACGTCGCTCGTATTCACGAACACGCGCTCGCAATGCGAGGTGTGGTATCAGGCGCTGCTCGACGCGCGCCCCGAATGGGCCGGCGTGATCGCGCTGCATCACGGCTCGCTCGATCAACACGTACGCGAGTGGGTCGAACACGGATTGAAGGACGGCTTGCTAAAGGCCGTGGTGTGTACGTCGAGTCTCGATCTCGGCGTCGATTTTCTGCCGGTGGAGCGCGTGTTCCAGATCGGCTCGCCAAAAGGCGTCGCGCGTTTGATGCAGCGCGCGGGCCGCTCGGGACACGCGCCCGGTTTGCCGTCGCGGGTGACGATCGTGCCGACGCATGCGCTCGAATTGATAGAAGCGGCGGCCGCGCGTGAAGCCGTCGACAAACGGCAGATCGAAAGTCGCGATACGCCGCAAAAGCCGTTCGACGTGCTGGTGCAACATCTCGTCACCGTCGCGATCGGCGGTGGTTTCGACGCGCGCGAGTTGTACGATGAACTTCTGCATACCTATGCATATCGCGATCTGACGCAGCAGGAGTTCGACTGGGCGCTGGGTTTCGTCGAAGGCGGCGGCGCGACGCTGCGCGCGTATCCCGACTACCATCGCGTCGCGCGCGATAGCGACGGTCTGTACCGCGTGCCGCGCGACGATCTCGCGCGCCGGCATCGCAACAACATCGGCACGATCGTCGCGAATGGGACGTTGAACGTGGCGTATCTATCGGGCGGTCGCATTGGCGCAATCGAGGAATCGTTCATCTCACGGCTCAGACCCGGCGATGTATTCACGTTCGGCGGCCGCGCGCTGGAATTGATCCGCGTGCAGGATATGACGGCGTGGGTGCGGCGTGCGAGCTCATCACGTGGGGCAATGCCGCAATGGGCCGGCAGCCGCATGCCGCTATCGTCCGAGCTCGCCGACGCGACACTGACGATGCTCGCGCGCGCCGCCGACGGCATCTACGACGAGCCGGAAATGCGCGCGGTACGGCCGCTGCTCGAATTGCAGCAGAAGTGGTCGGCATTGCCCGAGCCGGGCGTGCTGGTCGTCGAGCTGCTGAAATCGCGCGAGGGTTACCACTTTTTCTGCTATCCGTTCGCCGGGCGCACCGCGCATATCGGGCTTGGCGCTCTGCTCGCGTGGCGGGTCGCGCGCGACGAGCCCGGCACGTTTTCCATTTCGATGAACGATTACGGTTTCGAATTGCTGTGCGCGCAGGCATTCGATTGGGACGCGCACTTGCGCAATGGCCTGCTTTCACCTGACGAACTCGATCACGACATTCTTGCAAGCCTCAATTCGTCCGAACTCTCTTTGCGACGTTTTCGCGAGATTGCGCGGGTGTCGGGCCTCGTGTTTCAGGCGCATCCTGGACAGCAGAAAAGCGCGCGGCAATTACAGGCCTCGAGCGGGCTTTTCTACGAGATCTTTCGTCAGCACGATCGCGGCAATCTGCTGCTGGGCCAGGCCGATACCGAAGTACTGCTACAGGAACTCGACGTGCGGCGCATTCGTATTGCGCTCGAACGAATGAACGCGAGCCGCGTCGTGCTCACGCGGCCCAGGAAGGCGACGCCGTTCGCGTTTCCGTTGATCGTCGGACGCCTGCGCGAAAAAGTCAGCACCGAGAAGCTCGCCGATCGCGTCGAGCGAATGCTGGCCGAACTCGAAAGGGCGGCGCAACGATGACGGCGACCTCGCTTGCGATCGACGTCGGCGGACGGCCTCTCGTGCTATCGAGTTTGCGCGCGTGTTTCGATCCGGTGCTGCGCGCGCTTTTTATCGCCGATGCGCATTTCGGCAAGGATGCGGTGTTTCGCGCGCGTGGCATTCCGGTGCCGACTGGTTCGACCGCGGAGAATCTGCTGCGAATCGATCGGCTGATCACCGAGTTCGAGCCGGCGACGCTGGTGTTTCTCGGCGATCTGCTGCATGCGCGCGAGTCGCTGTCGACACCCACGCTCGATGCGTTGCATGTGTGGCGCGCGCGGCATGCGTCGATGCGCGTGGTGCTAGTCGAAGGCAATCACGATCGGCGTGCCGGTGCGTTGCCGCCTTCGTTGGATGTCGAGTCGGTGCGCGAGCCGTGGCATTTCGGGGCGTGGGCGCTGTGTCATCACCCGCATGCGGTCGATCACGCGTATGTGCTCGCGGGGCATGTGCATCCGGTCTATCGAATCGCGACGCGGACCGATTCAGTGCGCGTGCCGTGCTTTCGCTTCGGGATCGATCGGGGGGTGCTGCCGGCGTTCGGGAGTTTTACTGGAGGCGCGCGTGGGACGGCGCGCGTTTTGGGGGAGAGGGTTTTTCTGGTCGTGCAGGAGAGGGTGATCGAGTTGAGGGGTTGAGCGGACGGCGGGGGCCGTCCACTTTGTTGCCTGATTGCGTTTTTGTTTGCGGGTTGGTTTGCTGATTCGCTAGCGTGGTTTTTTGCTGGCTTTTTCGCTGCAAATTCCCCGCGGTGCTCGAGCGCGGTCGGTTTGGAGACCGGGTGGCGCCGGCCTCCCTTCCTGGAGGGAGCCCCGCAAGGTTCGCGGGGCCCTTGCCACTGCTTAATGGTTGCTGCCGCCGTGGCCGCCACTGCCGGAGCCACCGCCGCCGTAGCCGCCGTAGCCGCCATGGCCTCCGTGGCCACCGTTGCCGAAGCCGCCGTTGCCGAAGCCGCCACCGTTGCCGCCGTTGCCTTGGCCGCCGCCGTTGCCGCCGTTGCCGCCATGGCCACCGTGTCCTCCGTTGCCGGAACCACCGCTGCCTTGGCCACCACCGTTGCCGCCGTTTCCGCCCTCGCCGCCGCCTTCGCCGCCATGGCCCCCGTGTCCGGAGCCTCCGTTCCCCTGGCCGCCACCGCCTTCACCGCCATGACCACCGTTGCCCGAGCCGCCGTTGCCTTGGCCGCCGCCTTCACCACCATGGCCGCCGTGTCCAGAACCGCCGTTGCCCTGGCCACCGCCTTCACCGCCATGACCACCGTTGCCCGAGCCGCCGTTGCCTTGGCCGCCACTGCCTTCACCACCATGGCCACCGTGTCCGGAACCGCCGCCGCCCTGACTGCCACCGCCTTCACCACCATGGCCACCGTGTCCAGAACCGCCGTTGCCCTGGCCGCCACTACCTTCACCGCCATGGCCACCGTGTCCGGAACCGCCGTTGCCTTGGCCGCCACCTTCACCGCCACGGCCACCGTCGGCAGAACCGCCCTTGCCTTCGCCACCGCTGCTACCGTGCCCGCTGTCACCATGACCGCTGCCGCCGTGGCCGCCGTCGCCGTGACCGCCGTCGCCATGGCCGCCCTCGCCGTGACCGCCCTCGCCATGGCCGCCGTCACCGTGACCGCTTTCGCCATGGCCGCCATCGCCGTGGCCGCTTTCGCCATGGCCGCCATCGCCGTGGCCGCTGTCACCGTGACCATGACCGGCATCTCCATCGCCACCGTGGCCATGGCCATGACCGCCATCACCGTCACCGTGGCCATGACCGCCATCGCCGTCACCATCGCCGCCGTGGCCGTGGCCATGACCGCCATCGCCACCGTGGCCATGTCCATGACCGCCGTCGCCATCACCATCACCACCGTGGCCATGGCCATGCCCATGCCCCCCACCACCGTCCCCACCATCCCCGCCGTTATCACCGCCACCGTTGTTGCCGCCATCGCCGCCCGTGCCGCCATTCCCCGAGCCATCGCCACCGCTTCCAGCGCCGCCATTACCGTTGTCGCCGGAACCGCCATTACCATTGTTGCCGCCGGTATTTCCCGAGCCCACCCCGCCGGTGCCGGAATTAGCCGAACTATTTCCGCCACTGCTGCCCGCGCCCGGCGACGACGTCCCGCTGCCCGGCGACGAGCCGGTGGACGACGTCGGACCGAGCCCCGCCGCCGCGATGCCGAGGGCACCCGCCCCGAGTTGCCCGAATCCCCCCGAGGTGCAGCCCGGCCCGCCGCCCGACGGACATCCGCCGTACACGCTCGCCTCGGCGAGCACCATCACTCCAAGATTGGTTGCTGGCGCGGCGGTGCTCCCCGAATTCGTCTGCGCACCCGCCATCGCCGCATAAAGACTGACCGCGACCGCCAAAGCCGCCCGCCGCGTGCCAAGTAGCCACGCGTCCCCGTTTTGCTTTTTCATTTCATCCTCCTAATTATTTCCCCTGAGCGACCGGTCCAATTAACGAGTGAATGTCCGCTCGTGAAAAAAACGAAAGTCAAAGCCTTTGCGCAGCTTCGCTTTATGCGAATTAAAATGCGCTCGCACTAAATACTTCTCTCACGGAAAATCCCCGGTCCGATTTGGCGTGCTTCGAGAGAATGGGCTGGCCGTGCGCGCACATTATCGTGAGAGCCGCACAGCGAGGCTTGATGGACGTTGAAGTTATTCGCAGTGCAATCGCGCGACCGTGCGCTAGACCACGCAATGCGATATTGCCGATGCGGCGTGCCAGGCAGGGGAAAACGACGATGCGTCCACCAAATCCGCTAATCCAGATTCTTCATACGGGAAGTTAAAACTATCACGCTCGATGCAATTTGAGCGACATAAAGAAAATTAACATTTGGTTTTATCGGATGAATTCAGATCATTTACACATCATCCGTTTTATTCATGTGGCCATTCGCACATAAACATGAAAATTGGAAAAGACGAATGAGAGAAATCCAATAGACAACACCATGAAAATCACCGAAATGCGCGCGCGAAACATTACGCGTCGTTGCATAACGCCTGTGCGTCGCAAAGAGCGATGTCGCGATGTGCGCTGCCGCGCACAGTCGCCGAACGTGCGGCTCAGCCGTACGCGATCGCGACCCACTCCATCTGCAAAGTGTCGTGGCACAACCACCAGCGCGTCAGATAACCAACACATCGGCACGCACGCTTTTTCCGGAGCATTCCCACCATCTTCCGCGCTACCGTCGCGTATCGTCGTTGCGCTGCCCGCAAACGCCCGTCCCCGCGAGCTACTGCGCGGGATCGTCCCCATACGCGGGTAAACCTTTGTTTGACTTCGTCGCGCCGCCCCGTTTACTGCACGCAGCCGAACCTCTCAATCCGCTTTCATTCACCGCCCGCATTTTGTTTGGTCTGCTGAGCAGTGTTCTGCGAGCGCCCTCCCCTCTCCGACGAGGTACAACATGGTTACTATCTCCAGCAGCGCCGTCGACGAATTCAAATCCACACTGCGCGGCCAGCTTCTGCTGCCCGACACGCCGGGCTTCGACACGGCGCGCAGCATCTGGAACGCGATGATCGACCGTACTCCCGCGATGATCCTGCGCTGCGCGGGTGTGGCCGACGTGCGCAGCGGCGTCGCCTTCGCGCGCGACAACGGCCTGCCGCTCGCCATTCGCGGCGGCGGCCATAATATCGGCGGCAGCGCTGTGTGCGACGATGGCCTCGTGCTCGATCTGTCCACGATGAAATCGGTGCGTATCGACCCGCAAGCGCGGCGCGCGTATGTCGAACCCGGCGCGACGCTGCATGATTTCGATCACGAAGCGCAGGCATTCGGACTCGCGACACCACTCGGCATCAACTCGACGACCGGCGTCGCAGGTCTGACGCTCGGCGGCGGCTTCGGCTGGCTGAGCCGCCGCTACGGCATGACGATCGACAACCTCGTCGCGGCCGACATCGTCACCGCCGACGGTGAGTACCGCCACGTGAGCGCCACTTCGCACGACGATCTGTTCTGGGCGATTCGCGGCGGCGGCGGCAATTTCGGCGTCGTTACGCTATTCGAGTTCGCGCTTCATGAGGTCGGCCCGCTCGTGTATGGCGGCCTCGTCGTGTTGCCGCTCGCCGACGCGAAGGAAGCACTGATCAAATACCGCGATGCCGCGCCGGCAATGCCCGACGAGCTGGCCGTCTGGGCGGTCGCGCGGCTCGCGCCGCCGCTGCCGTTCCTGCCGCCCGACGTGCACGGCAAACCCGTGCTGGTGTTCGCGATGTGCTACAACGGCCCGGTCGACAAAGGCCCGGACGCGGTGGAAGCCGCGCGCAGCTTCGGCAAGCCGCTCGGCGAACATCTTGGTCCGATGCCCCTCGAAGTCTGGCAACAGGCCTTCGATCCGCTGCTCACACCGGGCGCGCGCAACTACTGGAAGTCGCACAACCTCGCCACCATCGACGATGGTCTGATCGACGCACTGATCCGCGCGATCGACACGCTGCCGTCCACGCAATGCGAAATCTTCTTCGGGCTGATCGGTGCGCAAACGCAGCGCGTGGCGGTCGACGCAACCGCTTACCCGGCTCGCGAGACGCTATACGCGATGAACGTGCACGGCCGCTGGGACGATGCGCGCGACGACGAGCGCTGCGTCGCATGGGCGCGCGACTTTTTCGACGCGGCGCGCCCGTTTGCGCTAGGCAGCGTGTACGTCAACTTCATGACCGAGGAAGAAGGCGGCCGTATCGCGGATGCCTATGGGCCCAACTATGAGCGGCTCGTCGCCGTGAAGAACCGCTACGATCCGCACAACCTGTTCCGCCATAACCAGAACATTCGCCCAACGCTGTAGCGGCGACGCGCAACGGCAAGCAGCGCGAAACCGCGAACTGCAAATGGCCGCGCCGCCTTTGCGCAAGGCGGCGCGGCGCTTGGGCACGCTCCCTGCTAATGTCGGCTGTGGATGCCCGCGATGCGTGCTTCGCGCGTCGCGGCACGCCCGCTCAACGACAATCATCGCGCGCACGGAACCTCTCGTGCGCAAATGAGAACAAAGCAAAGCAAGGCGGGCAATTCGCCGCACTCTTCCATAACGTACAACATGCGTGAGAAACGCAAAGGAAAACAGTCATGCGCAGACGACAATTCATCATGACCGGCAGCGCTGCATTGGCCGTCGCAGGCCTGAGCCTCACCGGTTGCACGACGACTTCGCCGTCCTCGAACGCATCGCCGTCGGCCAATGCCGGCAAGCGCGACACGATCAACGCCGGCGTCGACTCGACGCTCGCGCGTCTCTACGAAAACGTCGACGGTTCGCGCGAGCTCGTTGCGAAAGCGCGCGGCGTGCTGGTGTTTCCGTCGGTGATCTCGGCCGGCTTCTGGGTCGGCGCACAGTATGGTGAAGGGGCGATGCGCATCGGCGGCCGCACGGTCGGCTACTTCAGCACGGTCGCGGGCTCGTTCGGGTTGCAGATCGGCGCGCAGTCGAAGGCGCTCGTGTTTCTGTTCATGACGCAGGAAGCGCTCGACGAATTCATGCACAGCCAGGGCTGGGCGGTCGGCGCGAATGCGACCGTCGCCGTGCTGAAGGTCGGCGCGAACGGCGCGGTCGATTCCTCGACCGCAACCAGTCCGGTGCAAGCTTTCGTGTTGACTAACGGCGGTTTGATGGCCGGCGTGTCGCTCGAAGGCACGAAGGTGTCCCGGCTGATTATTTGAGTATCTGAGCGGAGCGCCCAGCGGACGCATCCCTCGCGCAGCCGCGCGCGTTGCCAAGCCCGTTCAGCGCCGCCCATGCAGGCCTCAGCATTGCGCTCGCGCGCGACCTCGTAAAACATGATCACCGCTGGTCCCGCTTCCGGTGATGCTCGTCTTCGTCAACGGACTCGCGCGACGCGCTTTCACGAGCTGTTCGATCCCACGCGCGACCCGGCGAGCGTGACCGTCGACATGAGCACCGGCAACGCGGCCTGGCGGTTTAGCGCTGCTCCGGCAACTTGAACACCGAGATCGCCGCCGACAATTGCCCGGTCTGCGTCTTCAGCACATCGGCCGCCGCGCTCGCTTCCTCGACGAGCGCCGCATTCTGCTGCGTCGTCTGATCCATGCTCGCGACCGCGATGTTGACCTGCTCGATGCCCGAGGTCTGCTCGACCGACGCCGCGCTGATCTCGCCCATGATGTCGTTGACGCGACGTACCGCCTGCACGACTTCCTGCATCGTGTCGCCCGCGCGTCCGACGTGCTCCGAACCGCCCGCGATCTGCGCGGCCGATTCCTCGATCAGCGCCTTGATCTCCTTCGCGGCCGCCGCGCTGCGTTGCGCGAGCGTACGCACTTCGCCCGCGACCACCGCGAAACCGCGGCCCTCCTCGCCCGCGCGTGCCGCCTCGACGGCCGCGTTCAACGCGAGGATGTTGGTCTGAAACGCAATCCCTTCGATCACGCCGATGATGTCGCCGATCCGGTGCGACGACTGTGAAATCCCGCGCATCGTGTCGATCACCTGGCCGACCACCGCGCCGCCGCGCGCCGCGGTCTCCGAAGCGTTGTGCGCGAGCTGGCTCGCCTGCTTCGCGTTGTCGGCGTTCTGACGCACGGTCGCGGTGATCTGCTCCATGCTCGATGCGGTCTCGCCGAGCGCGGCCGCCTGCTGCTCGGTGCGGCGCGATAGATCCGAATTGCCCGCGGCGATCTCGTTCGATACCGACGAAATCAGCGTCGCGCCGCCGCGAATCTGCTCGATCGCCTGCGCGAGACGCTGCTGCATCCGTTTCATCGCGGCGAGCAGGCTGGTACTGTCGCCGGTCTTCGTATCGACGATCACGTCGAGGTCGCCGTCCGCGATTCGCGACGCGATCTGCACCGCGTACGCCGGTTCGCCGCCAAGCTGACGCAGAATGCTGCGCAGAATCACGCCGATCACCAGCGACACGAGCGCGCAAAGCACTAGCGCCGCGATCACGTATTGCACGAGGGTGCGGTAGAACATCGCCTCGATGTCGTCCGTGAACACGCCGGTGACGATGGTCCAGTCCCACGGCTTGTAAAGCCGCATGTAGTTGCTCTTCGGCGCGAGCTGGTCGGTGCCGGGCTTCGGGAACATCAGATGGACGAATGCCTCGCCTTCGCGCTGGGTTTGCTCGGAACCCTCCTTGAACACATGACGGCCGTCCGGATCGCTGACGGTGGTCATGTCCTTGCCGACGAGGTCGGCGCGCGTGGCATGCATCAGCACGTGCGCGTGGCTGTCTTCGAGCACCAGGTAGCCGCCGGCGCCGTCATAGCGCATCGCGCGCAGGTCGTCCATCGCGGCGCGCTGCGCGTCGGCGAGCGGCATCGTGCCGGCCGCGGCGAGCGCGTTGTAGCGATCGAGCACGCTGTACGCGATGCTGACGACGTTTTTAAGCTCGTCCTCGCGATCGGCGATCATCGTGTCGCGCGTTTTGTACGCTCCCCACAGGCCGATCGCCAGAATGCCCATGCACATCATCGCGAGCGCGAGCCACAGCCGCACTTTCAGGCGAAACCGTTCCATCTTCCGTATCCCTTGTCGTGGTTTGCGGCTGTCCGCGCAAGCGGACGCCGCAAACGTTTCATGTCGTTGTCGGGATTAACGGCGCGACGGCGGAAAACTTCAGTGCTACTTCAAGGTTGGGTGTTTCAGTCCGCCGGCAGCGTCAGCGCCGCCACTTCGCAGCGCGGCCATTGCCGCAGCACGTCGGGCGACATCAGCAGCTTGGCCGCGCGCACGCCGGCGCCCATCACGATCTGCGCACGGTCCATCACCGCGGCGTCGACCAGCACGCGCCATTCGGCCGGCAGACCAAAGGCGGTGATGCCGCCGAACTCCATCTGGCTATGCTCGACCGCCGCCTCGCGCTTCGCGAATGACAGCCGCTGCGCGCCGAGCGCGGCCTTCACCGCGCCGTTGATGTCGAGCCGCTGGGAGCCCAGCGAAACCAGCGCCGCATAGTGCTCGCCACCGTCTTTCTTGTAGCGGATCACGATCGTGTTCGCGCAGTCTTCGAGGCCGAAGCCATAGCGCGCGCTGAATGCGGCGGTGTCGGAGGCGTCGTCGGTAACCGCGAACACCGTGATTCCGTGCGCCGGCAATTGTTCGATGACATGCGCGGGCAGATGCGCGCTCCACTGGTCGCGCTCGATGACGTCCAGTTGCCGTACGAGTTCGTGCGAATGCATGATGAGCGGAAAGGTGACATTAACCCGCTGCATTCTAGCGGCACGCGCGGGCGGCCGCTGAACGGGCCATGCAAGCAGGCCATGAAGCCCACCGCTTAACTTGTATAGTGATGGGCACGAGGTTTGCGACGAAGCAAACACCGTGAAAGCGCCGTCACGATTCAGACACGATCATGGACATCGACACCCTTTCTCGCGAGAACCTCCAGCAGGCCGCGCGTCACCAGGCCAATTGGGCGATGGGCGCACTTCGGCAGTTCACGGAGAACCGCTGTCTGGAGATGGCGGCGAGCATCGCGTTCTATGCGGCGTTCTCGCTCGCGCCGACGCTCGTGATGGTGATCGCGGTGGCCGGCTGGTTCTTCGGACCGGCGGCCGCGCGCGGCGAGCTGTTTGGCCACATCAACGGCCTGATCGGCGACCAGGCCGCGGCCGGCGTGCAGACGATCGTCGAAAACGCGCACCACGCGGGCGCCAAAGGCGGCATCGCGACGATCATTTCCTTTTCACTGCTGGCGATCGGCGCGTCGGCGACGTTCTCGTCGCTGAACAGCGCGCTCAATATAGTGTGGCCGTACAGCGGGCCGCGCACGGCCAGCTGGCTCGCGCTGGTGCGGGTGCGGCTGATTTCGTTCGGGCTCGTGCTCGGCGTCGCGTTCCTGCTGATCGTGTCGCTGGTGCTCGATACGGTCATCGCCTTTATCGGCGAATGGCTGTGGGGCGACTCGCCGTATGTCGTGATCGGCAATCTGCTACAGCTCGGCGTCGGTCTGCTCGTGTTGGTCTTCGCGTTCGCCGGACTGCTGAAGTTCCTGCCCGACGCCCGGGTGCTATGGCGCGATGCGCTGGTGGGCGGCATCGTCGCGGCCGTGTTGTTTACGGCCGGGAGAAAGCTGTTCGCGCTCTATCTCGCGCATGCGGGAATGGCCAGCGCGTTCGGCGCGGCCGGCTCGCTCGCGGTCCTGCTGATGTGGCTGTACTTCTCGGCGCTGGTGCTGCTGCTCGGCGCGGAGTTCTCGGCGGCGCGCGGCAGGCTGCACGATCCGCGCGGCGGCTGGGGCATGCAGGCGGAAGCGCCGCCGGGCAGCCGCGCGAAGCTCGCGTCGGTGCTGGCGGCATCGACCGTCGCGGCAAATGCGGTTTCTTCGGCTCGCTCGGCTGTGCCCGTCGCCGGCCACAGGACCGCGCCGCTGCCGCCGTCGGGGATCGACGCGGCGGTGCAAAAGCGCTCCGCGCATGAAACGGCGGTCGACGTGACGCGCAAGGTGCTCGACGTCGAAGCGCAAGCCACCCGTCTCGCGGCGTCGGCCATCGTCGAAGCGCGCCGCAAGGCGACGGCCGCCGACCGCTACGTGCGACGCAACCCCTGGACCTCGGTGCTGCTCGCGGCCGCCGCGGGGCTCACGGCCGCGGCCGTGGCGCGCCGTGGCGCCGATAGGCGCTGAAACGTGTTGCGCCGGAAACCGCTCGATCGCGCTTGGACACAACGCACCTTTTCTGTCCAGCCTGTCTAGTCATTTCTCCAGCTATTTCCTTTATCTTTTCACTACAAGGTCGAGCAGACGTGTAGACGACTAGTTTACGTTTAGCATGCAAATCGACGCCAAAAGTGCGTTAAATCGCCCCATCACTATCAACAAATCAACAATAATGCGCATCAGACCAATAAATGTTGCGCAATTGGAAATAATCGTTGAGGGCTTTAAATACAAGGGTTTGCATCGATTGTCAGTTTTTGGCGACACTCTTTTTTTTCCGTTTCTACCCGGCGGATGCGCTGAGCTATTCTGCTTTCCGCAACAACGAACAATCATCTGCGTGGAGAAATGGATGAAACGAATCGCACTGTCTACCCTCTCGCTGGCGCTCCTGGGCGTCGCCGGTATCGCACACGCGCAAAGCAGCGTGACCCTGTACGGCGTGCTGGATGAGTCGATCCAGTACGTGAACAACGCTACGCCGCACGGCGGCAGCCTCGTTCAATTGTTTGGCGGCAACCTTCAAGGTAACCGTTTCGGCCTGAAGGGCACGGAAGACCTCGGCGGCGGCCTGAAGGCAATTTTCCAGTTGGAAAACGGTTTTGACATCAACACCGGCAAGCTGCAGCAAGGCGGCTCGATGTTCGGTCGTCAGGCTTACGTCGGTTTGACGGGCGACGCATGGGGCACGTTCACGGCCGGTCGTCAGTACGACCCGCTGGTCGACATGATCCAGCCGCTGACGGGCGACAACTACTTCGGTAGCACGTTCGCTACGCCGGGCGACGTCGACAACAACGACAACAGCTTCCGCGTCATCAACTCGTTGAAGTACGTGTCGCCGGTCTGGTCGGGCTTCCAGATCGAAGGTCTGTATGCTCTGGGCGGCGTCGCAGGCGCGACGGGTTCGGGCCAGACGTGGTCGGGCGCGGCAACGTATGCAACGGGTCCGTTCAGCGTCGCTGCAGGCTACCTGCATGCAAGCAATGCGAATTCGCCGGCTACGCGTGCGACTGCAGGCGGCTGGGCAGGTACGGCAGCGCCGGGCGCCACGTTTGACACCAACTTCCCGAACAACGCCGGCATCAACCAGGCATATGCGTTCTCGAAGTCGATCGGCATCGCTTCGGTAGCGGTTCAGTACGTGACGGGTCCGTGGACGGGCAACCTGTCGTACAGCAACGCACAGTACCGCCCGGACGCAAACTCGGGCTTCGCGACGACGCAGAAGTACAACGTCGGCCGCGCATACGTGGGCTACCAGCTCACGCCGGCAGCGCTGCTCGGTATCGGCTATGCGTACACGCACGGCTCGGGCGACGCAACCGCGACCTACAACCAGGTTTCGCTGGGTGGCGATTACAACCTCTCGAAGCGCACGGACTTCTACCTGGTCGGCGCATGGCAGCACGCAAGCGGCAACCAGCGCGTTCCGTCTACGGCTACTACGGGTGCCGGTACCCTCGTGCCGTCGACGGCTTCGATCGGTTCGTACGGCAACCAGTCGAGCACCAACAACCAGGTCATGGTCAGCCTGGGTATCCGCCACAAGTTCTAATCGAACTTCAAGTCGGACCTGCTACGCAGCTGACGAGCTGCGTAGCCAAAAAACCAGCCACAGGCGATGCCGATGGCTGGTTTTTTTTCGTCCCGAGGTTTTGGTGTGATTCGACGAGCGCGACACGCGCTGCGAATCCGACGCAGCTAGCGCCGCTGCGCCTTGCCCTTGTCGGCTTGCGCGAGAATCTGCGCGGGCGACACGTCCTGCTCATGCTCGACCCCGTCGGCGCCGACCGGCGCGCGATATAGCACCAGTGCCCGCTCCGGATGCGGCGACGGCGCATCCGGCGACTGCTGCCAGTCCGGATCGGGAATCTCGGCGAACACCTGGCGCAAACGCTCGCCCCACGTGCGGTGAATCATGTCGAAGTACGCGTTGTCGCGATCGATCGACACGAATCGCGTGACGCGCAGCGCATCCTTCTCGTACACCAGCAGATCGAGCGGCAAGCCCACCGACAGGTTCGAGCGCAGCGTCGAGTCCATCGAGATCAGCGCGCACTTCGCGGCCTCGTCGAGCGGTGTGGACGGCGTCAGCACGCGGTCGATGATCGGCTTGCCATACTTCGCCTCGCCGATCTGAAAGTACGGATTCACCGCCGACGCCTCGATGAAATTGCCCGCCGCGTAGATCATGAAAAGCCGCATGCGGTTGCCCGCGATCTGGCCGCCCAGAATGAAGCTGCAATTGAAGTCGACGCCGAACTTCTGCAGCGCCGCGGCTTCGCGCTCGTGCACGCGGCGCACCGCGCTGCCGACCACGCGCGCGGCGTCGGCCATCGTCGGCACGCTCCACAGCGTCGGCTCGCTGGCATCGGCGGGCTCGGACAGCTCGTGCAGCACCGCCTGCGTGATCGACAGATTACCGGCGCCGAGCAGCACCAGCACGCGTTCGCCGGGCTGCTCGAACACCGACATCTTGCGCGCGGTACTGATGTGATCCACGCCCGCATTGGTACGCGTATCGGACAGGAATACGAGGCCGTCGTTGACGGCCATCGCTACGCAGTAAGTCATAACGAATCCGCAGAACGCGAGGGAACCGGGCTATTGTAATGCGGCGCACTGGCGCCTTTTATCGGTGTTTACGGCCTTTTTTATGGCCTTTTTCGCAGCCTTTAGCGTTGCGACGCGGCTATTGCGACATCTGCGCGCTGACCGCCACCGCCACGTGAAGCTCCTCTTCGAGCCCGCCGATGCGTCGGCCGCGCACCGGTGCCGCCGCCTCATAGTCGCGCGCGACCGCGAGCCGGCAATAGATCTCGCTGGCAAACCCGGCATGCGTGACGTCGAGCGAAATCCAGCCCTTGCCTTCGAGCCAAACGTCGACCCATGCATGACTCGCGCCATGCGGCACGTCGCCGGGTTCGATATAGCCGCTGACGTAGCGCGCCGGCACGCCGCGCGCGCGGCAGCACGCGAGCATCAGATGCGCATGGTCTTGGCACACGCCGTTGCCGAGCGCGAGCGCCTCGGCGGCCGTGCTCGTGACCTCGGTCACGCCGGGCCGGTACTGCACGCGCTGCACGATCTGCTCGGCAAGCGTAATCAGGCTTGCCGGACTCGCCAGATTCGCCACCGATTCCGCCAGTTCGCGGATCGCGCCATCGGCTTCGGTCAGACGCGTCGCGCAGGTGAAATGCTCGAGCGGAATCGGACCGGGCGGATCGCGCAGCACGCCGTCGACGAGCGGCATCGTATCCACCTCGCCCGACACGCGCAGATGAATCTCATCGTGCGGCTTGTTGATGACGAGCGTATGCAGCACGTTGCCGTAGGCGTCGAGTGTGGCGTCGAGCTTGCCCGGCGCGTCGATGCTCCAGCGCCGCACGGTCTGCCCGGCGCCGCTCGAGGGCGTCAGGCGCAACTGCTGGATCGAATAATGAACCGTCGCTTCGTAGCGGTAAGAGGTGTCGTGGCGGATCGTCAGGTACATGAGAAAACTCCGTCAGGCCACTGGCAGCATCAGATAAGTACGCGCCACCAGATTGCCCAGCTCGAACACGCGAGCGAGGAACTGCGTCAGATAGCCATGCAAACCGCTTTCGAAAATCTGCCGGATGTCGGCATACAGCAGCTCGGCGCGCAGCTTGCCGGCGAAGCGCTCGCACTGGTTCGAGCCCGACGTGCGCAGCATCGCGAGATTGCTGCACACGCCGTCCAGCGAGGCGAGCAGCGAGCGCGGCATCTGCTGATTGAGGATCATCAGCTCGACGACGCGCGCGGGCGTCACGACGTCGCGATACACCTTCCGATAGATCTCGAGCGCCGACACCGAACTCAGGATCGAGGTCCAGTAATAGAAGTCCTCGAGCTGGCGCGCGGCGTCGCGCGAGTTCGGCTCGACGTTCGCGAAACGCACATCGAGAATCCGTGCGGTGTTGTCGGCGCGCTCCAGATACGTGCCGAGCTGCGTGAAAAAGAACGCGTCGTCCTGCAACGCAGTGCCGATCGTCACGCCGCGCGACAGATGCGAGCGGAACTTGACCCATTCGAACAACGAGCCGGGATTGCCCGCGGCCTGCCCGCTCGCGAGCCGCTCGTTGAATTCGAGCCACGTGTCGTTGATGGTTTCCCACCACTCGGTCGTCAGCGTGCCGCGTACCGCGCGGGCGTTTTCGCGCGCGGCTTGCAGGCACGAATGAATGCTCGACGGATTGCTCGCGTCGGCGACCATGAAGTCGAGCACGTGGTCGCGCGTCGGTTCGTCGTAACGCTGCGCGAAGGCGCTTTCGAGCTCGGAAATGCGCAGCACCGAGCGCTGCGCGCGAGCCTCCTGTTCGGGCGTCTGTGGCAGCAGTTGCGCCTTCAGGTTGATGTCGAGCATGCGAGCGGTATTCTCCGCGCGCTCCATATAGCGGGCCATCCAGAAGAGGTGATCGGCGGTTCGGCTAAGCATGACGGCGTTCCATGTCTGTGATCTGAACGCGCGAGGCCTTCGTCAGCGACGAAAGTCCGCGCTGGTTATCCGTTGAGCGACGGCGGCGCATCGCGCGTTGCGTGCCGCTTGCGGCGCATCAGTCGACCATCCAGGTATCCTTGGTCCCGCCTCCCTGCGATGAATTGACGACGAGCGAGCCCTGCTGCAGCGCGACGCGGGTGAGGCCGCCGGCCACCATCGTGGTGGTCTTGCCCGACAGCACGAACGGCCGCAGATCGATATGGCGCGGCGCGATGCCTGCTTCGACGAAGGTCGGACACGCGGACAGCGCAAGAGTGGGCTGTGCGATATAGCCGGCCGGACGCGCGATCAGCCGCTCGCGGAAGGCCTCGACCTCGGCCTTCGTCGAGGCTGGGCCGACCAGCATCCCGTAGCCGCCCGCGCCGTGCACTTCCTTGACCACCAGCTCCGGCAGATGCGCGAGCGTATAGGCGAGGTCCTCGGGCTTGCGGCACTGATAGGTCGGCACGTTGTTCAGAATCGGCTTTTCGCCGAGGTAGAACTGGATCATGTCGGGCACGTACGGATAGATCGATTTGTCGTCGGCGATGCCGGTCCCCATCGCATTCGCGAGCGCGACGCGGCCGGCGCGATACGCGGTCAGCAGACCCGGCACGCCAAGCGCGGAGTCGGGGCGAAACGCGAGCGGATCGAGAAAGTCGTCGTCGACGCGCCGGTAGATCACATCGACGCGCTTCGGTCCCTGGGTGGTGCGCATGAACACGTAGTTGTCGTCGACGAACAGATCCTTGCCTTCGACCAACTCGACGCCCATCTGCTGCGCGAGGAACGTATGCTCGAAGTACGCGGAGTTGTACATGCCCGGCGTCAGCACGACGACGACCGGATCGTCGACGCCTTCCGGCGCGACCGAGCGCAGCGTATCGAGCAGCAGATCGGGGTAATGCGCGACTGGGGCGATGCGGTTCTGCACGAACAGCTCGGGGAAGAGCCGCATCATCATCTTGCGGTTTTCGAGCATGTACGACACGCCCGACGGCACACGCAGATTGTCTTCGAGCACGTAGAACTCGCCTTCGTCGCCGGCGCGCACCACGTCGACGCCCGCGATATGCGCGTAAACACCGAGCGGCACGTCGACGCCCTGCATCTCCGGACGATACTGCGCGTTGGTATAGACCTGCTCGGCCGGCACGATGCCCGCGCGCACGATGTTGCGATCGTGATAGACGTCGTGGATAAACAGATTGAGAGCCTGCACGCGCTGTCGCAAACCCGCTTCGAGCGTCTGCCATTCGCCGCGCGGGATGATGCGCGGAATCAGATCGAAGGGGATCAGCCGCTCGGTGCCGGACAGGTCGCCGTTCACCGCGAACGTGATGCCGACGCGCCTGAACAGCAGGTCCGCTTCCGCGCGCTTGCGTGCGATCGCTTCGTTGCCCTGGCTGTCCAACCATCGCTCGAAGCGCGCGTAATGCGGCCGTACGCCATCGTCGTGATAGCGCATCTCGTCATAGCATCGCATGTCAGCCCCAGTCTTGTTGTCAAATAGAAGGCGAATGCGCTGCGCATTCGGTATTCGACCTTCGATCAAGCAAGCGTTATGCCATTGAATATGTCGTGACGATACGCGTTGACGTGCACGGTAGCGGCGCATCCGCAGGGCGTCGGATTGCCTTGATCGTACTGTCGTGGATCATGATGCGCCAGTCAGGTGCGCGCGCGCCATCAGGGAGCACACTATGAGAGTCGCGCCTGCCGTTTCGGCAATGGATGCGATGAGCGCTACGAAGCGAGCGCATAAAAAAAGTCCCCACGGATTCTCATCCACGGGGACTTCGATCACCTGCATGCAGGCGCTTTTTCACGCACTCAAACGTCAGGCATGATTAAACCCAACCGCGCCATGCCGACGCCCGAGCGTGAGAACAACGCGCTTAGGCAGCCGCTGCGTCCTTCAGCTTCTTCAGCGCGCGTGCCTTGATGCGCACGCTTGCCGGCTTGGCCGGGAACCAGCGCTCTTCACCCGTGAACGGGTCCTTGCCGAAGCGCTTCTTCTTCGCCGGCACAGCCTGCACGACGATCTTCAGCAGACCCGACAGCGTGAATTCGCCAGCGCCTTTCTTATGCACCGTGCCGAGGATCGTGTCTTCGAGCGCGGCCAGCACAGCCTTGGCGGTCTTGGGTTCCACTGCAGCACGCTCAGCGATGTGAGCTGCCAACGAGGCCTTCGTGAAGGTGTCCTTGATCGGCGTCGGTGCGCCAGACGCCTTCACGGCGACCTTCTTGGCTGCGACGGCTTTCTTCGCAGGGACTTTCTTTGCAGCAACCTTCTTGGTCGGTACCGGGGCAGCAGCCTTCTTGGCCACCTTTTTTGCGGAAGTCGGCATGTTTCTCCTACCTGTTGTGGTCAGTGAATTGCTCGAAGCGCACACCGTATGTGCACGCTTCAACGCCGGATTCTACAAGCGCTAAAGCGATTTGCGCGACTCTTTTATGTATTGCGATGAAGTTTTTTGCGTGGCGCCAACGGTCCAACACGTTTTAGTACCTGTTTTAGCGGCTAAAACGTGCGCGGCAAGGTCTTTAACAGGCAGGAGTAACGCTCGTTACAGTTCGTTTCGGCGGCGGTTTCGCGGTGGTCGCGGCGAGGCGAGCTGGTGTTTTCGCCCCTTGAATCAGGGGATTTTCTTCGTTTGACACGTCAAGCAACGCAACCCCGACGCTTCGACGATGCCTACGCCGCGCTTGCGCCGAGTTCCGGTTCAGCGAGCGATGCGCGGCAGGATGCCGGCGAGCTTCGTCAGCGCCGTGTCGATATGCTCGGCCGCGATGCTGCCATAGCCGAACATCAGCCCAGGCTGCGGTGTCACGCGATGGTGAAATGGCGCGAGTCCATAGAGGCCGATCGACGCTTCACGCGCGGCGGTGACGAGCGCCTCTTCGCCGAGCGACGCCAACGGCCCCTTCAGCCGCGCCGCCAGATGGATGCCGGCAGTCGGCACGATCGGTTCGAACCAGCGCGCGAGCTCGCCTTGCAGATGCTCGAGCAGCATCGCGCGGCGCGCCGCATAAGCCTTGTGCATGCGCCGCAGATGGCGCGCGAAGTCGCCATTGAGCATGAACGCCGCGAGCGCCGTTTGCGTCAGCGTGCAGCCGTGACAATCAGCGATCTGCCGCGCCTTCAGCAGCGGGCCGTGCAACGACGCCGGCGGCACCAGGTAGCCGATGCGCAGCTCGGGAAAGATCGTCTTCGAAAACGTGCCGACATAGGCGACGAGGCCGGCGCGATCGAGGCTCTTCAGCGGCTCCATCGGCCGGCCTTCGAAACGGTACTCGCAGTCGTAGTCGTCCTCGATGATGACCGCGCCGCGTTTTTGCGCCCATTCGAGCAGTTCGACGCGACGCTCGAGGCTCATCGGCATGCCGAGCGGAAACTGATGCGAAGGCGTCACGTAGACAAGCCGTGCCTTGTCCGGCAGCTTGCCGACGATCAGGCCTTCGCTATCGACCGGAATCGGCACCACGCGCGCGCCCGTCACCGTGAAGCAGGCATGCGCGGGTGGGTAGCCGGGGTCTTCGATGGCCGCGATTTCGCCGGGCCGCAGCGTAATGCGCGCGATCAGATCGAGCGCGTGCTGCGCGCCCTGCGTGACGATCACGTCGTCCCAGTTGCTCGACACCGCGCGGTTGAAGGCGAGGTAGCGCGAAACTGCGAGCCGCAGCTGCTGCTCACCGGCGGCCTCGCGATAGGTGCCGGGGCTGCGCGCCTGGCTGCGTAGCGCGTGATTCACGCAGCGGCGCCAGACGTCGAAGGGAAACAGCGTCTTGTCGGTCGCTCCACCGATGAAGTCGAGCGGCGACGCCACCGACGGCCGCGGCAACGGCAGACTGTCGGGCAACTGCTGCCACAGCGGCTGCGCGCGTGCGGCGGCCTTCGCTTGCGCGGCGTCGCGCTCGCGCGAACGAGCCGCCGCGCGCGCCTGCGCGGAGCGCTCGGCGGGCAGCCGCTCGAGCCCGTCGGCGACGAAGGTGCCCGAACCGGCGCGGGCGCTCAGATAGCCTTCGGACAGCAGCCGCTCGAAAACATCGAGCGTAGTCTTGCGCGATACACCGAGCTGCGTCGCGAGATCGCGCGTGGACGGTAGACGCGTGCCGCCGGCGAGACGCCCTTCGAGAATGCCCGCGCGCAACTGCCGATAAATCTGTCCGGACAGATCGTGATGACCTTCGACCGCGATGTGAATGTCCATTCGGGTGGTTACCTCAAATAACGTCGAAATGGTTATTTCGAAAGACCAGTGGCGAACGTAAGCTTACCTCCCCGGACGCCCATTTGGACGCCCCTCGCACGTTCACGAGGACGCTCTGATGCAAGCACGTCTCGACTTTACAAGGCCAGCCCGAGCGGCACGCGCGCGATGCTCGCGCTCGAGGAAACGATCGGCAAGAGCACGATCGACCAGACGCTCGCCGAACTCGTGCGGATTCGCGCGTCGCAGCTCAACGGCTGCGCGTTCTGCCTCGACATGCACGTGAGCGACGCGCGCAAGCACGGCGAAACCGAACGGCGTCTCGCGACGGTGGCCGCGTGGCGCGAAGCGCCGTTTTTCACCGCGCGCGAACGCGCGGCGCTCGAATGGACGGAGGCGGTGACGCTGGTCGCGCAAACGCGCGTACCGGATACGGTATGGGAAGCAGTGAAGCCGCATTTCAGCGCGCAGGAAATCAGTGACCTGACGCTGCTGATCGTTGCGATCAACGGCTGGAACCGGATTGCGGTGTCGTTCAGGAAGATGCCCGAGTAAGCGGCGTGCCTTCGCGGGGCCTCAGAAGATCACGGAAACCGCCACCGCGAGCCAGATCGCGGTCACGCCCGTGAGAAACAGATGCCGCGCGATGCGCACGCGCGAGTCGCTGTTCTCCGGCTCGACGGGACTCGTCGCCATCCAAGGCACGAGCCCGAGGCATGCGAAGCCGGCCAGCGCGAGCACGAAGACCACGATGTCGGCCTTATGCCAGGCGGTCGGCTCATACATGCCCCAGTAGCCGAGAAACACGATGCCGATCGAGAACACGGTCGCGGAGGCGGCGCTGAGCGCGGGCACCGAGCCAGTGGGAGTCGGCATGCTTGACCTCCGATCGTCAGGTTGCGGCGGCGCTCGCGCGCGGCGCCGTTCGCCCGATCCGCGTTCGCGCCGGCCGCAGCGAGCCGTCAGGAAGTGCGGGTCTGGCGCGCTTCGTACGTCTTCAGATGACTATAGGCGATGCGCAGCAGCGACAGGCCGTGATCGCCCTTTTGCGCGTCACCGCCGCGCGTGATCAGGTCGCCGAGAATATGATCCGCCTCGGTGTGCGAGCGGTTTTCGACGTCGCGCAACATCGACGCGGTCAGCGGCGACGGCGTCAGCAGCACCTGGGCGGCGCGCGTGTCGAAGTCCGCGTCCATCGTGAAGCCGTTGTGTTCGGCCACCGCGCGGCATTCGCCGAGCAGATTCTCGATCACGCGCTTGCCGTCAGGCGCAGCCAGAATATCGCCGACCGAACCGCGCATCAAGCAGGTACTCCCAGCCAAGGTGGCGAGGAACACCCATTTCTCCCACATGCGCAGCAGGATGTTGTCGCTGACCGCGACGTCGAACTTCGCGCCCGACATCGCATCGGCAATCACCTGGGTGCGCTCCGAGGTGCCGCCCACGAGTTCGCCGAACGTAATCGCCTGCATGTCGTTCAGATGCATGATGTGCTGCTCCGCATTGAGCGTCGCGGCGATCACGCACTGGCCGCCGAGCACGCGCTCCTTGCCGAAGCGCGCGCTCAGCACCTCGATATGGCGCATGCCGTTGAGCATCGGCAGGATCAGCGTTTCTTCGCCGACGAATGGCGTAAACGAATCGATTGCGTCATCGAGACTGTAGGCTTTGCAGCTCAGCAGCACGAGGTCGAACGGCTCGCTGGCGACACCGGCCAGTATCGTCTTCACGTCGCGCAACTGGAGATTGCCCCGTGGGCTGTTGATGACGAGGCCGTCGCGCCGCAGCTTTTCCGCGCGACCGGCGCGGACGAGGAAGGTCACGTCCTGCCCCGCCGCCACCAGACGTCCGCCGAAATAACCGCCTACCGCGCCCGCCCCTACTACCAGAATTCGCATCGTGAGCCTCTTGAAAGATTTCGGTTTGCCGATCATGCGCGTCGCTGGTGGACGCATCCCGATAGTGCCGCGTATGAGCTTCTTGTGCAGAATGTAGCAAAGATTGGGAATCGGTTCCGGGGAGCGTTGCCCGTGGGTCCATGGTGCCCGTTGCATGGCGTGCGCGCAGCGGCCCGAACAGACCGGCGCGCCGCGCGAATCCAGCAAGTTTTACGACGGAACGGACGCTTTGCGATAACGCCGCCAAGCGATGACGCTGCCAATGGCGATGACGGTCGCAATGACCAGGGTTGATGCGAGGAACATGAGCAACGTACATGTGTCCTCGACGTCCAACGCGTCAGGGCTGTAATCGGGGTCCAGCCAGAGTAGCGCCTGTCGAATGGCGATTGACAGCCAGATCGGTATGTCGAAGACGAAATGCGCCAACAGGAAGCGGGTCATATGCAATCCTCCCAAGCAGGACAACGCAAACCCGGCAATACACCAAGCAAAGATTGCAATGCGCTTCATCGGACTTCCACCCGCCCGTACGCTTTCATGTTGCTGCCTGGAATGGTCAAATCAGGTTTTCGTGAGCGGATGTAGCGCGCTGTAGCCGCTCGAAGTCATCGCCGCTCTGTACGGTGATGCAACCATCGCTTTCGCGCAACGGGCCCTCAGGGTGCAGGCGGAAGTTACCGCGACGGACACCATGAATCAGGGTGCTGTCGCCGCCTTGAGCATTCCAGAGCATGAACCATTTCCTTCGGTCCGTACTGCCAAAGTGCTCGTTGTTGAGATCGCGTAACCAACCCAATCGGCCACCCGATTGGCGATCTACGAGATAGTAAGTCCCACGCGGGATAGCGCCGACCATGGGCATCGAAGCAGCATCAGGATTATCGCGCCCCACGCCGCGACCGGAATATGCTTCGACCTTACCAAATCCAGGACAATCGAAACTCGACATCTCGCGCTTATTGAGCGTGAAGGTACAGAAAACAGGCATTGTTCTTCTCCCCTTCAGCACTGATGTCCGCGCACATAATTCAAATCACTACTGTCTGCGCCGCGATCGCACTTGAACCAAAGATGCAGGGCTATCTTCATGATTATGGATTCCTTGAATCGTGAGTATGACTACCCTTTTACCATCGCTTGCCGGCCGAATACATGACCTCGGCCGCTTGCTTCGCACATTTGACGATCCGTCACATTCAAGCGTCGCTCAAACGAGTACACGAATGCATGCACCATGCACCGCTCTAGTCACATCAGAAGTCTTTCACGTGAATCCCCTACTTGACGCGCGGATGCGTCAGCGTCGCACGCCCCGCTGCCTTCACTGCGCCGCCACCGTTTCCCCCTGCTCCCACCCGCCCCCCAGCGACCGGTACAGCGCGATCGCCGAAAGCGCGTGCTCGCGCCGGGCCTGGTTCAGCGACTCGGAGTCGCGCAGATACGCTTGCTGCGCGTCGAGCACATCGAGGAAGCTCGACGCGCCGCCCTTGTACAACTCGGTCGACAGACGCAGCGCATGATTCGACGCATCGAGCGCACCGACCAGGCGCTGCACCTGCGCCGCGCCGCTGACGAGATCGCTGCGATTGTCCTCGACCTCCTTCAGCGCCTGCAGCATCGTCTGCTGCAGGCCGAGCTGCGATTCGCGCATGCGGCTCTCGCTCGCGTCGATGTTCGCGGTGATTCGCCCAGCGTTGAAGATCGGGCTCGTTGCATTCAACGCGGCGCTGAACAGATTGTCGGTCAGCGTCGGCAAGCCGAGGTACGACGATGCGAGCAGCCCATTCGTCAGGTTGATCTTGAACTGCGGATAGCGCTGCGCCTTCGATACCCCCACTTCCGCCGCACGCTGTTCGACGAGCGCATAGGCGGTGCGCACGTCGGGCCGATGCAGCAACGCGTCGGACGGCAATTCCTGCGGCGCGCTTTGCGCAGGCACCGGAATCTCGCGCGCGTTGGAAAGCAGCAGCGTGTCGAGACTTTCCGGCGTACGCCCCGAATACACGGCGATCAGGCTCAGCTGATGCTGCACCGTCGATTGCATGCGCGGAATCTGTGCCTGCAAGTCCTGCAACTGATTCTGCGCGCGGGCGACGTCGAGCTGAGTCGACAGTCCATAATGCAGACGCTGCTGCGTGAGCTTCAGCGCGCGGCTGCGAATCTGCTCGTTGTCGTCGAGGATCTGCAATTGCGCCTGCGCCCAGCGCAAATCGATATACGCAGCTGCCGTGTTCGCCGCGAGCGCGAGCCGCACCTGGTTCAGCGCCGCAACGCTACCCGAGACCTGCGCCTGCGACGCGAGCACCGCGAGCCGTTCACCGCCGAACACGTCAGGCGTCCAGCTCGCGGCGAGGCCGAAGCCCGCCTGGCGCACATAGCCGAGCGGCGGCGGCGTATTCTGCCGCTCGGTCGACGCGCCCGCGTTCGCATTCAGCTCCGGCAGCAGCGCCGCGCGATTCTGCGTCACCAGATCCTGCGACTGCTTCACGCGCTCGGCCGCGGCCTGCACGTCGAGGTTGCCGCTCAACACCGATTCGATCAGCTGATGCATGACCGGGTCGCCGAATTGCGCCCACCAGGCATCGGTGTTCACGCTGTCTTGCGGTGCGTCGACGCTCCAGGCGGCCGGCGCCAGCGTCTGCACCGCATGCGGCAAATCCGCGTGCGTCGCCGGTTGCACCGCGCAGGCCGCGAGCGTCAAAAATGCCGCGCTCGCCACTAACTTCATCACCATCCGTTTCATGTTGGACTCCTAGTGGGCATCGGGCGGGGGCGCGGTGTTGCCGAACGGGCGCGAAAACAGCACGCTCAGCAACGCGACCACGAAGCACAGCGCAACCGCCAGAAAGGCGTCGGAGAACGCGAGCACCAGCGCTTCGCGCATCAATGCCTCGTGCAATTCGGCCAGCCCCGCATTCGCGGCATTCAATACGTTGCCGCCGACTGCCGACAGATACTCGGCCTGCTTCTGCAAGATCGATTCGACGACCGGACGGCCCGCGTTCAGATGTTCGTCGAGCCGTTCGTAGTGAAGGTTCAGACGGTCGTTCAACATCGTGCTGCTGACTGCGATACCGATCGCGCCGCCGAGATTACGCATCAGATTGAACAGCCCGCTCGCGGAGCGCAGCCGCGACGGCGGCAGCGCGCCGAGCGCCATCGTCACGATCGGCGGAATACAGAACTGCTGGCCAATTCCGCGCAATGCTTGCGGAATCAGCAACTGCTGCCAGCCCCATTGGTTCGTCAACGGCACGTACAGATAGCAGCCGATGCCGAACAGCGCGAGGCCGAACACCATCAGCAAGCGCATATCGACGAAGCGCGCGAGCGTCGAGTACGCGCCCAGCGCGAGCAACTGAAAACAACCGACCGACAGCAACGCGAGACCGATCTGCAACGAATCGAAGCCGCGCACGCGGGCGAGAAACACCGGCGTCAGAAACACGGTGCAGAAGATCCCGATCCCGGTGATGAACGACAGCAGACTGCCGATACCGAAGTTGCGCAGCGCAAGCGCGCGTAGATCGACGATCGGTTCCTTCGCGGTGAACGCATGCACGAGGAACAGAAACCCGCAGATCGCCGCGACCCACGCGCACAGAACGATCACGTCGTCGCCGAACCAGTTCTTGCGCGGCCCTTCTTCGAGCACGTATTCGAGGCAGCCGAGAAAACCCGACATCAGCAGGATGCCGATGTAGTCGCCCTTCTTCAGCAGCGACAGATCGACCCTGTCGATATGCACGTACTTCGGCACCAGCAGCGTGACGGCGACGCCCGGCACCAGGTTCAGATAGAACAGCCAGTGCCACGACCATTGCGACGTGATCCAGCCGCCGATCACCGGGCCGATCGTCGGTGCCAGCGACGCGAGCGCGCCGATCGTCGTCGATGCGATCAGACGCTGCTTGCCGGGAAACAGCACGAACGCGGTCGTAAACACCGTCGGAATCATCGCCGCACCGGCCGCGCCTTGCAGCCCGCGAAACAGGATCATCGAGTTGATGTCCCATGCGAGCCCGCACAGCATGCTCGTCACCGTGAAGCCGAGCGCGGAGAACGTGAAGAGCCACCGCGTCGAGAACACGCGCGTGAGCCACCCCGACATCGGAATCACGATGATCTCCGCGATCAGATACGAGGTCTGCACCCACGACAGTTCGTCCTGACTCGCGGACAGCCCGCCACCGATATCACGCAGCGACGAGGCGACGATCTGGATATCGAGCGTCGCCATGAAAAAGCCCACGCACATCAGCGCGAATGCGAAGACCTTGGTGCGGGTCGGCTGGTCGGCGGGGTTGTCGAGAACGTCGGTCATGATCGGTTCATCCTTGCGCGGCCGGATGGCCCGCATCGACGTGCACTTTCACGGTCGCGGAGAGGCCGGGACGCAACACCCCTTGCATGTCCTTCGGCACGTCGAGGCGCACGCGCACCGGCACGCGCTGCACGATCTTCGTGAAGTTGCCGGTCGCGTTTTCCGCGGGCAATACGCTGAAAGTCGCGCCGGTCGCCGGCGCAAGACTTTCGACCACGCCGTGCAGCGCAGTATTCGACGCGTCGAGCTGGACCTCGACGTTGTCGCCCGCGCGCATCTTGCGCAGCTGGTCTTCCTTGAAGTTCGCGTCGATCCACAGGCCGCTCGCGGGTACGACGGTCAGCAGCGACACGCCGGTGTTCGCGAGCAGCCCGACGCGCGCGGTCCGATTGCCGACATAGCCGTCGATCGGACTGCGGATCGTGGTGTATTCCACGTTCAACGCGGCGACGCGCTGCGCGGCCTGCGCGGTCGCGATGCGCGCTTTCGCGTCGCCGATCTGCGCGTCGAGCACCGCGATCTGGCGTTGCGCCGCGAGCAGCGCCGCGCCGCTGCGATCTACCGCGGCGCGCGCTTTGGTCAGATCGGCATCGGCTTTCTCGACGACCTGGTTCGACACCGCGTCGTCCTTCACGAGCTCGCGGTAGCGTATCTGGTCGGCCGCGCTGCGTGTCAGTTCGGCGCCCGACGCGCGAACCTCCGCGGCCTGCTCGTTGATCGCCGCGAGTTGCAGCGATTTCTTTGCTTCGAGCTCGGTGACGGCGGCCTGCGCGCTCTCCACTTCCGCGTTGGCCTGCGCGAGACGCGCGTCGTAATCGCGGGCGTCGAGACGCACCAGCACCTGGTTCGCGTGCACGAACTCGTTGTCGCGCACCAGCACGTCAGTGACGAAGCCGTTGACCTTCGGCGCCATCACCGTGACGTCGCCGCCGACGTAGGCATCATCGGTCGTCTCGATGAAGCGGCCGACGAAGAACCAGTGCGACGTGGCCAGCGCCAGCACGACGAGAACGGACAGAATCGCGAGCAGCATCCACGGGATACGCCGCGCCGCTCGGGCGGGTTGTACCGCGCTCGGGGGCGCGACGGTCGAGGGAGTTGTGGACATGATGTCGATATGTGCGTATGCACTCGTCAGGTTGAAAAAAACGGCGCAGTGCGCCGGCCTGCTACCTTCAGCGTTTATGTCAAAGCGAATCTTTGGTGAGGGCAAATAGCTCGCTGCGCAGCGCGGCCGCGCGCTTCACGCCGAAGCGGTGCTCGAACTCGGCCTGCGCGGCGTACCAGTACGCGCAGGCTGAGGCTAGCCGCTGTTCGCCCTCGGGTGTCAGCGAGATCAGCAGCGTGCGCGCATCCGCGCCCAGTGCCTCGCTCGACACGAGCCCGTCGCGGCGCAGCGGCTGGATCGTGCGTACCAGCGTAGTGCGCTGCATGCGCATGGCTTCGGCGATCTGCTTCATCGTCATCGGGCCGGTGCGCTTCAGACGCCCCAGCAGCGAAAACTGCGTGATGGTCAGGCCGACATTCGACAGATGCCGATCATAGATCTGCGATACGTGACGCGCAGCCTGGCGGATCGCAAAGCAGTCGTCGTCTAGGAGCGCTTCCATTCGCTGCACTTCCCTTTGTTCGTTAGTGCATATGCACACAAAGCGGCGTTATCAAACCCGCCGAGGCGGGTTCCGGTGCCGATCTAGTCGGTGATGCTGAACAGCTCCGCGCGCAGCGTCTTCGCGCGGGCGCGACCGAACTTCTTTTCGAATTCGTCCTGCGCGGCGCGCCATGCGACCGAGGCCTGATCAAAGGTGGTTTCGCCCTTTTCCGTCAGGCTGAACAGCAGCGTGCGGTTGTCGTGGTCCGCCGCTTCGGCCAGCACGAGGCCGTCGCGCTGCAGCGGCTTCATTGCGCGGACCAGCGTGGTGCGCTCCATGACCATCGCGTCCGCGAGCTCCGCCATCGGCAGGTTCGGGGTGCGCGCGAGCTTTGCCAGGATCGTGAACTGCGCAGCCGTCAGCCCCACGCTGCCGAGATGGCGCTCGTAGATTTGCGTGACGTGCCGCGCCGCCTGGCGCAGCGCAAAGCAGTTGCATTCGTCGTAGGAGAGAGGGCGGTTCATGCAAGCAAGTCTATGTGTGCATATGCACGGTGTCAAGTTTTTCTGTGAGCGGCTGGCAAATGCCTCGTCGGCAGCGCGACGGCGCGCGTTGAGTTTGCGACTTGCCAGCCTCCGTCGTTATGTTATAACATTTCTGGAGATCGGTGCTCCGGCGCTGTCGCTGTCGCTGTCTCAGAAGCGCCCACCGCGACGCTCAACAAAATCCGTCCGACCTATGAGCGGACTGTCCATACTTAATAGCCGCTTATGACCAAGTTGCCTCCCGTTCCCATCGAAACGTCGTCCTGATTGATCGACGGGCTTGCCGTCGCCCGTCGCCCACCTCCAGTTCGCCTGTCCTTCCCTTGCCAGCCAGGGGCGAGGTGGGTGAGCTATTGCCGAACACTTTCGATTCATCAATCGCATCGTCCATAGAGCGAGCAACAACAATGAAAAAACGCACAACGACCGCGCAGGCGGCGATCGTGTTCTGTGCCGTCGTCTCGGGCGCATGGGGCGCGCCGGGCAACGCCGTACTGATGGGCACTGTCTCCGATTCTCTGGGACATCCCGTCGCTCACGCGAAAGTCGAGATACAGGACGCGAGCGGCGCCTCCGTCAACATGTCCAGCTCGGACACGTCGGGCCATTTCTCGATCGACGGGGTGGCACCCGGCACGTATGCGGTCGTCGTCACCGCGGCAGGCTTTGCAAGCGGCAGCAGTATCGCGACCGCCCAGTCCGGCGCTCCGGCAAGCGTCAGCGTGCAACTGCAAAAGAGCGACACGCTCGACGTTCAGGTCAACGCACGACGTCTGAACGCGGCGCGCAACGGCCTGCTGCCCGAGACAGGCAGCAGCGTCTACCGCTTCACTCAGGCCGATATCGACACGATGCCGGCGGGCGCGAACACGCCGCTCAATCAGGTCTTGCTGCAAGCGCCCGGCGTCGCCAACGACTCGTTCGGCCAGTTGCACGTGCGCGGCGAGCACGCCAATCTGCAATACCGGATCAACGGCATCATCATTCCAGAGCCGATCAGCGGCTTCGGCCAGTCGCTCGACACGCGCATCATCGATCAGCTGAACCTGCTCACCGGCGCCCTGCCCGCGCAGTACGGCTACCGCACGGCCGGGATCGTCGACATTCGCACCAAATCGGGCGACACGGGCAGCGGCGGCTCGATCGACGTGTTCGGCGGCAGCCATCAGACCGTCAAAACGAGTGCCGATGTGTTCGGCAGCCAAGGACCGTTCAGCTACTACCTGAGCGGCTCGCTCGGCATGAACAACCTCGGCATCGAGAATCCGACCGCAAGCGCCAATGCGATTCACGATCACACGCGCCAGGGCAATGCGTTTGGCTATCTGTCGTATCTGATCAATCCGCTCACGCGCGTGAGCCTGTTGTTCGGCGCGACCAGCAACCAGTTCGAGATTCCGAACACGCCAGGGCTGACGCCGAACTTCGCGCTTGCCGGCCACAGCATCTTCGATTCGTCGCAACTGAACGAAACGCAATCGGAGCTGAACAATTTCGCGGCGCTCGCGCTGCAGGGCACCAACGGCGGCGCGCTCGACTACCAGGTCGCCTTTTTCACGCGCTATACACGCACGAAGTTCAACCCCGATCCGATCGGCGACCTGATGTTCAATGGCGTGGCATCGGAGGACTTTCATAGCAACACGGCCAACGGCGTGCAGGTCGATACGACCTGGCGCGTCAACGACAGCCACACGGTTCGCGCGGGTGTCTTCTTCCAGCAGGAGCATGCGGTCTTCGACAACAGCGTGACTGTCTTCCCCGCCGACGCGAACGGCAACCAGCTCTCCGACGTGCCCTTCAACATCCAGGACAGCAGCAGCAAGACCGGCTACCTGTACAGCCTGTACGCCCAGGACGAATGGAAGCTGACCGATCGGCTCACGCTGAACTATGGCTTGCGCTACGACCGCATGGACGAGTACACGAGCGCGAGCCAGTTGAGCCCGCGCGTGGGCCTCGTCTACACGCTCACACCGTCGACTACGCTGCACGCCGGCTACGCGCGCTACTTCACGCCACCACCGTTCGAACTCGTATCCGGCTCGACGATATCGAAGTTCGACGGTACGACCAATCAGAGTCCGACAACCCAGAACGATCCCGTACAGCCGGAACGCAGCCACTACTTCGACCTCGGTATCACGCAGAAACTCGGCCCTGCCGTCACACTCGGACTCGACGCGTACTACAAGAAATCGACCGACCTGCTCGACGAAGGACAGTTCGGCTCCGCGCTGATCTTCACGCCGTTCAACTATCAATACGGCAAAACGTATGGTGTGGAATTCACCGCCAACTACAAACAGGACAACCTCTCCGCGTATCTGAACCTCGCCTATAGCCGCGCGCAAGGTAAGAACATCAACTCCGCGCAGTTCAACTTCGACGCGGACGAGCTGGCATTCATCTCGAACCACTGGGTGTTTCTCGATCACGACCAGCGCGTGACGGCATCGTTCGGCGCGGCATACGACTTCCACCAAACCACCTTCACGTTCGACGGCATCGTCGGCTCCGGCCTGCGCAGCGGCTTTGCGAATACCGACCGCCTGCCCGTCTATGCGCAGTTCAACCTCGGCGCGATCCAGCACTTCAACGAGCCGATGATCGGCAAGTTCGACGCCCGTCTGGTGGTGATCAACGCATTCAACCGCGTGTACGAGTTGCGCGACGGCTCGGGCATCGGCGTCGGCGCGCCGCAGTATGGTCCGCATTTCGCCGTCTATGGAGGCGTAACCAAGTACTTCTGATCAACGGCAGGGAGAACCATCATGCAGGAATGGACAGGCTTTATCGCGGCGATGCGCACCGGAGGATGGATCATGTATCCGCTCAGCGTGCTCGGCGTGCTCGCGTTGACGATCATCATCGAGCGGGCCTATGTGTTTGCCCGCTTCGCAAGCGCACCGGCGCGTCTTTTGCAACCCGCGTCAGCCGATGACAACCGTCTCGACGGTCTCGCCCCGCATCACGCGTTCCGGCGCATGGCCGCGCCGTGGCTACCCGAATCGGACTCGCCGCTGTGGCTGCGCGAGGCGTCGGCACAATCGATCGCCTCGCAGATCGAGCGCGACATGGGGCGAGGTCTGTGGCTGCTCGAAACGATCGTCACGGCGGCGCCGCTGCTCGGCCTGCTCGGCACGATCGTCGGGATGATGAAATCGTTCCAGCTGTTCGGTGGCAATGGGCTCGTCGATCCGGGCGGTGTCACGGGCGGGGTCGCGCAGTCGCTGGTGGCAACCGCGATTGGATTGATCGTCGCGGTGTTCGCGCTGTTCGCGTTCAATTATTTTTCCCGGCGGCTCGAGCGTCTGATGGATGAGCTCGAACTGTTCGCCAACGCGCGACTCAGCGCGCTTCGCCTGCAACACGAGGCGCGCGGAGAGAGAGGATGAAACTCAAACGCTCGCGCGCCTCGCGGCGCGGCCGCATCGAAATCATTCCGATGATCGACGTGATGTTCTTTCTGCTTGCGACATTCATGCTCGCCTCGCTGGCGATGCAGCGTCTCGATGCGGTGCGGATCAATCTCCCGTCGGGACGCGCGCAGCCGATCAGCGCGAGCGAGCCGCTGACGATCACGGTGAGCGGCAACGACGAGGTCTCAGTCAATCGCCATGTCGTTCGCGCGGATCAGATCGAGCCCGAAGTAAAGCGCCTGCTGCGCGCGGACGGTAACGTCGTGATCGCGGCCGACGATCACGCGGGTCACGGCGCGGTCGTGCAGGCGATGCTCGCGGCGCGACGCGCGGGCGCCGAACACTTTCTGATCGCCGTGCATCGTGATTGAAAGTCGCCGCGATTGGTTCGAGAGACGCGCTGCGAGGACGCTGCGTACTGCCATCGCGACTCTGATCGCGCTCGGTATCTGGCTGCTGGTGCTGGTCACACTGTCTGCCGGATTGCTCAGACCGGCCCGGCCAGTCCCGCCGCCTGCTCCGCTGGATATGCACGTCGTCGTGCTCGACGAACCCGCGGCGTCAGAATCCCGCACGCCGCAACCTGCTACCCCGGTTCCGGCGGAACCGGCACCAACGCATGTGCAGACGCAACCGCGCACATCGATGCGTCGCGCGATGCCCCCTGCGCCAGGCGAGCCACGAACGCAGACGACGACCGCCGCCGCAACGCCGTCTGCACCGGTTGCAAGTCCAGCGCAACAGCCGCCGCAAGATGAGCGGCCGGAACAAACGGCTGCCGCGGGATCTCGGCAATCATCCGCACAGCACGACGCCGCGCCGAGCGCCTCAGCAAGCTCCGACACTGCCGCCCGCTCCATTTCGCAACCATTGCCGTCCCTGCCCGACGATCTGCGCGAACAGGCCTATCAAACAACGGCGACAGCCCGCTTCACGATCCACGCCGATGGCTCGGTCGACGTCGAGCTCGTTCGGGCAACGCCAAACCCGCGTCTCAATCAGCTGCTGCTCGTCGCGTTGCGGCGCTGGCGCTTTTTTCCCGCGCTGCGCGACGGCCGGCCCGTCGAAAGCACGCAGGAGGTCCGCGTGCATTTCAACGTCAGCTGAGCCCTCACCGCAGATCCGCACGCAGCTCACGCACACCTTTGCCGAGTCGTTGGCGCAACAGCGTGCGTAACGTGGCACCGTCGGCATAACCGACCTCGGCCGCGATCGCGTCGATGCCGAGGCCGCTGCCATGCAGCAGCGACTGCGCATGCTCGACACGCAGATCCTGAAAGTACGCCAACGGCGATTTGCCGAGCACGTCCTGGCAACGACGCTGCAGCGTGCGCGCGCTCGTCGCCAGTGCGGCCGCCGCGTGCTGCAGCGAGAACCCTTCCTTCAGATGATCGCGCGCCCATCGCTCGAAGCGCTGAATCAGCGGATCGGCCTGCGCCAGGTGGTTGGGAATGATGTACGGTGCCTGCGATGAGCGCAGATCCGCGAGCAGATAGCGCGACACGAGCGCGGCCAGTTCGGGGCTCGCGCGCCGGATCAGCCACAGCGCGAGATCGAGATGGCCCATCGCCGCCCCCGCCGTCACCCCGACCTCCGTTGGCACCAGCATGCGCGACTCGTCGAGCAGCACCGCCGGATAGCGTTGCCGGAACAATGGACTCAGCCACCAGGTCGTGGTCGCTTCGCGATGATCGAGGAGTCCGGTTTCCGCGACGAGGAACGTGCCGATGCACGACGCGGCGAGCAACGTGCCCTGTGCATGCCACGCGAGCAATTGCTCCGTGGCGTCGCGCACGTCCGGCCGTTCGAGCGCCGGCACCAGTTGCTCCGGTGTGCCGGTGCCGAGCGCGGGAATGATCACCCAGTCCGGTCTCAAGTCGGCGGGGATCGCTTGCACGGGGATGGCGAACCCCTGCCCCGACTGGACCTTCCTGCGCACGCCGACGATCGACAGATCGAAGTGCGGCCGCCCGCCCATTTTCGCGGCCGCGAACCGGTTGGCGAGCGAGAACGCGTCGAGCATGACGGTGAGGCCGGTGTCGAACAGCCCCTGCAGGGCGAGGATCGCGATGCGCATGGCGTAAATGACGCTAAAGTTGTCATTTGCGACGATACAGCTTTTTCCGGCCGAGGGCTACAGTGAACTCCGTTGTACCTCGCAACGAACGTCGACCAAGGAGGTCACTGATGAAAGTTTTCGCCATCGCATCCGCACAACCGACCCTCACCCCGGACAAGCTGCAGCAGCATTTGCCTCACGAGGTGCCGGCCACTCTGCAGTTCTATCTGGACGGCAAGATCGAGCAGTTCTGGTTCCGCGACAAGGCCGGCCCGATCTTCTTGATGAACGTCGCATCGGTCGATGAGGCCAGGTCGATACTCGACGCGTTGCCGCTCGTGGCCGACGGGCTGATGAAGTATGAGTATTTGCCGGTGGGACCGCTCGCGCCGCTCGGGCGGCTGATTCAGAAGGGTTGATGTTGCTGGCGGGATGAACGATGCCGCCGGCCTGGCCGGTGGCACGCTTGCAGAAGCATCACTGCCCGACCTTCTCCGATTCAACCACGAGGTCCAGTACATAAGCCACCGACGGCCCGTCGGCAGGCGGGATCCTGATCGTAAAACGCTTGACGCGCACCACGTTACGGATGCCCGGCGTGTGCGTATAGCCTTCGATATTCTGATTGAACGGCTGCCACGGACCGGGCGTGCCGGTGGCCAGCCCCTGCTCGTCGAAGAAGCGTTCGCGCACGAGCAGGCATTGCCCGTCCGGCATCGACGGATGGGTGCACGGCACCGACTGTGGCGCCACCTCCAGGAACGCAATTTGACCGGGGCCGCCGTAGCGCGTCTCGGCCGTCGGCACGCCGGTAAAGCTCAGCGTATCGCCGTTATCCGTAACGAGTTGCAGGCGCGGCCCGTTGTCGCGCGCGAGCAGGTTCACGTTGACGCTGCCGCGCACTCGCTGCGAGATCGCATCGTCGAGTGCGGCAAGCGCGGGGTCCTTGCAGGCCATCATCGTGGTGACCATCGGGCCGATCTGCAGATATCCCTTCCTCACCGTGTAACCCGCTCCCATGTTGTTGCAGCTATTGACGACGGTGATCCGATACGGACTGAAGTCCAGTTGCACCGGTTTGTCCGGGCGGGCGAACAGCGCATCGATGCGGTTGCCGTGGCTGTCGATCGCGTTGCTCAGCTGCCAGTGGTAGCGGGTCAGCTGATCGGTGCCGGTCGGCGCCGCCGGGTTCGCCGCGGCCGTGGTCGCCGCGGGAGCCGGCGCTGTCACTTCGGGTGTCTGCGCGCACGCGGCGAGAATGAGCGGCAGCAGGAGCATGCGGTATTTCACGTCGGCACCTCGGTGAGTTCAGTGGTTGTTCCGGGCGTTGGCCCGCGTCGCCTGGCGAAGGGACGCGAGCATCAGGTCGCATGCCCGAAAGCCGGAAAAGCCAGTGAAGGTCACCACCCGGCCACATTACGCCGGGTTTGCGCACCTGCGTCGCTCAGGCCGCGAGCATCGACTCGACGACCGACAGCATAACGCAGGTAGATGGCGGAAATATGCTGTTCGATATTTGCCTGGATCGTTGGTTAGGTTACCGAACTGCGGCGGGTGACGCGGGCTACGCCTTGGAGATGTCGCGACGCACGGCAGGCGCGGCGTGAAGTCTCCTGAGCCGGGGACGCAGCATCAGATAAAAGGCGGCAACGTGCGTGATCGCCAGCGTCGGCACATAGATGATCGGGATCGCGTACATGGCGCCCAGTTCTCCTGAATGCGCGGGCAGATCGGCCGCTGTCGCGTGGTAGTAGTCGACAAGCAGATCGGCCATACCGACCAGATTGAAAGCAACCACGAACGACCAGAAAAGCGGCCGTATCCGCGCCGTCAGCAAGGCCAGCATCGCCAGCACGCCCGTGGCGAAATCCCCATAAGCGGCGAACGCGGCGAAGCTCGCGGACAGTTGCGGACTGACGACGCCAGGCAGCAGGAACGCGAGCCCGAAGAACCGGAAGCTGTGCAAGGTGGCGATCGCGCGTTGCGCGTCGAACGGCGCCATCGACCTGAGCTTCGGCCACACGTAGGTGCCGAAGCACAACAACCAGGCAACGTAGCCCAGAACGAGATGCATCTGAAAGAGAAGCCGCGCTGACATGGTGCCTCCTGTCGAATGTTGGATGCGCAGGTGATAGGTGTACCATCGTCTTGCGTGAGCGACTATTCCTCACAATGTTGACAGGCTATGAAGCAGAACTTCACAGTCAGGCAGGGTGCACTCGACGGCGTCGAAGTCTTCCTCAGCGTGGCCGAGCATCGCAGTTTTCGCGGGGCCGCCGCGGCGCTCGGCGTGACGCCGTCGGCAGTCAGTCAGGCGGTGCGTGTGCTCGAAGCGCGCATCGGCGCGACGCTTTTCATTCGCACGACGCGCAGCGTCGGCTTGACCGAAGCCGGCGAGCGCTTTCTGGCGCGCGCCAAACCCGCTTTCGAGGAACTCGTCGCCGCCAGCGAGGTCGCGCGCGGACTCGGCGAGCGGCCGTCCGGCCTGTTGCGTCTTTCGGTGCCGCGCGCGGTCGTGCCGATCCTGCTGGAGCCGCTGATCGCGTCGTTCTGCGAGGCCAATCCCGAGGTCGAGGTGGAGATTGCGGCCAGCAAGGAGCTGATCGATCTTGCGGCGGAAGGCTTCGACGCCGGCATCCGGCTGGGCCAGTTCGTTGCCGCCGACATGGTCGGGGTGCCGTTGACGGCGCCATTCCGCTTCGTCGTGGTGGGGAGTCCTGCCTATTTCGCGGCGCGCGGCCGCCCAAAACACATCGACGATCTGCGTACGCATGCCTGCATTCGCTGGCGGCGCTCCAGCGGCGCGCTCGCGTCGTGGTCGTTCAACGACAACGGCCAGCCGATCGAGCTCGCCGTTTCCGGTCCTTTCATCGCCAGCGATTTTCTGGGCATGCTGGGTGCGGCGAACGCAGGCATCGGCCTTGCCCAGCTACCCGAGCCGATGGCCGCCGAGGGGCTGCGAACCGGAAAGCTCGTACGCGTTCTGGATGCGTATGCGCCGATGATCCCTGGCGTGTTTCTCTACTATCCGAGCCGCCGGCAGATCATGCCGAAGCTGCGTGCGTTCATCGATCATGTGAAGCGCCGCACGGCAAGTACCCAGAATGGACACTGATTGCCTGATCTCACAGCACCTCGCGCAGGGACTGGCCTCGGAGCGGATTCCAACGCATTAGCCCTGTAATATCGACCGCCCCAGAACTATCAACTCGTTGAACTGCGTGACCAGTTCAAAACACAAAGCAAACGACAGCGTATAGGAAGGGCCCGGGAAATCTGTGCATCCACCTCAGAATCGGCGCCGCAACAGGTGTTCTAACGGCGTCCCGAGTCATTATCCATGTGATGGTCGCTCCGATCGCCGCACCTGCGATTATGTCGGTCGGATAGTGCCATCCGAGATAAACGCGGGGCAGACATATGAAGATCGTGGTGTATAAAAGCGCGAGCGCACCGACGCCGCGCGACACCAGAAAGATCCCGGTTGCGACCGAAATCCACAGCATCGCGTGGTCACTCGGGAAGGAACTCCAGGCTGGCAACACGGCCGCATCCAGACCACCCGATGGAAAATTCAGGTGTAGCTCAGGATTAAAAAGAGGCCGCGTACGGAATGGCAAATAATGGGAGATAAGTCTGAATATCGCGAGCGCAAGGAGGCCGCTCGCGATCGTCGCGACGACCATTTCACGCTCCCAATCGCCACGCTGGCTGGGTTTGCACCATATCCACCACAATACGGGCATGAGCACCAGGCCCTTGAATGTGTATAGGTCCGCGATGATTCTTATCGCGTGGTTCAACGTGGCGCAACTCAGCGCCATGTCGCGCAGCCGGGCGACCTTCGATGGATGGTTGACGGGGGCCCTTCATGCAGTGAGCTAGTCCGCCGGTTCGTTGGCGTGCATCGAAGCTTGAAAACGACCGCAGCGATGCCTTGATTTCGGGTTTCAACCCGTGCTGAAAGCCTTCCTCGCCAAACACGACAAGCAACGACGTCAACCCTCGCGACCCGCCAGCCTGCTTCTCTTAAGCAATTCTTCAGCATGATTACATTACGATCGCGCGGAACCGGACAAGACGAATAGCCGACGCGCATTCAAGGGATCTGTTGCCATGCAGTTGCTGTTGATGGGAATGGATGAGTTGATCGCTGGGCCGGCCGTGGATACGTTGCGACGTGCGGGCCATATCGTCCACTGGATGAGTGTCGTTGGCGAGCCCATGAGTTGGCCGGACTGCAGCTTGTACGACCTCGTCATGCTCGACCCCGACCTGTCGGGAATCGACGTTATTGACGCGTTGAAGCGTTATCGAGAGTGCGGTGGCCATGCCTTCGTCATCATCGTGACGGCACAGAGGGAACTGGAAACTTGTATTGCCGCACTCGACGCAGGCGCGGACGATTACCTGGTCAAACCATTCGACGTCGATGAACTTGCGGCGCGCGTACGCGCGTTGACGCGTCGCAGAGTGGTACGGACGGTTCCCGTTCTGGCGTACGATGGCCTCATGCTGGATGCAGCCTCTCATCGAGTCACCCTGCATGGAGAGCCGCTCACGCTGGCGCCGCGCGGGTTCGCTCTGCTACAGGCGCTGATCGAAGACCCGGCGCGCGTTTTCACTCGCTCAGAACTTGAAGCGAGGATATGCGATCCACGCGAGGAAATCGCCAGCAATGCCATCGAAGTGCAGGTGTGTGGCTTGCGACGAAAAATCGGAGCAGCACGGATCGTGACGGTACGCGGCGCAGGCTATTGTCTGAGAACACCCGACTCGAAAGTCCGCTTCGCTGGCTAGCGGACGTTGCCGTTTCGAGCTCGGTTACCCACCTCGTTGCGAGAAACCATCGTGAGCGCGAGTCCGGCCAGCACGAGAGCCACGCCGACCACGAACGATGGACCGACCCTGTCGCCGAACATCAACGATGCAGCGCCGATGCCGAAGACCGGCTGAAGGAACTGAACGCTCGCGGCAACCCGCGCTGGAACGATACGCAGCAGGTTGAGCCACATAAACAGGCCGGCAACAGTCACGATCACCGTCCCGCATACAGTCATGCAAGCATGGCCATCGAGGCAGCTATTCGTGGTGAAGGCATAGCCCTCGGACGCAGTGCCCTGGTAGGCGATGACATCGTGGCTGGACGCCTCGTCGCCGTTTGCCGACATTCGCCTGAAAGTCGAGCGCGGCTATGATCTGGTCTATCGCGTCGGCAATCGCGATCATCCCAGGGTCTGCGCGCTGCGCGACTGGTTAGCAGCCGAAGTACGGCGATTTCTGGCAGACACGAGATGAGTGCTGGCTTCGGCCAGGAGCGGCACCGTGGGCTATGGCGCTGATCCCGGTGCGTCGTAATCCAGAGTCGAGTTGAAGCGAGAGTTGGAGGCGGATATGGCAAGCGAGGACCGCAACGAAAAGGCGGAGCCAGCGATGGTGCCGCCAGTCGCAAACCCGGGGATCATACGGCCGCCTTTTGTCAACCTGAGTGCAATCGTCAGCCTCTGGCTACCGGTCACCCTCGTGCCAGCGGAAGCGCTGATGTCGCTGGTTGTTATCCCGCGGGAAGAGCGCTATCTGGAACGCCGCTTTCCGTCGGAATACCTGGCCTACAAGGCGTCTGTGCGTCGCTGGCTGTGACCGCTCTCTGGAAAAGAGTTTCAGACTAGCGATAGTTCACGAAGTTGATAATATCGTTGAGGAACCACGGCAGTATCAGTTGCGTGTCGGAATAGCTGGTGCCGACGGTAAGTCGCGGAGGTCTCGCAGCGGCGTCGGGAGCGTGCAGTATGTAGGCGTTCGTATCATGCGCCGCCTGAGGATTCGCCGGCGGCGAGGTCGACGTGCAGCCGGCAGCGAAAACGAGAAATGCTGCGAAGCAAAGAGACTTCATGAGCGGGCGAACTCCGGCGACGTTTTCTCCATTATGGCCGAACTCAGTCGAATACCCGCAACGAGCCGCGCCCGCTTCACAAAGCCAGCACCGTCACGCCAACTTCCATCCGATGCGCGCCGCCGCCGAGAATCGTCCCGCGCAACAACGACACATCGCTGTAATCGCGCCCGATCGCGAGCGTCACATGATCGAGGTCGGCGAGCACGTCATTGGTCGGATCGAGATCGATCCAGCCGCTGGCCGGACAATGCACCGACACCCACGCGTGCGAAGCATCCGCGCCAATCAGACGCGGATGGCCTGGCGGCGGATCGTTGCGCAGATAGCCGCTGACGTAGCGCGCGGGCAAACCGAGCGAGCGCAGGCAGCCGATCATCACCTGCGCGAAATCCTGGCACACGCCGCTCTTCAGTTCGAATGCGCGTTCGGCCGGCGTATCGAAAAGCGTCGCCGACGGCTTGTACGCGAAGTCCTCGTGAATGCGATGCATCAGATCGATCGCACCTACAACGAGCGGCCGGCCGGGCGTGAAGCTCGGCAACGCATAGGCGCGCAAAGAAGGTCGCAGCGCGATATTGGGCGACGCGAAACAATACTCCGCCTCTGGACGGAACGCGCCGCCCACGCGAAACCGTAGCGCCTCGGCCACCGTCTCCCAAGGCGGGGTGGCCTCGGCGTCGAGGTCGGTCCAGCGCGGCGTCAGCGCAACCGTGGTCTCGCTGACGAGTTGCAGACGCTCGTGCGGTGTATCGAGCGCGAAATACAGCACGTCGTTGCCGAACGCGTCGATGCGGCTATGCCGATACGACGGTTCCGGCTCGATCTGCTCGCTGCGCGAGATCACGCGCTGCCACGGACACGCGAGCGGTCGGATCGTCGCCAGATGCTGCGCGGTTTCGACATACGTCGAGTAATGGTAGGTAGTGCGATGCGAAACCGACAGCACCGTCGACGCGTGCTTCATACCCACACCTGCGAGGCGACCGTGGTCGCGTGACTGAAATAGCGCGCGCTGATTTCATGCGCGGCCGCATTGGCGAAGCCGCCGATCTGATCGCACAGCGCAATCAGCTTGCCATACGAGCCGTGTTCGTCGACCTCGCACAGCGATCCGAGCGACGGCAGCATTTCGACCGGCGGCAGCAACTCCGCGAACGGCCGATGCCGCACGCTGCCCGCCGCGACGGCGATCTCGCCGAGCTTGTTGCGCAGCCGTTCGTACACGCCATAAATGCCGCGCGGATTGTGCGGTTCGATCACGAGCAGATCGAGCAGCGCGGGCACTTCGAAACGCCCCGGGTACAGCGAGCGATACGTGAGCGTGCTGTCGAACATTTGCAGCAGCAGATCGAAGCCGGCCGGCGTCGCGAGCTGGCCATTCGCGGCGACGCCGCGCATGAACGCGGCCATCGTCGCGACGCGTTCGATATGACGCCCGACGAACAGCAGCCGCCATGCTTCATCGCGCGTCATGCGGTCGCCCTGCGCGCCGCTGATCGCCGATAGCTGCACCGACAGATGTTCGAGCGCGTTCGCGAGCGTCACGCGATCGTAGCGATCGAACGCACTGCCGCTGCTCGCGGCGCCCGCGCCGCCGTTGCCTGCGCCCACGGCAGGCAGCAACACCTGCAACGCATCCTGAAAGTCGTTGCGCGCCGCGAGGATCATGCGCCAATGATCGTTCGACAACCGCCCGCGCACCTCGCCGTTCGCGCGCGCCTGGCAGTTGAGGTTCTGGCTGATGCTGACACTGCCCGCGCTCTCGCCGAGATTCGCGACGAGCGCGCGCTCGAAGGTCTGCGGCGAGGCCGGCCCGTGCGGCGACGCCAGGTCGCCCGGCTGCACGAGGCCGCACCATGTCGCGAGTTCGACCAGCGTCGCGAACATCGCATCGGCGTCGTTGCCTTCGAGCGAGCCGAGAATCAGCCGCAGCAACCGCACATTGTTTTCCGCGCGCTCGCCGTAGCGGCCCGCCCAGAACAGGTTCTCGGCGGCGCGGCTCGATACTGTGCGATGCTTGCGCGTGAGGTCGGCGGGCTGCATCGGCGAAGGCAGCAGCGTGAACGTAGAGCTTGGCTGGCTCGACAGCACCCAGGTATCGACGCTGCTGCCGCCATGCTGCATCGATACCGTGGTCTGACGCTCGGCGGCCATGCGGGTGAAGCCGCCCGGCATCACGTGCCAGCCGCCGTCGACGTCGGCGATCGCATAGACTCGCAGCACGGACGGTCGCCCGCCGATCGTGCCCTCCTCGTAGCGCGGCGTGCAGGAAAAGCGCTGCTCCTGCTGGATCGTGAACGCGTCGGGCAACTCGTCGATGCGCTCGCGCCATGCCGCGAGCGGCTGTCGGCCCCGTTCGATGCCGGGCGGCGCATCGCGTCCCGCGAGCGGCCAGGTCGGCACGATCAACGCGTCGTCGAGATGCGCGAACGCATGCTCGCGCGCGGCCTGTTCGCCGCACCACCAGGTCGGCACGCCGGGCAGCAGCAGCTCTTCGCCGAGCAACGCTTCGGCGATACCGGGCATGAAACCGTGCAACGCCGGCGACTCGGCGAACCCCGAGCCCGGCACGTTCGACACGATCACGTTGCCCGCGCGCATCACCTGCAACAGCCCGGGCACACCGATCGTCGAATCGGCGCGCAGCTCGACCGGGTCGCAGAACGCGTCGTCGAGACGGCGCAGCACGACGTGCACGCGTTCGAGGCCTGCCAGGGTCTTCAGATAGAGCCGGTCGCCGCGCACGGTCAGATCCTTGCCTTCGACCAGCGTGACGCCGAGATAGCGCGCGAGAAACACATGCTCGAAATAGGTTTCGCTGTACGGCCCCGGCGTGAGCAGCGCGATATGCGGTGAAGCGTCGGCGCTTTCCTCGTCGCGCATCGTCGCTTGCGCGGCCTGCACGAGCGTCGCGATCAGTTGCGAATAGAGCGGCGCAAGCCGGCTCACGCGCAGCGAGCGGAACGGCTCGGCGAGCAGCGTCGACACGATCAGGCGGTTTTCGAGCGCGTAGCCGAGACCGGACGGCGCCTCGGTGCGATGCGCGATCACGCTCCACTCGCCGCCCGGCGTGCGCGCGAGATCGAGCGCGACGACCTGCAGATACTGGCCACCGGCCGGCGTGAAGCCCTTCACCGAACGCAGATAGCCGGGATGGCCGAACACCAGCGCGGGCGGCAGTTGCCCATGTTCGAGCAGCGTCCGCGGTCCGTAGATATCGGCGACGATCGCGTTGAGCAGACGCGCGCGCTGCGCGACGCCGCGCTCGAGCTGCGCCCACTCGGCCTCGCTGATCAGGAACGGCAGCAGATCGAGCGCCCAGGGCCGCGACTTGCCGTTGTCCGCGTAGACGTTGTAGCTGATGTCGTTATCGCGGATCTGCCGAGCGATCGACGCGTGATGATCCGCGAGTCGCGCCACCCCGTCCTCGTCGAGCAGCGCGAAGAACTGCCGCCACGGCTCGCGCAGCGCGCCCGACGCGTCGCGCAGCTCGTCCCAATGTCCGTCATGACCCGGCAGCAACCGCAACAGGGACGAAGCGTCCGCCGGCATCGCGGACGCTTCGAAGGGCAAGGTCGATTGAAAGGCCAAGGTCGTGTGGTGTCAGCGATGCGTGTTGTTCAACTGTGGCGCAGATCGAGCGTGAATGGAAACTCGAGGCTGCGTTGCGGTCGGCCCACGGCGAGCGGTCCCGGCGTATGACCCGACGCGAAGAAACGCGCGCGTCGCCGGCTTTCCGCCTCGTAGGCGTTGACCGGGAAGGTCTGATAGTTGCGCCCGCCCGGATGAGCGACATGATACTGGCATCCGCCGAGTGAGCGGCCGCTCCAGGTGTCGACGAGGTCGAACGTGAGCGGCGCGTGCACGCCGATCGTCGGATGCAGCGCCGACGATTGCGCCCAAGCGCGAAAACGCACGCCGGCCACGTACTCGCTGACGCGGCCGGTCGGCTGCAGCGGCACCGGCACGCCGTTGACGCTCAGTATGTGACGATCGCCGTTCAACCCGAGCGCGCGCACTTCGAGCCGCTCGACCGACGAATCGACATAGCGCACCGTGCCGCCGGCGGAGCCCTCCTCGCCCATCACGTGCCACGGTTCGAGCGCGTTGCGGATCGTCAGGTCGATGCCGCTCAGCGTCATCTCGCCGACGAGCGGAAAGCGGAATTCGAAGTGCGGCGCGAACCACGCGCTATCTAAGGCGAAGCCCGCTTCGCCGAGGTCAGCGAGCACGTCGTCGAAATCCATCTTTACGAAGGTGCCGAGCAGGAAGCGGTCGTGCAGCTCGGTGCCCCAGCGCGTGAGCCGCCGCGTGTACGGCATGCGCCAAAATCGCGCGACGAGGGCGCGCAGCAGCAATTGCTGCACCAGACTCATGCGCGCGTGCGGCGGCATCTCGAAGCCGCGCAGCTCCAGCAGACCGAGGCGGCCTGCGGGTCCGTCGGGCGAATACAGCTTGTCGATGCAGAACTCGGCGCGGTGCGTGTTGCCGGTCACGTCGATCAGGATGTTGCGCAGCGCGCGATCGATCATCCACGGCGGCAGGTTGCCGCTGTCGCGGCCGCCGAGCAGATCGACCTGCCGTTGCAGCTCGGCGAACGCGATTTCGAGTTCGTAGACCTGGTCGTTGCGCGCTTCGTCGACGCGCGGTGCCTGGCTCGTCGGTCCGATGAACAGCCCCGAAAACAGATACGACAGCGACGGATGGTTGTGCCAGTACGCGATCAGGCTCGCGAGCAGGTCGGGCCGCCGCAGGAACGGGCTGTCGGCCGGCGTCGCGCCGCCGAGCACGAAGTGATTGCCGCCGCCGGTGCCGGAGTGGCGCCCGTCGAGCATGAACTTCTCGCTGCTCAGATAGCTGTGCGCGGCCGACTGATACAGGTACTCGGTGTGATCGACGAGCTCGTCCCAGTTCGCGGCCGGATGAATGTTGACTTCAATCACGCCGGGGTCCGGCGTCACCTGCAGCACCTTCAGGCGCGGATCGCGCGGCGGCGGATAGCCTTCGAGCACGATCTGCATCTTCAGCTCCTCGGCCGTCGCTTCGACCGCGGCAAGCAGGTCGAGATAGTCGTCGAGCTCGGTCAGCGGCGGCATGAATACGTGCAGCAGCGTGCGGCCGCTGCCGAAGGAATCGGCTTCGGCTTTCGGGCCGGCCGCGCGCTTCGGGTCGCGTGCCTCGACGCACACCGCGGTGCGCAGCGTGTCCTTCGACGATTCGCCACGCGCCGGCAGCGCTTCGTCATGGCGCGGCGGCGCATACGCGAGCACGCCGCCTTGCGGCATGCCGCTCAGCAGATCGGCCGCCGACAGCGACAGCGCGGCCGCCTGCCGCCCGCTGATCTGTTCCTCGGCGATCTGCCGGCTCTCGCGCCCGCCTTCGTACTGCACGCGCAACTGCGCAGCCGTGCGCAACGGCTGCGGCGGCGCGAACGGATCGTGCGCGTGCTGATACGGATAGTCGGTCTTCGACACCCACGGCAGCGAATCGAGCGGCAGCCGGTAGCCCATCGGTGAATCGCCGGGGATCAGATACATCCGTTCGTCGCGGAAGAACCAGCGGCCCGTGATCCACTTCGCCGCGATGCCCGGCGCGCCGCGCTCGCGGCCGAGCGGCAACACGTAGCCGGCCGGACTCGCGAGCCCGGCGTCGAACACGCGGCGCAGCCGCACGCGTTCGAGTTCGTCGTCGAGGCGCGCGTCGAATGGATCGACGTTGACCGGCAGGCGACGCTCGCGCCACAGATAGTACCAGGTGTCCTCGTAGCCGGGCTGGATGCAGTCCTCGTCGAGCGACAGCTTCGCCGCCAGATGCGCGATGAACCGTTGCGCGTCGCCGGCCGTGTAGCGGCCAGGCTCCCGTTCATCGGCGAACAAGGCCGGGTTGCGCCAGCATGGCTCGCCGTCGGCGCGCCAGTACAGGGACATCGCCCAGCGCGGAAGTTGCTCGCCCGGATACCACTTGCCCTGGCCGATATGCAGGAAGCCGTTCGCGCCGTAGCGCTCGCGCAGCCGGTCCATCAGCGCGACCGCGTAGCCGCGCTTGGTGGGTCCAAGCGCGTCGGTGTTCCACTCGGCGGCATCGCGATCGCGCACCGACACGAAGGTCGGCTCGCCGCCCATCGTCAGTCGCACATCCATGTCGGCGAGTTCATAGTCGACCCGCGCGCCCATCTTCAGCACGTCGTGCCAAGCGGCTTCGCTGTACGGCTTCGTGACGCGCGGCGACTCCAGCACGCGTTCGATCGACATCGTGTGTCCGAATTCGACCTCACATTCGTCGACCGCGCCCGAGATCGGCGCCGCGCTGCCCGGCTCCGGCGTGCAGGCAACCGGAATATGGCCTTCGCCGGCGAGCAGCCCCGAGGTCGGATCGAGCCCGATCCAGCCCGCGCCCGGCAGATAGACCTCGCACCACGCGTGCAGGTCGGTGAAGTCGACCTCGGTGCCGCTCGGGCCGTCGATCGATTTGACGTCGGGCGCGAGCTGCAGCAGATAGCCGGACACGAAGCGCGCCGCGAAGCCCAGTTGCCGCAACGTCTCGACGAGCAGCCAGCCCGTATCGCGGCACGAGCCCGACGCGTTGACCAAGGTTTCCTCGGGCGACTGAACGCCCGGCTCCATCCGGATCAGATAGCGAATTTCGCGTTGCAACCGCTGGTTCAGCGCCACCAGGAAGTTCGCGGTGCCGGCCGGCGTGCGGTCGATGCTCGCGACGAACTCGGCGAAGCGCGGCGTCATCGGCCGTTTCACGCAGTAGGGCGCGAGTTCGGCTGCGAGTTCCGGCGCGTAGTCGAACGGAAACCGCTCGGCCGATGGTTCCAGAAAAAAGTCGAACGGGTTGTAGACGGCCATCTCGGCGACCAGATCGACGCTCACCTTGAACTCGCGCGTCTGCTCGGGGAACACCAGCCGCGCCTGATAGTTCGCGAACGCGTCCTGCTGCCAGTTGGTGAAGTGCCTCGCGGGTTCGACGCGCATCGAGTACGACAGGATCGGCGTACGGCAATGCGGCGCGGGCCGCAGCCTCACCACTTGGGGCGACAGCGTAACCAGTCTGTCGTAGCGGTAATGAGTAACGTGATGCAAGGCGACGCGTATGGACACTCCGGACTCCTCGACGAAAGGTGCAGCCCGCCAAAAAAGCAAGCTCTATGCCGTTGCTGGTCAAACTCGTGTGAATCGTTTGGTGTTGCCTGAATTGCGTGTGCGTTTTGCGTATGTGTTGTCTTGCCGTTGGGCTACGTCGGACCGTGCACCAAAGCGGCGCACCACCGATGCACGATCATGACCGTACTGTGCGTTAAAGCGGTGACGTCTGGCAATCGCGGCATGAAGATTGCGATCGTTCGTCACCGCAACCGACATCGCACTGATCAAAAGGCCGGCCCGATGAAAACCTTCCACTGCAATCGCTGCGCGCAACTGCTGTTCTACGAGAATGTCCGCTGCGAGCGCTGCGAGTCGCTGCTCGGCTATCTCCCCGAACTGCGCGAAATCAGCGCGTTCGATGACGCCGGCGACGGCCGCTGGCGCAGCCTGCATCCGGAGGCGAACGGCGCGCTGTTCCGGCAATGCCACAACTACGCGGTCGAAAACGTCTGCAACTGGATGATCCCCGCCGACTCGCCCGATACGCTGTGCCGCGCCTGTCAGTTGACTCGCACGATTCCGAACCTGAGCGAACCGGAAAACCGGCTCTACTGGTACCGGCTCGAAGTCGCGAAACGGCGCCTGCTGTACACACTGGGCGAACTTGGCCTCGATGTGCAATCGCGCGACGCGGACCCCGAGCGCGGTCTCGCCTTCGAATTTCTCGCCGACGGCGGCGATGGCGAGCCGGTGATGACCGGTCACGACAACGGGCTGATCACGCTGAACATCGCCGAGGCCGACGACGCGCATCGCGAGAAAGTGCGCACTGCGATGGGCGAGCCGTACCGCACGCTGCTCGGCCACTTCCGCCACGAGACCGGCCACTACTTCTTCAGCCAGCTGATCGAAAACGAGCCGCGCTGGCTCGAACCGTTTCGCAAGCTGTTCGGCGACGAGCAGGCCGACTACGGCGAAGCGCTGAACGACTACTATCGCGACGGTGCGCCGGCCGACTGGCAGGCGTCGTACATCAGCGCGTACGCAACGATGCATCCGTGGGAAGACTGGGCGGAGACGTGGGCGCATTATCTGCTGATCGTCGATGTGCTCGATACCTCGACATCGTACGGACTCGCGCTGCTGCCCGACGATCCGAGCGAGCCGACGCTGACCGACCGCACGCCGGTCGAGGATGCGAGCTTCGGCAATCTGATGAAGCGCTGGTTTCCACTCACGTACGCGCTGAACAGCCTGAACCGCAGTCTGGGCATGCCCGACGGCTATCCGTTCACGCTCGCGGCGCCGGTGGTCGACAAGCTGCGCTTCGTGCATCGCGTGATCGCGGCGGCGGGCGGCAAGCGCGACAACCGGAGCGACCGCGAGCACATGAGCGCATAAAAGAGCCCGCTGTCGGATCAACCGGCAGCGGGCTTTCATCACACGGTCATCGCTTCAGTACGCCACATAAGGCCCCTTCCCACCCGGCGTCGACTGCTGCTCGATCGCCGCATAGACGTTGCGGCCATAAAAGAACGGCAGCCCCCAATCGAACACCGTCGATGTCACGAACGCCGGTCCCGCGAGCAGCGGCAATGCCGAGTCGCCGCTATAAGTCTGCGCGATCGACATCGCATTGCCGACGTTGAACGTCACCGCGCTCGTCGTGCCGTTCACGCCTTCGATCATCGCGCTCAACTGCTGCGTCGAGCTCGGGCAGTAATACGCGCTGTTCGGGCTCGCGCAGGCCGGCATCGAGGTGGTCTGAAAGAAGAGTCCCGTCGAGCCGCTGTCCACAATGCTGCGCGTGTACGTGGTGCCGTTCTGCACCGTCGTGAACGTGCCGTTCGACGGACTCACGCCGATAACCTGCGCCGCGCCGAGCGCATTGTTGCCCTGCGTGCCGATGCCGAACACGAGTTTCCCCGACACCGATGGCGCACCGCCCGACACGGTCGGCAGACTGAGCACCGAGCCGTTGTTGTCGGTCGCGAAGTACGGCACCGGATTGGCGACCTGATACGTTTCCGCGAGCGGTATCGACGTGCAGTTGGTACCACTGCAACCGTAGTAGGTCGCGGGAATCGCCTGCTGCACGCAGCTCGCGCCGCAGTCGTGCTTGAACACGCCGATGCCGAGAATGCCGTTCGCCTGCAAGCTGGCCGGCGTATTGCGCGGCGCGCCGACGGCCGCGCAATCGCTTGGCAGCGATGCGTAGCCGGGATCGATCAGCTGGATCGGCAGCGACGCGGCTTTCTCGCCGGCGATCTGCACATCGGCGAGCTTCACCGCGCCCCACGTATAGCCGTCGAAGAACTGCATGCATTCGGCGACGGAATTGCCCGCGCCGTCCTTCTGCTGCGGCAGGCTCATCGACGCGGGCAGTTGCGATGCGAACACGCGCACGCCCCACGAGCCGGTATCGACGAGCACGTGATCGATCGTCTGGCAATTACCGGTGCCGGGCGCGCAGATCGTGATGCTGACGAACGGCATGTTCGGCACGTTGCTGATGCCCGAGTCGACCGTCACGCGCACCGCGTTGGCGGCCAGCACCTGCGGCGACGGCGACGTATTGGTCACGGTCGAACCCGATGAGCCGGTCGAACTCCCGGACGTGCTCGAATTGGCCGTGGTGCTCGCGCTGCCGCCACCACCACCGCCGCCGCCGCACGCGCTCAACAGCAGCGCCAGAACCACGACGGGCGCCGCGCCCAGCCGAGTCATCCACGATGACCTGGATCGCATGTTCGCTCCGTTATTGAATGACGCTGACGTCGACGCCGGCGGGCACCGCCTGCGGCAGATACGCGTAGCCGGCGAAGGCGCGCAGATGGCCGCTCGAGAACACGACGAGATCGCTGTTCGACACCGCGAGCGGCACGCCGCGACGCGTCGCGCTGGCGGCGACGTACGCGTCGAACGATGCGCCGAGCATCGCCTTCAGATCGGGCAGCGTCGGGCCATCCCACGCGACGCCGAACACGATGCCGTTGGCCGCCACGAATTCGCGCACGTGGGTGCCGGACGGCAGCGTCAGCGCGTGCACCGAATAGGCGCCCTGTGCGCTGGCCGCATGAGCGACTGCGTGCAGGCGCGTCTGATCGGCGTCGACGGTGCTGGCGTTCTGGCCGAGCGTCGCGTGCGCGGCGAACGGCAACGCGCAGCATGCCCCGAACACTGCGCAGGCAATGCGGGTAACAAGCTTCGGATTCAAAAGATTTCCTTCCCAGATGAAAACGCGAAACGAGGGGCGCACACCTGACCGGCTAGGCCGGGCTGCTTCACGCCGGTTGGGCTGCGTGAATGCGTCTACGGAAAGGCGGGGCGAAACTTTAAGTCAGGGGAATGGCGCGCGGCAATCGTTTGCTGCGCGATTCGAGCCTTTGGAGGCTGCTGGATCGTTCGACTACGTTCGATCAGTGCGGACAAAGTCTTTTGGCGACAATGCCTTGGTTTCCTTCTGATATTTAGAAGCAGCAGGCTGCGGAAATTTCGGTCGTCACGCGTAGAAGCTGTGAACGAGGGCAGCGTTTTTTTATCGATGTAAGCGTCTACCGAATAACGGGCAAAAAAATCGCGGAAGGCTTGACGGCCCTCCGCGACATAGATGGTTCGGAACTCGCGGCGTGCGCTACTTCTTCTTCTGCTGCTCAAGAAGCGACTTCAGTTCCTGCACATTCTCCTCTACGCGTTTCGCGATCACCGCATACGACTCCGCCTGCGTCTGATACGCGGCTTGCGCGAGCTGCTGCATATCGGCGAGCGATTTGTGCAGGCTCTGCTGGATCAGCTCCGCGGTTTTGCTCGACGGCGCGGCGCCAGCCGCGGTGAGTTGCGCAGTCAGTGCCTGCAACTCGCCCAGCGTGCTGCGCAGCATCTCGGCCTGTTTCTGCGCGAGCGACTGCATCCCCTGGAATGCTGTCTGATTCGCTTGAACCAGCGCTTCCATGTCCTTGCGGCGTGCTTCCATGATGGCGGGTACGTCGAAGCCGGGGAGCTTGAACTGTTCCAGCATTTTGGTCAGATCGCCAAACGGATTGGCTGCATCGGGTCGGTCCATGCGAAATCCTCCTTGCGGTTGAAGACTCATCGCCTCTGCGCCGCCCGCACCAGGCGCGACGCCGATGCCGGCGGCTGCGTGTGCCGCGCGTGCCGCCACGGCGACGTGCTTTTGGGGGTCGCACGGCACATCGCAGCAATCATGCGCTATCCGGCTGCGTTGCGCCAGCGGCGCTCACCCTGACGCAAATTCGTGCGCGGTGACGCGCGTCGCGTCGCGCGTGCTTCGAAAGGCTCGGAAAGTTACTGAATGGCTTTCGTAACCCGGCGGATCAGCGCGTCGACTATCGTTGCGAGGAGCCGGTCCATCGTGGCGCCGGCGCTGTTTTCGCTGGGAGCGACATCATGAGAAAAGCAATCCTCAGCGCGGCCGTGGCCGCGGTTCTTGGCATCATCGCGACGAACGCGCTTGCCGACGACGGCATGCCACCGCCCCCGCCCGCCGCGATGCACGACGGCGGTCCGCGCGGCGACGGGCCGCCGGGGCATGGTCCGATGATGGGTCATCCGAGTCCAGCTTTCGCGGTGATCAACGATCTCGAACAACTGCGCCGTCTGTATGCGCTGAGCGGCCGTCAAGGCGAGATCGTCGCGGTCTACCACGACGTGTTGAACAAGACCCAGGACCCGATGCTGCGCCACTACGTGTACGACTCGCTGGCGCGCGAGCAGCTGAAGCCCGCCAATCCCGAGCAAGCTATTGCGACACTGCGCACGAGTCTCGCCGAAGATCTCGCTGCGGTGAACAAGGCGCCGCATGGCACGCCGCCGGGTCTGCCAGCCGCGCAAGCGCAATAAATCTTCGTCGCGAATTGCGAATGGAGCGCCGCGCCACGCGGCGCTTTTTTGCGCCGAAGCATGCGAGCGCAATCGAGCGATCGGTGCTTCGCCGCCTCTCGCCGATGGGTGGAAGCGCTCCCGCAGCCCCGCTACGCGCGGCGTGCGGGACTTCGTTGCCTGTCCCACATTGGCGCTTCACTGACGCTTTTCATCTTCCGTCAGGTGATTACGATAGGAGCTCCGCAACGTCAGGACAGGGTGAAGGAATGCGCTATCCAATGGACATGGCCATTGCCGCCGCCCTGCTCGTGTTCGTGCTTTGCTGCATCGTCAAGCTCGCTTTGAACTGATCGGCGGCCCGACGTCCGCGCCTTCTCTCTTCTTCATCCCGCTCCCCGCCTTTTCGTGTCGCGCGTCGCCGCGGCTCCCCGCGCGTCGCGCCTTCATGTCGCCGTGACATCGCTCGAAATAATTGTTGAATGGAGTTCGGCGGGCCGCTCGCCCATACTTCGTTCGCTGCCGGTGCGTGACGAATCACAGACGCATGAGATCGAAAGGCTTCACGTGCGAATCCCTTCGCCGATGATCGACGATCCCACGGTTGCCCGATCATCGGCGATGGACTCGAACCCACTGGCACCGCGTGCCGACGACAGGATCATCATGTTGACTTCAGTGAACTTCATCAAAAAGAACGCCGCCCGTTTCACCTGCATGGCACTCGTGTGCGGCAGCGCGCTGCTGAGCGGCTGCGCCGGCGCCAGCGTCACGAATCTGAGCGCGACGAGCACGTCCGCGACGGCCGGCGCAGGCACGCAGTCGACGGTGCATCCTGACACGATCTACGTGTACACGTTCGATGCCGATCCGCAGCAGGTCAAGCTCGATAACAGTGGCATGCTGCAGAAACTGAAGACGCAGATGTCGGGTTCGTCGGACGCGCAGAAGCAGGTTGCCGATGCCACCAAGGTGCGCGAGCAGGTCGCCGACGAGATCGTCCATCAGCTGCAGGCGATGGGTCTGCACGCGGTGCGCACCGACGCGCCGGTGCCCGCCGGCCAGAACGTGCTGCTCGTGCAAGGCAGTTTCGAGACGATTGACGCCGGCAATCGCCGCCGCCGCACGCTGATCGGGCTCGGCGCGGGCAAGAGCGAGGTGAGCAGCGCGGTGCAGATCGTCTACCAACCCGCTGTGGGCGCGCCGCGCGTCGTGCAGAGCTTCACGGCCAACGCGGACAGCGGCAAGATGCCGGGCATGGTCGAAACCGCCGGGGTCGGCGCGGCGGCCGGCACCGTCGCGACCGCGGCAGCGGCCGGCGCGGGCCTGCACGGCGTGACCGAAACGAAGCGCGCGGGCGTGTCGGACGATGCAAAGCGCCTAGCCGATGCGGTCGCGAAACAGATCGCGCAGTTCGGTGTCGAAGCCGGCTGGATGCCGGCCGCGCGGAAGGGCTGAGCGGTTCAGCGCGGCGGGTTGCGCGCCCGACTGAAAAGCGCGGTTGACAAGCCCGGCGGTGTGGAGCCGCGTTTTTTATCGGCGCGAGCGCCGTCTTCATCCGCGCCACAGCCCTCGCAACAATGCGAGCAGCGCGGCAGGCGCGGTGCCCTTCTGGCAATAGCCGTCGAAATTGTGACGCTCGCGGCCGGTTTCCCTCACATGATCTTCGTCCAGCGACGTGAACGCGACGATGCCAAGGCTGTGCGTCGGCAGATAGCGGCGCAGCGCGCTCGCCGTTTCGTACCCGTCGCGCTCCGGCATCATGATGTCGAGTACGACGACGTCGGGAACCCAGTTGCGCACGCAGCGCAGCGCCGCCGTGCAGCCGGTCGCGGCGCGCGCCTCGACGCCCTCGTAGGACAGCCAGGTGGCAAGCGCTTCGGCGGCGCTCTCGTTGTCGTCGACGACGAGCACGCGCGGCACGTCGTGCAATAGCTGGACCTCTCGGGCGCTCCATCTCTGGCAGGTAGTCGAATTTCGTGACATGTATGGCGGCCTGCGGTTAAACCTTTGGGCGGGTAGCAAACGCTGTACCGTCCTCGCGGTGCCGTCAAACCCGCGCATCACGGCGTCATGACGCCATCAGAAACACCCACTTTTGCCATCTGTCCGGTAAATCGTCGCAGTTCTTCCGCAGTTCTTTTGCAGTTCTTCAACAAGAACGATTCGCATTTGAACGATAATCGGGCCGGACTTTTCGTTCCTCGCGCGGACCGTACCTGACCGGGGGCGCGCCGCGTGCGTTCCTGTTGTCGTTCAGCACCGACTTGCGATCGTCTGACGCGATGTCGGTCGCCTGTGCCGGGCGACTCGCATGTATGACTAAAACGCTGCCAGGCTTTCGCGCCTGGCAGCGCTTTAGCATTTACGCGCGAATTGAACGGCGTGGCACCGCCCCGCGTCACTCGACCGGCGGCTCGCCTTCGGGTTTCTTCTTCGGCCGCTGCGCATCGGCGGCGCGCTGCGGCAGCTTGCTCTTTCGTTATCGCTGTGCTTGACGGGCTGGGGATGATTGAACCGTTCGTCGACGACTTTCATGGTGTGCCTCCGTGCCAACGCAACGCAACCCAACTCTCAACTCAACACAAACAACGCAACGCTCATGAATGTTCGGCGGACCGCTCGGTCTCGCCCGTGCCTGCGACTGCGGCCGGCGCAGCGACTGCCGCGCCCATCGTCACCAGCACACTGCATGTCACGCGATCGAGCAGCAGTCCGTCGTGCCGGCCACCCCACCATCGCGCGAGTCCGTGACTGCGGCGATGACCGACGACGACCAGATCGACCTTCAGATCGTTAGCGAAAAACGGAATCTCGTCGAGTGGTTCACCGATCGCGAGATGACCGGTCGCGCGAATTCCGCGCGCGGCGAGTTTCTGCAAGCCCTCGTTGAGCAGCGCTTTGGCGGATTCGTTGATGAAATCGACCGGCACCGCGGACGTGATGTCCGCGCCCTGCATCCACGCCGTATTGTTGAGCACGGAAAGCAGGTGCACTTCCGCGTTCAGGTCTTGCGCTAGAGCGGCACCGTCCTTCAATGCGTGTTGTCCTTCGCGTGTTCCGTCGTAACAGAGAAGAATGCGCCTGAAGCTCGACATGGGAACCTCCTTGCGCCGCGCGGCAAGTCATCAATTAATTATATGTCAGTTCGTGACATATACCGCGCGACACCGATACATGCAAATACCTACAGAAACGCCGTTAAGCAGGCACTATTCGCGAGATTCGGTGGCCACCGAATCCCTGCCCTGGAATAGCGAAATGCGCCGGAACCGTTCCCGCTCGCGTTCCTCGTTGAAGATCGACAGCGAGGGTTTGACAAGATCGTGGCGTGACACGATGCCGATCAGCCGATAGCTGGATGTGTCGGCGACGACCGGCACGCGATCGAGCGAACGCGCGGCCAGACGCGCGGCAACGTGCCGGCAGGTCTCTTCCGGCAACGCGATGTCGAGCCGCTCGTTCGGGAAGTTCGCATCGCTTGCGCACAGCTCGCCCACCGTCGCCGTCGCGCGGCCCTCGTCGAGCGCCGCGCTCAGCATCCGCCGATCGGCCATGCCGACTAGCCGCCCCGCCTGCACCACGGGGTACGCGCGATGAATCTGCGTCGAGCCGAAGTATGGTCGGATCGAGATAGGGAATGGGTGTGCCGTCGTAACAGCATCGCGCACGCATTAGCCGTACCTGAATGCATGCGGTTGCTCGCCGCGGCGATCAGGAACGCCCCGCTATGACTCCGGCCACAGAAAGAAAACATGCGCAGCGTTTGCCGCGGGATCGACGGGCAAACCATGGCTGTGCGACCCAGCGGTCCATGCCTCGTGCGGCGAACCGTCCGGCCATTTCACGAGCACCACCGCTCCGCTGGACAACTGGTCGACAACGGTGCCGCCATACACGCCGATCACGCTGCTTCGCACCTCGGTGTCGCGCGACGCGGCGCATGGGTCGCGCATCGGCTGCTGGTATCGGCCGGTTTCCTGCTCAGGTGAGAACGCATGGGCAAGCGTAACGGCGCAAACCGAAATAAGGAGGATTGCGAAGCGTCGACGCGACGTCAATCGTTTCATCGCGATTCCCTCGACGAACTACAGCCCCCAGATGATGTCGGCGTCCGAGTCACGCGCCGCACGCATCATGTCCAGAAACGGCCACGCGCGCTGCGACAGCCGGTTGCGCGACTCGCGTTGATTACTCGTTGAACAGTGCAATGCTTCGAGGGTCGTTTCCGCGGCCGCGTCTTCGGTGATGGCGGCTTCGAGACGATCGATCGCGTGGACCAGCTCGTCGTGGCTGATAACGCCCCGCTCGCTGAGCCGCTTGCCGATCAGTCCTAGCAGATATTGCGCGAGATCCCTCAGCATGACGACATCCGGCGACGCCGTCGATTGAAATGTGATCATCATGATGGCTCCCTATCCATCTATCAGGCAACCAGCCAACGAGCGCTCCCGATCGGTCTACATCATTTTATATCACAACGTGATAAACAAGAACGTGCGGATCGGTGATTTGGGGCCAGGCTGAAGGAGGTCGGGCGCGCGCTCGACTGTCTGCGATATGCGACAGATTTCGCGCGCCGCGCAGGGGCTGGAGAACTTTTTATATCACATTGAAATATAATCATGACCAGACTGTATTCGCGTTGCCAGGGTTTCCCCGGTAATGTCGGGCCCGGCATCTTCGACTACTTTCCGCTCCTATCTTGTCCCGCTCTCCTGCTCTCGGCTGGCTTGCCAGCTTTCTCCCCGCCCCGGTCACCGTGAAATGGCACGAGCGTGCGCGTTCGTGCCTCGGCGCGCTGCTCGGCATCGCGTTCACCGGCGGTCTGATGTATCTGCTGCTCGGTCCCGCCGCAAACATTCCGCTGCTGGTCGCGCCGATGGGCGCCTCGGCCGTGCTGCTGTTCGCGGTGCCCGCGAGCCCGCTCGCGCAGCCGTGGTCGATCATCGGCGGCAACCTCGTGTCCGCGACGGTCGGCGTCACCTGCGCGATGCTGATCGGCGATCCGACGCTGGCGGCCGCCCTCGCGGTGGCGCTGTCGATCTCCGGCATGTTCGCGCTACGCTGCGTGCACCCGCCGTCGGGCGCGGTCGCGTTGACGGCGGTGCTGGGCGGCCCGGTCATTCATGCGCTCGGCTACCGCTTCGTGCTCGAACCGATCACGATCCAGTCGGCCGCGTTGCTGTTCGCGGCGCTTGTCTATCACGCGGCAACCGGCCACCGCTACCCGCATGCGGGACGCCAGGACCGCGCGACGCCGAACCAGGCCGCCGACGAAGCCGCGCGCGTCGGCTTCACCCGCGACGACGTCAAAGCCGTGCTTCGACGCCGTGACGAAATGCTCGACATCGGCACGGACGACCTCTATTCGTTGCTGCGCGAAACGCAGCTACAGGCCTTCTCGCGCAGCTTCGACGAACTGCGCTGCGAAGACGTGATGTCGCGCCATGTCGTGTCGGTGTCGCCGGGCACGCGCGCCGCCGCCGCATGGGAGCTGTTCAGGCGCCACAACGTGAAGGCGCTGCCGGTCGTCGATGTGAAGCAGAAGCTGCTCGGCATCGTCACGCGCGCCGATTTCGTCGACAGGAAAAGCTTCGGCGCGCTCGGTCCGATCCTGAACTACTTCGACGGCTGGCTGCGCGGCGATGCGCTTCGCACGTCGAACGTCGGCAGCTTGATGACCACCGACGTGTGCACCGTCGGCGCCTCCGATCCGATCACGGAACTCGTGCCGATGTTCGCGAACTACGGGCACCACCACGTGCCGGTGCTCGATCGCGGGGGGCGCGTGGTCGGTATGATCACGCAGGTGGACCTGATCTCCGGCCTGTACCGGCAGACCGCCACCCAAGCCCGCAAGGCGGCCTGATTTTCAGTTAAAAGAGCAAGGAGACCTGCCGCGCGACGCCGTTGCCACGGCCGCAATCCACCCAAATACGTCATGTCGTGATATATTTTCCGTTTCTTCACATCGGCGGATATCCTATGAAAGTACGGACTCGCAAGCTCGTCAAAAGCGATTTCGAGCAGTTGTCGGAGTTTCGCTATCAGATGCGGCGCTTCGAGCGCTTCTCGGAGCAGGCCGCGCAGAACGAGGGCATCACGCCGTTGCAATACCTGTTGTTGCTGCATATCAAGGGCTATCCCGAGCGCGACTGGGCGACCGTCGGCGAACTCGCGGAGCGTCTGCAGGCGCAACATCACGGCGTCGTCGCACTGGTATCGCGCTGCGAGGCACTGAGTCTCGTGCGCCGCCAGGTCAGCGAAACCGATCGTCGCCAGGTTGAAGTACACATCGAAAAAGCGGGAGAACGGGTACTCGAGCGGCTCGCGGAACTGCATCGCGCCGAATTGAGATCGCTCGAAGGCTCCTTCCAGATTCCTCGGATCGACCTCGACTAACCATGAGCATGGATTCCCACAAGCGCGATTTCGCGGCGAATGCGCGACTGCCCGGCATTTTCGCGCTCGCCGCGTGCATCGGCCTCGTCAGTACGTTTGCCGCTGTTGTTCTGCTGAACCTGATTCACCTGTTCACCAACCTGTTTTTCTTCGGCACGCTGTCGTTCGTCGACCGCTCGCCCGCCGCCAATACGCTCGGCATCTGGGTGATCGGCGTGCCGGTGATCGGCGGTTTGATCGTCGGCCTGATGGCGCGCTTCGGCTCCGAAAAAATTCGTGGTCACGGCATTCCCGAGGCGATCGAAGCGATCCTGTTCGGCAAGAGCAAGATGTCGCCGAAAGTGGCCGTGCTCAAGCCGTTGTCGTCGGGCATCGTGATCGGCAGCGGCGGGCCGTTCGGCGCGGAAGGCCCGATCATCATGACCGGCGGCGCGCTCGGCTCGCTGATCGCGCAGTGCGTGAAGCTCACGTCGGCGGAGCGCAAGACGCTGCTCGTGGCCGGCGCCGCGGCCGGCATGACCGCGGTGTTCGGCACGCCGCTCGCGGCCGTGCTGCTCGCGGTCGAGCTGCTGCTGTTCGAATGGCGCCCTCGCAGCTTCCTGCCGGTCGCGGTGGCTTGCGCGGTCGCCGGCTTCGCTCGCGCGATTTTCTTCGGTACAGGTCCGCTGTTTCCGCTGCAGACCGCCGCGCCCGATGGCTGGTCCCTGCTGTCGTGCGCGGTCGCTGGCGTGTTGTCGGGCGCGCTTGCGTCCGGCCTGTCCGCCGCGCTCTACAAAGTGGAAGACCTGTTCGGCAAGCTGCCGATCCACTGGATGTGGTGGCCCGCGCTAGGCGGCATCGTCGTCGGCATTGGCGGCTGGCTCGAACCGCGCGCGCTCGGCGTCGGTTACGACGTGATCGGCGATTTGCTGCATCAGCATATTGCGGTGCAGGTCGCGCTTTTGCTGCTCACCGTGAAGGCTGTGATGTGGGTCATCGCGCTCGGCTCGGGCACGTCCGGCGGCGTGCTCGCACCGCTGCTGATGCTCGGCGCCGGACTCGGCACGGTGCTCGCGCACTGGCTGCCGGGCAGCGAGCCGGGGCTGTGGCCGCTCGTCTGCATGGCCGCGACGCTTGGCGCCACGCTCGGCGCGCCGCTCACGGCCATCGTGTTCGCGTTCGGCCTCACGCACGACGCCAACGCGCTGCTGCCTCTGCTGACCGCAACGCTGATCGCGCACGGCTTCTCCACGGTGGTGATGCGGCGCTCGATCATGACCGAGAAAATCGCGCGACGCGGTTATCACATCTATCGCGAGTACGGCGTCGATCCGCTCGAGCGCCACTATGTCGACGAAGTGATGACCGCCTCGGTCGAATCGGTCGATGCCGCCACGACGGTCGGCGCAACGCTGCAGACGCTGTTCGGCGCGAACCAGCTGCGCCGCGCGTATCCGGTGGTGCGCGACGGCGCGGTGATCGGCGTGGCCGACCGCCCGTTGCTCGAACGCTTCTGCGCCGAGGACACGGAGCGCAAGCGCGCGATGACCCTCGCCGACGTGTTCGCGCAGCACAACACCGCATTCGCGTTGTCATCCGAGACCTGCCGGCTCGTGGCGACGCGGCTCGCAGTGCTAGGGCTCGAACGCCTGCCGGTGGTCGCCGATGGCAACAGCATGCGTCTGATCGGAATCGTGTCGCGCAGCGATCTGATCAAGCCGTCGCTCGCTCACTTCGAAGAGGAACACAAACGCGAGCGGTTCCGTCGTATCGGGCCGTCGCTCGTCAAGCGGCGCTTCGCGCCGGTTCGTAAAACCAGCTAAAAGACCGCTGCAATAGTCAAAGGCCGAGCCCCGCGAGGGCCTCGGCCTTTTTATTCGCGCATGCAGCTATTTGCCCGCGCCGCGCGACTCGACGCAACCCAGCACGAGCCTGTCGCCCGATTTCGCGCCCGGACCCAGCGCCGCGGTGTGAAAGTCCGCGTGGTCGCAATGCCATTCGGCGTGGAAGTCGCGCGGGCATGCCAGCGTCGTGCCGCCTTTGTGCAGGCCGGGCAGCGGGTAATCGCAGGTTTCCCGTCCGTTGCAATGACGCTCGAGCTCGCGAGTCAGGTTGCCGCGCGGCGCGCCGCAATTCCCGCCATAGGTGCCCGATACGATCGTGATCGCGCGCATGGGCGCGTCGGCGTTGGCAGACACCATGAATACACCGCTTGCTAGCGCCAGCACGGCAAGAAGGATTCCACTGAGGAAAATCCGTCCGCGCGGTGAAGTGTCCATCGGCTTCTTCACTTTTCGCCTCCGTTCCCGCTACAGGCGACGCTGAACCGAAACACGCCGCCCATAGCCAGGTATAGAGGAAAGAGCCAAACGCTGCCACGCAAAAACCCATGCCTACAGGCAATCGCGGCAAAATCCGTTATTCGAGCGCCTTGTCGTTCGGCTGCGCGTAAAGCTGCTTCAGCGAATCGCTCATCGGAAAGTCGAAGCTGATGTTCTTCGGCGGCACCGGCTTGACGAACCAACGGTCGTACATCGTGTGGATTTCGGGTCCTTTCATCACCTGTTCGAGCGTGTCGTCGACGAGCTTTCTGAACTCGGGATCGTCGCGGCGCAACATGAAGCCATACGCTTCCGACGATTGCGGCGTGCCGGTGATGACCCAGTCCGACGGCTTGGCGGTCAGCGTGCGCGTGCCGGCCAGCAGGACGTCATCCATCATGTACGCGACGGCACGGCCGCTTTCGAGCGTGAGGCGCCCTTCGCCGTAATCCTTCGCGCTGATGATCTGCATGTTCATCTTCTTGTCTTCGTTCATCTTGCGCAGGATGCGCTCGGACGTCGTGCCTTGGTTGGTCACCACCGTCTTGCCCGCGAGATCCGGGAAGTCCTTGATGCCGGAGTCCTTGCGCGTCAGAAGACGTGTCGTCGCGACGAAGAACGTGTCGCCGAAGCTCACCTGGCTCTGGCGCGCGGCGAGATTGGTCGTCACGCCGCATTCGAGATCGACCGTGCCGTTCTGTACGAGCGGGATGCGATTCTGCGAGGTCACCGGGATGAAGCGAATCTTGAGGTCCGGACGCTTCGTTTTCGTCTTCACCGCATCGATGATCTTGTTGCACAGGTCCTGCGAAAAGCCGATCACTTCGTTGTTCGCATCGACGTAGGAAAACGGCACCGAGGTCTCGCGATGGCCAATCGCGATCACGCCGCTTTGCTGGATCTTCGCGAGCGTGGACGTCGTGTCCTGCGCGAACGCGGCAGTACTCACCGACGTTGCCGCCATGAGCACGGCAACAGCGGACCAATTCATCACTTTCATAGGTATCTCCGAGCGTTCTGCAGGTTCCTGATGGATGGCGGGCTGCTGTGCCAGCCGTCTACATATGTTGCCATTAAAAAAATACTTGCAACATATGTTAACTACCGAGTGTGGACACGCCGCGCGACGGCGTTTTCCGCTCATCAAGTCATCATAGATCCGTACCGGACACCCTTTTCAAAACCGTACAGGTACTGTACCGGGACCTATCGCTAGAATGAGCTTCACCGTTTCTGTTGGCGACACCGGAGCCCATCCCCCATGTCTTTCGTCACTCTCAGCGCGCTGCCCGCCGGCATTCTGTTCGCGCTCGTCACCTCGATCACGCCCGGTCCGAACAACACGATGCTGCTCGCATCGGGCGTCAATTTCGGCTTTCGCCGCACGCTGCCGCATCTGTCCGGCATCAGCGTCGGCGTGGTGCTGTTGATGTTGTCGGTCGGCGTGGGCCTCGGCGAAGCGTTCGTGCACTTTCCCGTGCTGTACACGATGCTCGAAGTCGTCAGCGTCGCTTATCTGCTGTATCTCGCGTGGAAAATCGGCACGTCGGGCGAGCTGAAGCTCAGGAACGGCGAACGGCGCCCGATGCGCTTTCATGAAGCAATCGCGTTTCAGTGGGTCAATCCGAAGGCGTGGATGATGGTGCTGACCGCCGCGACGACGATTCATCTGAGCAACAGCTTCGGCATGAACGCCGTTGCAATGGCCGCGGTGTTCTATGTGATCGGCTTTCCGTGCATCTGCGTGTGGGCTGGTTTCGGCACGGCGATGCGCGAGGTGCTGTCGAACCAGAAACGGCTGCGCATCTTCAACGTCGCGATGGCGCTGCTGCTCGTGGGATCGCTGTATCCGATCGCGCTGAAGCTGTTCGGGCACGGCGGCTGAGCGTCCGACGCGCCGCCGCGTCTACCATGCCCCCTGCCCGACCCTCTCGATGAAGCGCCACAACGCGTCGTCGGTCGAATACGGCGCGTTAAAGCGGAACCACGCGCTCGGCGCGTCGTCGGGACGGAAGTAGGAGCCCGGCGCGAGCCAGATGCCGTGCGCGAGCGCGGCGGTCGCGACCTCGGCGGCGTGCTCCGCTTCGATCGGCAGACGCGCCAGCATAAAGAGCCCCGCGCGCGGCCGATGAAACACCTCGAGCCCGAGCGCGTCGAGCCGTTCTTCGAGTGCCACGTGCGCGAGCTTCAGCCGCTCGTTGACCATCTCGACGTGGCGCGCGTAACGACCTTCCACCAGCACCTTGTCGACGATCCGCTCGATCGTTTCCGACGACGTCAGTCCCACCGCCATCTTCGTGCGCGCGAGCTCGCGCAGCACCGCCTGCTCGGCCACCACGTAGCCGCAGCGCAGCGAGGGCGTCACCGTCTTCGAAAAGCCGCCGACGTGCAACACGCGCTGCAAGCCCTCCATCGCCGCCAGTAGCGGCGCGCCGGCCGGCGCGAGTTCGCGGCTCACGTCGTCCTCGATCACCCAGATGCGTTCGCGCTCGGCGATCTGCAGCAAGCGGAACGCGGCCGACATGCCGAAGGTCGCGCCGGTCGGATTCTGCAGCGTGGTGTTGACGAAGATCGCCTTCGGCTTGTGCCGCGCGACCAGCGTTTCGAGAACCTCAGTATCGACGCCGGCCGGCGTGCGCGGCACGCCATGCACGACCAGCCCGGCGAGCTTCAGGATCTGCAGCAGGTTGCAGTAGCCGGGGTCCTCGACGATGACCGCATCGCCTGCGCGCAGCAGCGTGCGCACGATCAGATCGAGTCCCTGCGTCGCGCCCTGCGTGAGCAGCACGTTCGCGACGTCGACCGGCAGCCCGCGCCGATCGAGTTGTTCGGCGATGCGCTCGCGCAGCGGCGCGAAGCCGTACGGATGGCCGTAGTCGCCGAGACGCGCGGCCGGCACCCGGCTCAGCGCACGCAGCGAGTGCTGCAGGCCGCTCTCGTTGGTCCATTCGCTCGGCAGCCAGCCGCAGCCCGCCTTGATCGGCACCGAGTGATCGGCGAACACGTCGGACAGCAGCCATGTCGCGGTCAGGCTCGGCGGCGTCCAATCGGCGACAGCCGCGCGCGCGGACGGCGAGCGCGCCGCCACCCGATAGCCGGAGCCGCGCCGCGCGACCACCAGCCCCATCGACACGAGCCGGTTGTACGCCTCGGTCACCGTGAAGGTGCTCAGCGCGTGGCTTTGCGCAAGCTGCCGCACCGACGGCAGCAGCGCGCCGGCGCGCAGCGATTGCGCGTCGATCGCGCGCGCGAAGCCTTGCACAACCTGTTCGACGAGCGTCGGCGCCGCACGCCGGTCGCGTTGAAGGTCCAGTTCGATCATGTTTTGGGCGAAAAACCAGGAAAAAAGACCAAGCGTGGACCGCCCCGCCTACCGGGACAGTTCGCGGGAATCCACCAGCACAGTTGGCACCACACTTCGTCAACTGTTTATGCCGCCATTAAACCGCGAGGACTACAGTTTGGCTACGCTCAAATCCCCCAACCGACACCCACTTCGAGGAGATGCCATGACTTCGCGCCCCGTCATCGACGATCTGTCGTCCTTCTGGATGCCCTTCACCGCCAACCGCCAGTTCAAGGCCGCGCCGCGCCTGCTGGAATCGGCGAAGGGCATGTACTACCGAAGCACCGACGGGCGCGAGATTCTGGACGGCTGCGCGGGACTGTGGTGCGTGAACGCGGGCCACAGCCGCGATGAAATCGTCGCAGCGATCACGCAGCAGTTGTCGACGCTCGACTTCGCGCCGACCTTCCAGATGGGCCACCCGCTCGCGTTCGAAGCGGCGGCCAAGGTTGCCGAGCTGATGCCGGAAGGACTCGACCGCATTTTCTTCACGAACTCGGGCTCCGAATCGGTCGACACCGCGCTGAAGATCGCGCTCGCCTACCATCGCGCGCGCGGCGAAGCTCAGCGCACGCGTCTGATCGGCCGCGAGCGCGGCTATCACGGCGTCGGCTTCGGCGGCATTTCGGTCGGCGGCATCGCACCGAATCGCAAGACGTTCTCGGGCGCGCTGCTGCCGGCGGTCGATCATCTGCCGCACACGCACAACCTCGAACACAACGCGTTCGCGAAGGGTCAGCCCGCATGGGGCGCGCATCTGGCCGAGGAATTGGAGCGCATCGTCGCGCTGCACGACGCTTCGACGATCGCCGCGGTGATCGTCGAACCGGTGGCGGGCTCGACCGGCGTGCTGATTACGCCGCAAGGCTATCTGCAGAAGCTGCGCGAGATCTGCACGAAGCACGGCATCCTGCTGATCTTCGACGAGGTGATCACCGGCTTTGGCCGTCTCGGCAACGCGACCGCGAGCGAACACTTCGGCGTCACGCCGGACCTGATCACCTTGGCGAAGGCGATCAACAACGCGTCGATTCCGATGGGTGCGGTCGCGGCGAGCCGCACGATCCATGACACGGTCGTCGGCAGCGGCGCGCCGGGCGCGATCGAGCTGTTCCACGGCTACACGTACTCGGCGCATCCGGCGGCGGCCGCGGCCGCGATCGCGACGCTCGATCTGTACCGCCGCGACCAGCTGTTCGAGCGCGCGGCCAGCCTCGCGCCGACGTTCGAAGCCGCCGCGCATGGGCTGCGCGGCGCGAAGCATGTGAAGGACGTGCGCAATCTCGGCCTCGTCGCGGGCATCGAGCTCGAATCGCGCGACGGTGCGCCGGGCGCGCGCGCTTATGAGGCGTTCGTCAAATGCTTCGAGGCGGGCGTGCTGATCCGCTTCACCGGCGACATCCTCGCGTTCTCGCCGCCGCTTATCATCGACGAAGAGCAGATCGCGCGGCTCTTCCGCACGGTTGGCGAGGTGCTGGCGACGGTGCAGTAAGTAGGCAGGCAAGCCCGCCACCGGGCGACAACGAAAGAGCGGCGGCACGCGCATGGGTGCCGCCGCTTTGCGAGCCGCAAAGCTCAGTGATGCGCGCGCGACGCCCGCGTTTGCGCGGCCTTTTTCGCGGCAGCGGAGCGTCCAGCCGCGCCTTTGGTCGCCGCGGCCTTCTTGGCTGCGGCCGAGCGGCTCGCGGCAGGCCGCTTGGCCGCAGCCGACTTCGCCTGCTTGGACATCGCCGCCGACGACGCCCCAGCCTTGCTCTCACGCTTGAGCACGCTCTCCGACACACGCGAGCGTTTAGCGCTCGACTCCTTGCTCGCGCTCTTCTTTGCAGCGCCGACGTGCTTGCCCGCCGCACTGTCCTTCTGCGCTTTCTTGCGGGTCGCCTCGCTCGTGGCGCCCTTCTTCGGCGGCTTTAGGTCGACGCCGGCGCGCCGCGCCTCGGACAGCCCGATCGCGATCGCCTGCTTCGGCGAGCGCACGCCGTGCTTGCCTGCGCGGACCTTGTCCACCTGTTCCTTGACGAACTCTCCCGCTTGGGTACTCGCTGATTTGCCCGCGCGTTTATCGGCCGCGGCACGCTTCAAGGTTTTCTGCTCTGGCATGACGGTTCTCCGGTTGTGGGTGAGGCTCTTATGGTTCAGCAACGAGCGTGCCGCAACGCCCATCCGCGTCTTGGTCCGGCGGCAGTAACGGGCGGGACTCGCGTGCGTCGGCGGGACGGCGTATGGTTGTGGACATGGGACGGGAGTCAGCGCCGAGGCGCCGACTCAAATCGACCGCTTGCACGGAGACAGCCATGAAGACAGTTACGGTTCGCGCTGGCGCACATATCGAGGGCGTGCACTGGATCGCCGAGTACGTCGAAGACGTCCACGAAATACGCCTGTTTCGCGAGGGGCAGGAAGTGGACGTGCACGACGCGCCGTCCACACTGTTCGGCGATGAAGAAAACGCGGGCTCGAAGAACACCGCCGATCATCGCGCGATGGAAGCGGCCGTGCTCGCTTATCTGAAGCGCTTCGTCATGGAGCACGACGCGGAAGAGTAGGTTTCACCGGCGGCAGAAGCCGCTGCGGAAGCGCCTTTACCAACACTCACGCGGCCATCGCGCGGCAGTCACGACCGACCGCCGCGCGCCGCGGCCTCAATCCGCCGGCCGCAGTTTTTTCACCTCGGCGTCCGATGGCTGCACGCTCGCGCCATCCACGTAGCGGTGCGACGTCATCACACCCTTGCCGTCCTTCACGCCGGTCACGCCGACATACGCGCCCATCGTCGACTGATTGTCCTGCGCGCGGTACGTGATCGGACCGAACGGCGTCTGCACGTTGAGCCCCTTGAACGCGGCGGCGAGTTTGTCCGCATCGGTCGAACCCGCCTTCTTGATGCCGTCCGCGATCGACATCAGCGCCGAATAGCCGACCACCGAGCCCAACCGCGGATAGTCATGATATTTGGCCCGATACGCGTCGACGAACTGCTTGTTCGCGGCGGTATCGATCGAATACCACGGGTAGCCGGTCACGATCCAGCCGGTCGGCGCTTCGGCGCCGAGCGGATCGAGGTAGTCGGGTTCGCCGGTCAGGAGCGACACCACCGCGCGATCCCTGAAGAGTCCGCGCGTATTACCCTCGCGCACGAACTTGCCGAGGTCGGCGGCAAACAGCACGTTGAAGATCGCGTCCGGCTTCGCGTCGGCGATCGCCTGGGTCACGGCGCCCGCGTCGACGTTGCCGAGCGGCGTCGCCTGTTCGACGACGAACTGCACGTCCGGCTGCGCGGCCGTCAGCAGCTTCTTGAAGGTCGCTACCGCCGATTGCCCGTACTCGTAGTTCGGATACACGATCGCCCAGCGCTTCTTTTTCAGCTTCGCCGCCTCGGGCACCAGCATCGCGACCTGCATATAGGTCGAAGGACGCAGACGGTACGTGTATTTGTTGCCATCGGCCCAGACGATCTTGTCGGTCAGCGGTTCGGCGGCGAGGAAGAAGATCTTCTTCTGCTTCGCGAAGTCGGCGAGCGCAAGGCCCGTGTTCGACAGGAAGCCGCCGAACAGCAACTGCACCTGCTCACGCGCAATCAGCTCCTGCGCGACGCGGATCGTGTCGCCGGGGTTGCCGCCGTCGTCGCGCGAAATCACTTCGAGCTGCTTGCCGAGCACGCCGCCCGCCGCGTTCACCTGCTCGAGCGCGAGATTCCAGCCTTGCCTGTAAGGCCCGAGAAAGGCTGGCTGCGCCTTGTAGCTATTGATCTCGCCGATCTTGATGGTCTGCTGGGCGCTCGCGCCGAGCGCGGCAACCGAGCACACGGTCGACACCATGAGGCGAGAGATCCATCCTGCGCGCGTGGTCATGCGTTACTCCGTAATCAAAAAGGAATGGTGGGTTTTGTCAGACGTGCGAACGGGCGGACGGGCAAGCGCGCGGACCTGCGCACCTGCGGCGGCGGCTCATTGCTCGCGCGGTTCCGCGCGGATTCTGGCCACGTTCGCGGCGACGTCCCGCCATGCCGGCTCGCCGCCCGCGAACTGCGCAACTATCGTGGTAAGCCGGCATCGTACCGAGTTCGGGCCGCGCAGGCGAGCCGATGCCGTCGAGAGTCACGCGAATCAGGTTGTCCGGCGCCGCGCGGTCGCCAATCGCCGGCGCCATCGGCCTATCCTTCCGCCGACATTACCGGATGAATTCACATGCTCAGATAAGCGCGCTTCACTGCTTCGTTCCGTGCGAGCTCGCCGATGGTGCCGCTGAAACGGATTTGCCCTTTTTCGAGCACATATCCGCGGTCGCTGACCAACTCGGCGAAGTGCAGATTCTGTTCCGACAGCAGAATGGATAGCCCTTCGCGCTTCAGTTCGAGAATCATGTTCGCCATCTGCTCGACGATCACCGGCGCGACGCCTTCGGACGGTTCGTCGAGCAACACCAGATATGGATTGCCCATCAGCGTGCGTGACACGGTCAGCATCTGCTGCTCGCCGCCGCTCATCTGGCCGCCGGGGCGCTTCGGCATTTCGCCGAGATTTGGAAACAGGCGGAACAGCTTTTCTGGCGTCCATTGCGGCGCGCCTTCGCGCGGCGGCTGGCGGCCGGTGTCGAGGTTCTCCATCACCGACAGATCCGCGAACACGCGGCGGTCCTCGGGCACGAAGCCGACGCCCATGCGCGCGATCTTGTACGGCGCAAGCGCACTGATGTTCTGGCCGCGAAACGTGACTTCGCCGTGGCGGTGCGGCAGCAGTCCCATCACCGCTTTCATCGTCGTCGATTTGCCGGCGCCGTTGCGGCCCATCAGCGCGACCACTTCGCCACGGCCGACCTCGAGGTCGACGTCGAACAGGATGTGCGCGCGGCCGTAGAACGCATTGAGGCCGGAGACCTTCAGCATCGGTTCGCTCATTGCTGCGCTCCCCGGCCATTCTGCGCATTGCCGTCCGCGTCCTGCAGCGCCGCGTGCGGCCGGAACATCTTGCCTGTGCCGAAATAGACTTCCTGCACGCGCGGGTCGTTGCGGATCGCATCGCCGTCGCCTTCGGCGATCAGCTTGCCGCGCGCGAGCACGATCATCCGGTCGGCGTGTGCGAATACGACGTCCATGCTGTGCTCGGTAAACAACACGCCGATCCTGCGTTCGGTCACCAAACGCCTGGTCAACGCCATCAATTCGTTACGCTCCTTCGGCGCCATGCCGGCGGTCGGTTCGTCCATCAACAGCAGCTTCGGCCGGTTCGCGAGCGCGATCGCGAGTTCGACGCGCTTCACGTCGCCATAGGCGAGCACCCCGCACGCGCGTTTCGCGTGCTCGCTCATGCCGACCTGTTCGAGCAGCGCGAACGCTTCGTCGGCATAGCGCGAGCCCGCTGGTTTCCAGAGACCGAAGATCTTTTTTTCGCGCGACACCAGCGCCATCTGCACGTTTTCAAGCACCGTCATCGAGTTGAACGTCGCGGCGATCTGGAATGTGCGACCGACGCCGCGCCGCCAGATATCGCGCGGCCGCATGCCGACGAGTTCATGACCGTCGAGCAGGATCGATCCCGACGACGGCTGCAACTGACCGTTGACCATGTTGAAACAGGTCGATTTGCCCGCGCCGTTGGGGCCGAGCAGCGCTAGCAGCTGACCGGCTTCGAGCTCGAATGAAACGTCATCGACCGCCTTCAGTCCTCCGAACGATCGCGACAGACCGCTCACGCGCAGCAGGCTCATAGGCCCTCCTTGACCGCGGCGGTCCGTTGCGACGGCGACGCGGCGCCGCCGTCGGACTTATCGGCCTGATCGCCGTTCGTGTCGCCGAAACGCTCGCGAATGAAGCCGACGATTCCCTGCGGAAACGCGATCACCAGCAGCAGGATCGCGAAGCCGAGCAGCGCCTGCCAGTAGTCGGTCTGTCGCGCGACCGTGTCCTGCAGCCACGTGAACACGGCCGCGCCGACGATCGGCCCGCTCAAGGTCTGCAAGCCGCCGAGCAGCACCATCACGAGGCCATCGACCGAGCGGCTCACGCTGATCACTTCGGGCGAGATATTGCCCTTCGAAAACGCGTACAGCGACCCGGCGAGTCCGCAGAACAACGCCGCGATCACGAACGACGCCCACTGCACGCGCTGCACGTCGATGCCGATCGCCTCGGCGCGCAGCGCGGAATCGCGCGACGCGCGCATCGCGTAGCCGAGCGGCGAGAACAGCATGCGGCGCAACAGCCCCACGCCGAGCACCGCGCACGCTAGCGTCAGGTAGTAGAACGCGACCGGCGACGACAGCCAGTTCGACGGCCATAGTCCGAGAATGCCGTTGCTGCCGCCCGTCACGTCGTCCCACTGGAACACGACCGACCAGACGATCTGCGCGAACGCGAGCGTCAGCATCGCCAGATAGACGCCGGACAGGCGCACGCAGAACCAGCCGAACACGAGCGCGCCGACCACCGCGAGCAGCGGCCCGAGCAGCAACGCGGCTTCCATCGGCAGATTCAGCACTTTGAGAAACAGCGCCGCGCCGTATGCACCGAGTCCGAAGTACGCGGCATGGCCGAACGAATGCAGACCGCCCGGGCCCATGATGAAATGCAGGCTCGTCGCGAACAGCACCGCGATCAGGATTTCGACGAGCAGCACCGGCATATACGGAAACGCGTTGGCCGCGAGCGGCGCCAGAACGAGCACTAGCAACACGACGGCGGCGAGCCACTTCAGACGCTTGCCCGCGGGACGCAATGGCGCTTCCGGCGCACCCATCGCGCGCACCGCGGCACTTGCGCGGCCGAGCAGCCCCCAAGGCCGCACCACCAGCACGACCGCCATCACGACGAATTCGGCCACCAGCGTAAAGCGGCTCAGCGACAGACCGATGCCGAAGATCGTCACATGGCCGATGCCAATGCACAGCGCCTTGATCTCGGCGATCAGCAACGCCGCGATGAACGCGCCCGGAATCGAACCCATGCCGCCGACCACGACGACCACGAACGCGTTGCCGATCGTCTCCAGATCGAGCGACAGGTTCGCCGACATGCGCGGCCCTTGCAGCGCGCCGCCCAGTCCCGCCAGAAACGCGCCGATGAAGAACACGCCGGTAAACAGCCATGCCTGATTGATGCCGAGCGCGCCGAGCATCTCGCGATCCTGTGTCGCGGCGCGCACCAGCGTGCCCCAACGCGTGCGCGTCAACGCGTACCACAGCAGCAGCAAGACGACGGGACCGATCACGATCAGTGCGATGTCGTAAGTGGGCAGCGGATGGCCGAGAAAGTCGACCGCGCCCGCGAGATGCGGCGCGCGCGGACCGAACAGGTCGTCGGGGCCCCAAAGCCAGAGCGCGGCGTCGCGAAAGATCAGCACGAGCGCAAAGGTGGCGAGCAGATGGAACAGCTCGGGCGCCTGATAGATCCGCCGCAGCACCACGATTTCGACGAGCGCGCCGAGCACCGCGACCGCGAGCGCGGCCGCCAGCACCGACAGCCAGAAGCCGCCCGCGGTTTGGCCAAAGCGGCTCGCGACGCTGTACGCGACGTAGATGCCGAACATATAGAACGAGCCATGCGCAAAGTTGACGATGCGCGTCACGCCGAAGATCAACGACAAACCGGCGGCGACCAGAAACAGCGTCGACGCGTCGGCGAGTCCATTGACCAGTTGTACCAGCAGATTCGAAAGCATCGTGACCCTCGGCAGTTCGCCGAACGGCGCGCGCAACATGCGCTGCGGCCCGATCGACGGACGTTGCAGCGCGGGCGGCACGATGCGCGCCCGCGTCAAAGGCAGCACACTACCAGCGAAATAACCCGCGCAACAAGCGAAGGGCGTCCTTGTGGGCGAGCGGCACGTCGATCGCGGTGCCTAGCGTGCCGATCTTCTTCGCCGACGGCACCGGAGCCGCGCCTTTCTCGGCCGCCGCGCGCAGCGGCGCGCCGAGCTCCGGATGCAGGATCGCGACCGCATGGTCGAGCTCGCCCGTCTCGCCGACGATCGCCAACTTGCCGTAGCTTTGCGCCTTGCCGGGCGCGATGCCGATCGCTTCGACGCAGCGGTTGCCGAGCAGCGCGCAGAGTTCCTCGCCGGCTTCGATTAGCGCGTCGAGCTTCGCCTCGTAGCGTCCCGCATACGCATTATCGATCACCGCAATCGCGACCGCACGGCACGCGGGCGGCTCGACGGTCTGCCTGCACGACCAGCTTCCGAGGCCTGATTGCCATCTCCGCTCTGCGAGGTTCGTTGCATTGCCCTTTGCCATGAGTTGGTGCGCACCGCTTCAGCTTCAGCGCAAGCCATCCTTGCCGACGACCGCCCCCTTCGCGAGGCCGCCCACCCGCGCATGCACGCGCTGCCCGTGCTCATCTCGAGGATGTAGACGATCTCCATATCGGGACGCACATCAATGACGCATATCTTAAAAATTGTGTGCAACCGGTCGGTCTGGTTTAATCGTTGATTCGTACAACCAATGAGAAAAAGACGATGGTTTGGATTTACAAGCATGAGAGCCACTTGCTGTATCACGACGACAAATTAATCACAGATAAGGGATATTCCGGCAAGGGAGAGCACAAGAATAAGCACAGTAGTCAGTATGTCCGCGACCAGGGACCAATCCCCGTTGGCCTGTATGAAATTACCGCACCATTTCCGCACCCTAAAACTGGACCGCATTCCATGCGGCTCAACCCCGTTGCGGGAACCAGCCTGGGCGGGCGCGACGGCTTCATGATCCACGGCGACAGCATGAAGGAACCCGGCAACGCGTCAAATGGATGTATCGTTCTGCACCTCCCATACCGCAAGCAGATCTGGAACAGTGGCGACAGAATGCTCAGGGTGGAACATTCATGAAACACATTTTTGCAGTCCTGCTGCTATCCCTTCCCGCGCTGTGCCTGGCGCAAGGCAGACCGAACCCGCCATGCGACAGGTGGCCGACCAACATCGCCGAAAACAGCCTGAAAGACGCAGGCATGATTGGCAGTATCGACTATACGAAAACCCAAGCCGTGCAACTGGCATCCGAGAAAATTGGAAAATCGGAGGATGGCGAACAGTTGTGGCGTGAGGTCTATCACATCACCTTCCACGAAAAAAACGGAAACAAGGTCAAGGTGATTACTGTGGACGACGCTGGCGAATTTGAATGCTCGATGAGTTCCGTAGAGGTCTTTGTCGTTTCGAAGCATTTGTTGCCAAGAGCCGAGAACGACAGAATGTTCAAGCAGATAGAGTGAGGCCCTTTGAATCCATGAAACACGCTTTTGCAGTCCTGCTGCTATCTTTTCCCGCGCTATGCCTGGCGGAAACCGGCCCATACCCCCCATGCGGCGACCGATTTCCGGCCTATGTGGCCCAGATGGCGGTGAGAAAAACAGACATCCTCTCCTTGGATTTCGATGCTACGAAAACAAAAGCCGTGCGACTGGCGTCCGAGAAGATCGGTAAATACGAAGATGGCGAACAAAAGTGGCGCGGGGTCTATCAGATCACCTTTGAGGAGAGAAATGGGAATAAGATCAAGCTGGTTGCTGTGTATGAGATAGGCGAACTGGAGTGCACGATTCGCGACGAACAGTTTCTTATCGTTTCGAAACAGTTGCAGCGTGTCAGCGGGGACACTCGGTACAGGCAGATCGAGTGACTCGCGCCGGTTCAGACGCGGACCGGCTTCGCACGGGTCTTTTTTACATTGAGCAAGGAGTCGGCCTTGCGTCGTTATACTTAGCTCTGCCCGTCAATTTTAAAGATGGAGGTAGGCGTGGGCGCTCTTTCCATTTGGCACTGGCTGGTGTTTGTTCTTGTTGTCGTCATCGCGGAGATTATCCCACTATGGCTGATCCTGAAGAAGGCGGGATATGCGGGAGTCTGGTCGCTGCTTGCCTTCATTCCGGTGGTGAACGTCGTTCTACTGTGGTTCATCGCCTTGGCCCGCTGGCCTGCATTGAACTCGAGACAGTCCTGAGCTGTCGCGTCCGGTCTGAATGTGCCAGATGCCGGCAAGCGTCATAGCGACGACCGCCGCATAAAAAAACGCGCGACGGAAATATCCGTCGCGCGTTTGCTGATTGGCTCTGAAAACTACCAGCGCGCGGTCTTTACGACTTCGCCACCGCGGCCGCCGCATCGTCCTCGCGGAACAGCTTGTCGGCCAGGTGGAACGCTGAGTTGGCCGCCGGCACGCCGACATAAATCGCGGTCTGCAGCAGCACTTCCTTGATCTGTTCGCGCGTCACGCCGTTGTTCTTCGCGGCGCGCAGGTGCAGCGCGAGTTCTTCGCTGCGATTCAACGCAACCATCATCGCGATCGTCAGCAGGCTGCGCGTATGACGCGGCAGACCTTCACGCGTCCAGATCTCGCCCCACGCATAGCGCGTGATCAGGTTCTGGAACTCCTCGGTCAGCTCGGTGCGGTTCGCGAGCGAACGGTCGACGTGCGCGTTGCCCAGCACCGCGCGACGTACGCCCATTCCGGCTTCGTAACGGTCTTCATCGTTCATTTTGCCTCCGTCAGGAAGTCGAGCACGGTCTTCGTGAACTCGTCGACCTTCTCGATGTTGGAAATATGCGAAGCGTCGAGCTCGACGTAGCGTGCGCCCGGAATCGACTGTGCGAGTTCGCGGCCCTGCGCGGGCGTGGCGGCGAGGTCGTGCGTGCCGCTGATCACGAGCGTCGGCAGCTTGATGCCCGGCGTTTCGGGACGCAGATCGGCCGCGTCGATCGCGTCGCAGTTCGATGCATAGCCTTCCTTGTCGGTATGCACGAACACGTCGCGGATCATCGCCAGCACGACCGGCTCACGCTCGATGAAGTCTGCCGTGAACCAGCGCGGCAGCACCGCGTCGGCGAGTGCGAGCATGCCTTCCGAGCGCGCCTTCGCGGCGCGCGGCACCCAGACTTCCGGCGAGCCGATGCGCGCGGCCGTATTGCACAGCACGACGCGCTCGAAGCGGTCGCCGTGACGCGCGGCGAGCCCGATGCCGGTTAGGCCGCCCATCGAAATGCCGCAGAAATTCGCGCGCGCGATCTTCAGCGTATCCATCAGACCGAGCACGTCGCCGGTCAGCTGCTCGATCGTGTACGGCCCCTTCGGCGCTTCAGAATGGCCGTGACCGCGCGTATCGTAGCGCAGCACGCGAAAGTGCTTCGACAACGCCGCGACCTGCGGCGTCCACATGGACATATCGCAGCCGAGCGAATTCGACAGCACGAGCCACGGCGCGTGGCCGTGACGGTCGCCGTCGATGCGATAGTGAAGCTCGGTGCCGTTGACTGCGGCGTAGGGCATGCCGGTTACTCCTTGGAATGGGCGCGCTGCGCGCGCGTGGTGTGAAGCGTCAGCGCGGCATCGACATATGCGTGCGCCTGGCCGACGTATTGAGCGGGATCGAGCAGCTGCTTGAGGCGCTCGATCGAAAGATGTTCGGTGACGGCCGCGTCGGCGGCAAGCACGTCGTACAGCGTCTTGCCGTCGCGAATCGCCGCCTTCGACGCGCGCTCGACCAGATGATGCGCGTCGAGCCGGCCGATGGCATCGCCGAGCGCGAGCATCACCGCTTCGCCGAGGATCAGCCCGTGCGTGACGTCGAGATTCTTCGCGAGTCGCGGCACGTTCACGTTCAAGCCGGACGCGATCTGTTCGATGTTCGCAAGCGCGCCGCCCGCGAGACGCGCGAGATCCGGCAGCGCGTCCCAGTCGGCTTGCCAGCCGCCGAGCGCGCGTTCGTGCTCCTGCACCATGCCGGCGAACACGGTTGCGACCAGGCCGGGCGCTCGCGTCGCGGCCGTCAGCACCGCCGCGCAACCGACCGGGTTGCGCTTGTGCGGCATCGTCGACGATCCGCCCTTGCCGGCCGCGGCCGGTTCGGCGAGCTCGTCGATTTCGGTTTGCATCTGCAGCGACACATCGCGCGCGATCTTGCCGAGCGTGCCGATCAGCATGCCGAACAGCGACGCCGTCTCGGCGATGCGATCGCGCTGCGTATGCCACGGCAAGGTCGGCACCGCGAGCCCGAGTTCCTTGGCGAGCGACTGCGTGACCTGCGGCGCCGCCTCGCGCAGACTCGCGAGCGTGCCGGCCGCGCCGCCGAATTGCAGCACCAGCACGCGCTCTCGCAGTGCATCGAGCCTATCGCGATGTCGCAGCAGCGCGTCGAGCCATTGCGCGAACTTCAGACCCAGCGTGATCGGCAGCGCCTGTTGCAGCCATGTGCGGCCGATCATCGGCGTCGCGCGATGGGTGGCCGCGAGTTTCGCGATCGCGTCGCAGGTGGCTTGCAGGCCGCTGTCGAGCAGGTCGAAAGTGTCGCGCAGTTGCAGCACCGTCGCGGTGTCGATGATGTCCTGGCTCGTCGCGCCCCAATGCACGTATTTGCCCGCTTCGGCGTCCGCGGCTTTGACGCGTGCGGTCAGTTGCTTGACGAGCGGAATCGCGAGGTTGCCGCCGAGCGCAGCGTCGCGTGCGAGCGCGTCGGCGTCGAGCTGGTCGGCCTGGCAGGCCGCTTCGATCGCGGGGACGGCGGATTCGGGAATGACTTTGTGCGCGGCGGAGGCGCGCGCGAGTGCGACTTCGACGTCGAGCATTCGCTGCAGCGTGGCACGCGGCGCCCAAATGTCGTTCATCGGCTGTGTGCCGCAAAGAAGGCCAGTCAGACGGGCGCTGGAGTCGAGCATGGTGACGACGATGTTTGAGGGAATCGGAAGCGAAGAAACGGCGCGGCGCGGCGGGTCGAAGCAGACACCGCGGTGGACCGGCGCTTGTAGCGCGCTCGTGCCATACGTATGCCGCACTTTGTGCTGCGTATTGTGCGCCAAACGCGGGCAGGCTGTCGCTGAAGTTGCCAGGCCAGCGCTGACGAAGAGTTTGCCTCGTCAGCGCTGGCCCGTTCGCGCAATGGTGCCTTCAGACGAGGCGCCATCGATGCGGCCGCAAGGCAGGCCGCCGCCGCGACGCCTCAGCCACGCATCAGGCCGCGCGTGCGGCCTGGGTGCCGTCGGTCATCGGCACGCCGGTCAGCTTCAGCAGTTCGTCGAAGCCGATGTCCGTGAAAATCTCGCGCACGACGAGGCCTTCCTTCGTCACGTCGATCATCGCGAGGTCCGTGTAGATACGGGTCACGCAGGCGATACCGGTGACTGGATACGAGCACTCGGCGGTGATCTTGCTTTCGCCTTGCTTGGTCAGGTGCTCCATCATCACGTAGACCTGCTTCGCGCCGATCGCAAGGTCCATCGCGCCGCCGACCGCCGGAATCGCGTCCGGTGCGCCGGTGTGCCAGTTCGCGAGGTCACCCTTCGCCGACACCTGGAACGCGCCGAGCACGCAGAAGTCCAGATGGCCGCCGCGCATCATCGCGAACGAATCCGCGTGATGGAAGTAAGCGCCGCCCGTCAGCAGCGTGACGTGCTGCTTGCCGGCGTTGATCAGTTCGTCGTCTTCCTCGCCCTTCGCCGGTGCCGGGCCCATGCCGAGCAGACCGTTTTCGCTGTGCAGGAAAATTTCCTTGTCGGCGGCGAGGTGGTTCGCCACCAGCGTCGGCACGCCGATGCCGAGGTTCACGTAAGCGCCTTCAGGGATGTCCTGGGCAACGCGCTTGGCCATTTCATCGCGGGTCAGTTTCTTCATGTCGGTCTCCGGGTCAGGCAGCAGCGTCGTGAGGATTGGGCGTCGGGAGATGCGCCGCTTGCGGCACCGCGATCACGCGTTGCACGAAAATACCGGGCGTGACGATTTCTTCCGGATCGAGGCCGCCGAGCGGCACCACTTCCGACACCTGCACGATCGCGGTCTTCGCGGCGCTCGCCATGATCGGCCCGAAGTTACGCGCGGTCTTGCGATAGATCAGGTTGCCCCAGCGGTCGCCCTTGTACGCCTTGATCAGCGCGAAGTCCGCATGCAGCGGCGACTCGAGTACGTAGTGACGGCCGTCGATCAGGCGAGTTTCCTTGCCGTCGGCGAGCTTGGTGCCGTACGCGGTCGGCGTGAAGAAGCCGCCGATGCCCGCGCCCGCCGCGCGGATGCGCTCGGCGAGATTGCCTTGCGGCACGAGTTCCAGTTCGATTTCGCCGGCGCGATAGAGCGCGTCGAACACATACGAGTCGGTCTGGCGCGGGAACGAGCAGATGATCTTGCGTACGCGCTTGGCCTTCAGCAGCGCCGCGAGGCCGATGTCGCCGTTACCTGCGTTGTTGTTGACGATGGTCAGGTTGCGCGCGCCCTGTTCGATCAGCGCGTCGATCAGTTCGGACGGCATGCCGGCCGTGCCGAAGCCGCCGATCATGACGGTCGCGCCGTCGTGGACATCGGCGACCGCCGATTGAAGTGTCTCGAAAATCTTGTTGATCATGTCGAATTTCCTTTGGGGGCGCTACGTGCCGCTGGGCTGACAGCCCTCACCAACCAGGCTCGCGGCAAAGCTCGCGCGGAAACAGTCTCCGGGCATGCTGGCGACGGCTCGCGAGGGAGAGAGCGGGCTGGCGCCTTCGATTGTTTCGCCGCTGAATTTTGTTCGTTACATGAACAGTGATTCGTTTAGCGAACGCTTCGGCGATTATGGTTGTCCTGTGGGCGGAATGTCAAGGCAGGGAAACCCCCTTCATCATAGGTCGCCGCACGCGGCGGCGAAGGTGCGGGTTGCCCCCGTCGAGTGCTCGCCCTGCGCGCGAAAAAGCCGGCCGCGCAAAATCCCACTATGCTTATGGGCGATTTTTCAACTAGGCTCTATAGCGATACGGCATAGGCACCGCCTTGCCTTGCCCGCGCCGCGAGCCATAACTAGCATGTCCGAGACACATCTGGATCTGAATCTGATCCCCTATCTGGTTGCGATGGAAGACACGCGCAACGTGAGCCGCGCCGCCGAGCAGCTCGGCGTGAGCCAGCCGCGCGTGAGCACCGCGCTTGGCCGTCTGCGCGAATACTTCGACGATCCGCTGTTCGTGCGCACATCGAAAGGCATGGAGCCGACACCGCGCGCGCTCGCGATCCTGCCCGCCGCGCGCGACGCGCTGCTGCGCATCGAGAAAGGCATGCTCGACATGCAGGACTTCGATCCGGCGACGAGCACGCACACGTTCTCGATCGCGCTGTCCGACGTCGGCGAGATCGTGTTTCTGCCGCGTCTTTTGCAGCTGTTCGCCGAGCGCGCGCCGTCGGCGAATCTGCGCTCCGTGACGCTGTCGCCGTCGCAGGTGGAGCGCGGGCTCGAATCGGGCGACGTCGATCTCGCCGTCGGCTATTTTCCGGACCTGGCGGGCACCAACTTCTTTCAGCAGCGACTCTTCACCCACCGTTTCATCTGCCTGATGCGCAGCGGACATCCACTGTCGAAGGGGCCGCTCACGCTCGAGCAATATGTGGCCTCGGGGCATGCGGTGGTGCGCGCCGAGGGACGCAGCCAGGAAGTGCTCGAGCAGTACCTCGAAAAGAAGCGCATCAAGCGGCGCGCGGTGCTCGAAACGCCGCACTTCATGAGCCTGCCTTTCATCCTCGCGCGCACCGATCTGCTCGCGACCGTACCGCACGCGATCGGCTTCGCGTACGTGTCGGAGCATGCGTCGATCATGCTCGTCGAGCCGCCGCTGCCGTTGCCGCGCTTCGACCTGCGGCAGCACTGGCATCGCAAGTTTCATAACGATCCGCGCCTCAGCTGGCTGCGCGGCGTGGTCGCCGAACTGTTCAACGATGCGATGGACGAATGGCCGAAGTAGCCGCTCGAGGCAAGTCCGCGACCGCCCCGGCAGCGAAAGGGGCATCGGCATCTTCGGGCGCAAAACATGGAACAATGACCTCAGTTACTGACCCCGCGCGCAGCGCAGCATCGACACGCGATCCAGGAGGACGACGCATGACCAGCAGCAAGGCAAAGAAAACCAAACCCGCAGCGGCCGTCGAACGCCCGAGCCGCGAAGAAGCTGAGGCAGCCGTGCGCGTGCTGCTGCGCTGGGCCGGCGACGATCCACAGCGTGAAGGCCTGATCGACACGCCGGCGCGCGTGACGCGCGCTTACGACGAGTTCTTCGCGGGCTATCAGGTCGATCCGCGCGAAATCCTCGCGCGTACCTTCTCCGAAGTGGACGGCTACGACGAAATGATCGTGCTGAAGGACATCCGCTTCGAAAGCTACTGCGAGCACCATATGGTGCCGATCATCGGACGCGCGCACGTCGCGTATCTGCCGAATCATCGCGTGGTCGGCATTTCGAAGCTCGCGCGTCTAGTCGATGCGTTCGCGAAGCGGCTGCAGATCCAGGAAAAGATGACGGTGCAGATCGCCGATACGCTGAACGACGTGCTGCAACCGGCCGGCGTCGGCGTAATTCTCGAAGCCGCGCATCAGTGCATGTCGACGCGTGGCGTGCATAAAGCGGGCGTCACGATGGTCACCTCGCGCATGCTCGGCACGTTCCGCACCGATCCGTCGACCCGGCGGGAGTTTCTGGCGATCGTCGGGAATCCGGGCGTGGTGGCCATGCCGAATGCCTGATGCGGTTAACCCAGGGGCTGTTTGGGGTTGGCTGACGATGCAGCCCCCGCCCCTGCGAATCCTGGGTGCGGCCCCGCGCGCACTCTCTTCACGCTCACCGGCAACGTCGTGGTGGGCCGGTGGGGTTGACAGTTAGTTGCGTCTCATCGATCACCCCGCCCAATCCACCCCCTCCCCACGCGCACCGCGCACCGCCCACAAGCCATCGCCTATGCTGAAATCCAAGGTGCGCATGCCAGCCCACCAGCAGCAACAGGAGCGGCTCAATTGGTCGAGTTTCCGTTGTCGGCGATTTCAACCTGGGGCAGCGCGATCGTGTTCGTCAACGTCCTGCTGACGCGCCTCGGCATACCGATCCCGGCCGTGCCGATGCTGCTGTTCGCGGGCTCGGCGATCGCCGCGGGCACCCTGCCGTTCTGGCCGACTCTCGGCGCGGCGGTGCTAGGCGCATTGATCGGCGACGGCACCTGGTTCGCGGCCGGCCGGCTGTTTGGCCGCAAGCTGCTCGCATGGCTCGGCCGCCTGTCGCCCGTCGTCGATACGAGGCTCGAAATGGCGCGCTCGCTATTCGAACGCTATGGCATGCCGCTCGTGGCGATTTCGAAGTTCGTGCCTGGGCTCGGCCTGATCACGCCGCCGTTGATGGGCACGACCGCCGTCGACATCCGCATCTACGCACTATGGGATCTGGCGAGCGTGATCGCGTGGGCGACTTTCTGGCTGCTTGGCGGCGCGGCGGTGGAGCGCGAGGTGCATATGCTGCGCGCATTCGTCGAACGGCGCGGCGGCACACTCGCCGACATTCTTCTCGTGGTGGCGCTGGCCTATCTGCTCTACCGGCTGTATCTGCGATATGACGAACGACGCCGGTTCAGGCGAGCCGCGTCGGCCCCGGCCACGCCGATGCTGGCCGCGCCGACGCACGCGTCACCGGCGAGCGACGCATCGAGACTGCCGTGGAGCTGGCGGCACTCCGGCCGCCTGAGCCGCACGGCGCCGTCCCGCGTGCTCGATGCGCGGCCCGGCGCACCACTGCTCGATCTGCGAGGCCAGATCCCCGACGCGCTCGCGCTCGATCCTCACTCGCCCGAACTGATCGACGGTGCACTGCGCACGCACGACGTGGTGATCTATTGCATCTGTCCGGACAGCTCGACCGCGCTCGAAGTCTCGCAACATATGCGCCGCAACGGCTACACGCGGATTCGCGCACTACGCGGCGGGCTCGATGCATGGCGGCGGCGCGGCTTCCCGGTGGGCTCGCTGGCTTACGCGGACGGTATGGCGGCCGATCAGCCAGGCCCGGCGTGGCGGGGCGAAACTGCAGCTGCAGTGACGTTGCGCGGTTTCGCGCCGCGCAGCGTGGAGCGTGCGTGAATCGCGCTGCGTCGCGGCCATTTGGGCCGAGCGAGCGCTCACGCTCACGTGAACGGATACCTGGCGTCAGAGCGCCGCGCCCGTACTCGACGACCCCTGCACCGCCGAATACTCGTCCCACTGCGCCGACCGGGTGCGATTGCGCCCTTCGTTCTTCGCCACATAGAGCTGCGCGTCAGCGGCGGCCAGCAGCTCGCCTCCGTTGGCGAAATCCGTGGCGCCCGGCAGCGCCGTGGCGCAGCCGACGCTTACCGTCACCGCCTGCGGCGCATCTTGTCCACGCACGATGACGCGGTTTTCCACCTTGCGGCGAATTTGCTCCGCGACGGTGAACGCGCCCCGCGCGGACGTATCCGGCAGCACCACCGCGAACTCTTCGCCGCCGTAGCGCGCGACCAGATCGACCGAGCGCCGCGCCACGGACGCGATGCAATCCGCCACCGCGACCAATACTTCGTCGCCGCTCTCATGGCCGTAGGTGTCGTTGAAGCGCTTGAAGTGATCGATATCGATGAACAGCACCGACAGCGGCTTGTCGTCGCGCCGCGCGCGCTTCCATTCGTCGTCGAGCCGCTTGTCGAGCACGCGGCGATTGCTGAGCCCGGTCAGCGAATCGGTCGAGGCGAGACGCACCAGCGCGGCCTGCGCGCGCTGTTTGTCCCGCAGCGCGAACGCGAGCAGCCACGACACGACCACGAACACCGCACCGAACCCGATGGTCAGCGCAGCCGCCACGTGGCTGCGATGCTGCCACGGCGCGAGCACGTCGTCGACGGCGGGCGCGATCGCCACGATCAGCGGCGTGCCGGGTACGTGCGCGTACGTAACGATGCGACGCACACCGTCGACCGGCGAGACCGATACGTAGGTGCCGGAGTCGTGCGCGGTCATCGGTACGAAGGTCGGCGACTTTGCAACGCTCGCGCCGATATCGCGCCCGTCGACCGGCTTGCGCGCGAGCAGCGTGCCGTCCGCCATCACGATGGAAACCGAACCCTGCTCGCCGGTGTCGATCCGGTCCAGCAGGTGCTGGAAGTACTCGATGCGAATCGCGAGCAGAGCGATGCCGGCGAAGTTGCCCTGCGCATCGTCGATGCGCCGCGTCAGCGCGATCGACGGCATGCCGCCGCGCAGCCGCGACATGAACGGATGCGAGAAATACAGGCCCGCCGCCGGGTTGCGCAGTTGCACCTGAAAGTATTCGCGGTCGTCGAGATGGACGGTGGTGTTGGCGTCGTCGTACTGTGCGGCGGCCACTTCGCCGTCGGCGCCGACGACATACGCACCGCCGAGAAAGGCGGCGGTGGTCGCGCGATCGAACAGCTTCGCCTGGCGTGCCGGGACCGGCAGCGTCCAGGTGTCCGGACTGCGCGCGGCATCCACCATCGATTGCAACGACAGATTATAGATTTCGACGTTGCGCGCGAGATCCGCGGAAATGATCGACACGAGGTTTTGCGAGGTCTGGCGCGCATGATCGAGCATCTCGCGGCGGCCTTCGCCGACTTCCACCGCAGTCAGGATCGACATCGCCAACGCGACGAGCGTGCCGGCGACGCCGGCCACCCACGGGCGGTTGCCCACATAGCGGGTCATCCCGGCTCGAACGGCATGCAACGTCAGGCGCAACCGATGACGCAGCGAAAGCCCATGCTGTGCCACGCTCCTCGCCTCCTTTCGCGGACGATTCTTTCGGACCGGCAGCGCGGTGCGCAGTGCATGTTGGGCTGCGGGTCCTCCGCGCTAGCGAGACGAGAGCACTCGTTCAGCCCAGTAGCTCCGACGCCGCGCGCAAGCGGCGTTTGCGTTTCCTGTCGAGCCAGGCCAACGCGGCTTCGATGTGGTCCGCGTCGGCAAGCGACGCCGCATTGTCGCGCAACAGCGCTTCGCTGGCGACGGTATCGTTGAGCAAGCCGAAGCGCTTCTGAAGCTTTTTCAGCCGCTCGAGCGTGCGCTTATGGCTGATTTTAAGCACCGGCCCGAAAAACTCGAACAGATAGCGCAGTTTCTTGCCCGCTTTTCTGACATCGTGGAAGGCCGCGTAATTCGAGCGTTTCGCATGGCGCGCGCGTTTCATGCGTTTCTTCAACGAGCGCTCCGACGCCCGAATGCGCCGAGCGGCAAATTTGCGCAACGCAATATCCGCATCGTGCGTGGCGTGCAGTTCCCCGGAAGTGGTGGCCAACGCATCGCGCAACAGATGTTTGACGTCGGCATTCAACAACGTCTCGCGGCTGGTCGCCAGCGTGTCGCGGCGCGTCCGCTCGAGCTTCGGCATCAACGCTCGAGCGTCGCCGCCTTCCTGCTTGAGCAACTCGATCAGGATGTCCCAATCGCGCGTTTTACCCGCCGCGGTGGCAAGAAACTTATAGACGGCGCGCTGGCGAGAATTTTCGCCCTTGTCGAGCAGCGGTGCGAACGCCCACCACAACGAACGCAAACGCCGCAGTGACACACGCAGTTTGTGCAGCGCTTCGGGTGACGGGTCGTCATGTATGCCTTTGGCGAGTCTGACCGCCTCATCAACCAGTGGCGCGGCGTAGGAAGTAAAGGCCCGCTGCGCCGATTCTTCGGGTACCGGCTCGTTGGCTGTTTCACTGTCTTGCTTCATCGATGCTCCCGGAAACGTGACCGTATTTCCAACGTAGCAAAATCGATGCTCGCGAGGGATTCACCGCGCATATCAGTGAGTTTCCCAGTTACGCGTTGGCGCGTCGTGTCGGCAGCGCCTATGCTCGACCGATGGGGCCGCTTATCGCGCGGTCCGGCGAATGCTCAGGCTTGACGATGCAGGGTGCAGCGCGGCAAATGCCGCAAACAGACCTGAGGAGGATGTATGCGAATACTCGTTGTCGGTGCGACCGGCCTGCTCGGCTCGCACATCGTGAAGCTGCTCGCCACCGAGCACGACGTGGTCGGCGCAAGCCGCAAGGGCTCCGACCTGCACGTCGATCTGTCCGACAAACGCAGCATCGAAGCGATGTATGCGCAAGCCGGCAGCTTCGACGCGATCATCTGCGCGGCCGGCTCAGCGAAATTCGCGCCGCTCGCGGCGCTTGGCGACGAAGACTTTTCTTTTAGTCTTGCCAACAAACTGATGGGGCAGGTCAATGTTGTGCGCTGCGGCGTGGACCATGTGTCGCAAGGCGGCTCGTTCACACTGACGAGCGGCGTGCTCGCGCAACAGCCGATGGAAGGCAGCGCCGCGGTCAGCATCGTCAATGCGGGTGTCGAGGCGTTTGCGCGCTCGGCCGCACTCGAGTTGCGCGGCAAAGCCCGCGTCAATGTGGTGAGCCCGGGGTGGGTCGCCGAAACGCTCGAATCGATGGGCCGCGATCCGTCGCAAGGGATACCGGCGGAAATCGTCGCGCAAGCCTATAAACGCACCCTCGGTGGCAGAGCAAGCGGCGAAGTCGTCAGCGCATCGTAGGCGCGACTGCGATGCGTCCACTGCCTGGTTTATTCATCACTTGCTTAGTCCAGTGCGCGGCGGCATAAGCCGCGCCGTGTCTATTTTTTACACCCCCATCGCCGTCACGCAGTTGTCATCATTGCGACACGCAGCGAAAGCAGCATCGAATACTCTGCGACCACATTTTTGGGGCTCACGCCATGCCGGAACTTTCGTATCCGCAACCAGGCGCCGCCAGCGGCAAGGGCCGTAGCGCAGGCCTGGTGATTTTCGCCGGCCTGCTCATTGCGGGCGTCGTGTACTGCGGTGTTCATCTGATAGACGATCTGCAGCCCGTGCGCGAAAGCTCGATGCTGCCCTATCTGTTGCTCGGCGTCGCGCTGCTGATCGCGCTCGGCTTCGAGTTCGTCAACGGCTTTCACGATACGGCCAATGCGGTCGCCACCGTCATCTATACCCACTCGCTGACACCGAATATCGCGGTCGTCTGGTCCGGCGCGTGGAATTTTCTCGGTGTGCTGTTGTCTAGCGGTGCGGTCGCCTTCGGCGTGCTGCAACTGCTGCCTGTCGAGTTGATCCTGCAGGTCGGCAGCAGCGCCGGGTTCTCGATGGTATTCGCGCTGCTGATCGCCGCGATCATCTGGAACCTAGGCACGTGGTCTCTGGGCCTACCGTCTTCGAGCTCGCACACGCTGATCGGCTCGATCATCGGCGTAGGCCTGATGAATCAGATGATGCACGGTGCGAATGGCACCAGCGGCGTCGACTGGACTCAGGCGCTCGGCGTCGGCAAGTCGTTGCTGTTTTCGCCGATCGTGGGCTTTCTGCTCGCGGGCTTGCTGCTGCTGATCCTGAAGGCCGTCGTGCGGGTGCCCGCGCTGTATGCCGAGCCGCAGGGCAAGGAGCCGCCGCCGTTCTGGATTCGCTGCCTGCTGATTCTGACCTGCACGGGCGTGTCGTTCGCGCACGGCTCGAACGATGGCCAGAAAGGCATGGGTCTGATCATGCTGATCCTGATCGGTACGGTGCCCACTGCGTACGCACTGAATCGAGCGGTCACGCCGGAGCAAACGCAGAACTTCGTCGCGGTCGCGCATCAAACCGCGGCGACGCTAGCGCGCTACACGCAGGGCGCGGCGCCGTCCGCGGATCCGCGCGCCGACGTCGAGGCCTTCGTGCGCACCCGTCAGCTGACACCCGCGACGCTGCCGGCGCTGCGGCAATTGACCGAGCAGATCGGCCGCCAGGTCGGCGAATTTGGCTCGATGGCCGCGCTGCCGCAAGGCATCGTCGATAACGTGCGCAACAACATGTATGTCACGTCCGAGGCGATCCGTCTGATGCAGAAGGCCAATCAGCCGCAGTTCTCGGCCGAGGACGCTAAGGTCATTGCCAACTTCAGGAAGCAGATCGATCACGCAACCAAGTTCATTCCGCCTTGGGTCAAGGTGGCGGTCGCGATCGCGCTGGGTCTCGGCACGATGGTCGGCTGGAAGCGCATCGTCGTCACGGTGGGCGAGAAGATCGGCAAACAGCATCTGACCTACGGCCAGGGCGCGTCGGCTGAACTCGTCGCGATGGTCACGATCGGTGCCGCCGACGTCTACGGTCTGCCGGTGTCGACGACCCACGTGCTCTCTTCCGGCGTGGCCGGCACGATGGCGGCCAACGGTTCGGGCCTGCAATGGGCCACCGTGCGCAGCCTGATCCTCGCATGGGTGCTGACGCTGCCCGCGTCGATCGCGCTCGCGGGCGGGTTGTACTGGGTGTTCCGTTCGGTGTTCTGAGTTCGCCGATCTGGCGGAACCCATCCAGCACGAAAAAAAGCGCGATACGTTCTATACGTACCGCGCTTTTTCGTTGGCCCGCTAGTCCATACGATCCGCTTTTTAGTACACCTCGGGCACGATCATCGCGTCGGGCACCGGCTGGCGGCTATAGTCTTCGTGATAGACGCGCGACGGCAATTCGATGTGCGGGTGCTCGATCTCATGATATGGCACCTGGCTCAGCAGATGGTGAATGCAGTTCAGGCGCGCGCGCTTCTTGTCGACGGCCTGCACGACCCACCACGGCGCCTCGGGGATATGCGAGCGCTGCAGCATCACTTCTTTCGCCTGCGTATACGCTTCCCAGCGGCGCCGGCTTTCCAGATCCATCGGACTCAGCTTCCACTGCTTCAGCGGATCGTGAATGCGGTTCTGGAAGCGGATTTCCTGCTCTTCGTCGGTGATCGAAAACCAGTACTTGAGGATCTGCACGCCGCTGCGCACCAGCATCTTTTCGAACTCCGGCACCGAGCGGAAAAACTCTTCGTATTCCTCGTCGGTGCAGAAGTTCATCACGCGCTCGACGCCCGCGCGGTTGTACCAGCTGCGATCGAATAGCACCATCTCGCCGCCCGCCGGCAGATGCGATACATAGCGCTGAAAATACCATTGCGTGCGCTCGCGATTATTCGGCGCGGGCAATGCTGCCACGCGGCACACGCGCGGATTGAGGCGCTGCGTGATGCGCTTGATCGCGCCGCCCTTGCCCGCCGCATCGCGCCCCTCGAAGATCACGACGAGCCGATGTCCGGTCGCGACGATCCAGTCCTGCAGCTTGACCAGTTCCCCCTGCAGGCGGAACAGTTCACGAAAGTACTGCCTGCGCGCCTCGCGATGCTCGGGCGTAAATCCGGCCGGGCCGTCGATGATGCGGTCGTCGACCTCCATTTCGAGTTCTTCGTCGTAGGCATCGATGAGGTCTTCCTCGAAACGGCGTTGCCGCTCCGCCATCAATTCGAAATCGGGTCTCGGGTCCGGCTCATTCATTGCGGCTCTCCTCGCAACAGGAATGGGATGGCGCGTCGGCGGCTAGCGCGACGCGGTCGCGTTCGATTATCGAAGCGCGAGGTGTCAGCCGTGTTACCGCGCGGGCGGTCGCTGCGGATGCGTGGAATCACCCATGATAGCGAGTTTTGCCCGGGCTGCCGCCGCTAGTGCAGCGGCCGCGCGAAGCTCAATTCGTGGCCGTCCGGATCGGTGATGTGAAAATAGCGCTCGCCCCACGGCGCATCCGCCGGCGCGAGCGACGGCTGCAAGCCCGCGGCCAGCGCCTTGGCATAGATCGCGTCGACGTCCGACACGTAGATGATCACGCGCCCCCACCAGGTGACCGGCGCGCGCGCATCGGCGATCAGGTTCAGATACGAGCTGCCGAACGCGAACGACGTGAAGGCCTCGCGCGGACCGCCGTATTTGAGCGGGAAGCCGAGCGCTTCGTAGAAGGCGACGGCGCGCTGCATGTCGCTGGTGGCGAGCGTGATTGCGCTCAGAGAATCGATGCGTGGTTCCGGCTGCGGAGGTTGCGGCGCGGAAGGGGTAGATGCGGACATGAAGGGGGTCTCCGTGGCGCGAGCGAGCGAGCGGCGAGCGACGGCCCGCCCCGGAAAGTGTCTCACACGCGGTGGCCGCCAGTGCGGCACTCGGGACGACCCCGGGCGCCCCGCCCCAGACGCCCTTGAAAACCCGCGCGACGCCCCGCATCTCGCAGCCCGTCTATCCGGAGCATCGTTATGGGAAGCCGTCCACGCTTCATCGATGACCTGTCGAGCGCCGCATCCGACGCCCCCGGGCCCCAATCCACCGAACTTTTGACCAACGACGACGACGCGCTGCTCGACGCCTACTCCCGCACCGTGATCGGCGCATTGGAGCGCGTGCAGCAGGCGGTCGCGTTTATCGCCGTCGAGCGCCGGCTGCCCGGCGATGCGTCCGCGCATGGGCGCGGCGCGCGCGGCGGCACCGGCTCGGGCTTTCTGTTCACGCCCGACGGCTACCTGCTGACCAATAGCCACGTCGTGCATGGCGCGACGCATATCCAGGTGACGCTCGCCGACGGCGCCAAGTTCGACGCCGATCTGGTCGGCGACGATCCCGGCAGCGATCTCGCGGTGCTGCGCATCGGTTCGCCGGAGCCGCTGCCGCATGTCGAACTCGGCGAATCGTCGAAGCTGCGCGTCGGGCAGATCGCTATTGCAGTCGGCAGCCCGCTGGGGCTGCAGCAGACCGTGACGACCGGCGTCGTTTCGGCGCTGGGCCGGTCGCTGCGCTCGAACTCTGGCCGCATGATCTACGACGTGATCCAGACCGACGCGGCGTTGAATCCGGGCAACTCCGGCGGACCGCTGATCAATTCGGCGGGTCAGGTGATCGGCGTGAATACCGCGATCATTCCTGGCGCGCAGGCCATCTGTTTCGCGACCGCTATCGATACCGCAAAGTGGGTCATCATGCAGATCTTCGCGCATGGCCGCGTGCGACGCGCGTATATCGGCGTGGCCGGCACGACGGCGCCGCTGTCGCGGCGTGTGCAGCGCTACTTTGGCCTGGGCACGCAAAGCGGCGTGCACGTCATGGAGATCGTCAAAGGCAGTCCGGCCGCGCTCGGCGGCTTGCGCACCGACGACACGATCGTCGCGATCGACGCACAGCCGGTGCAGGATGTGGATGGTCTGCAACGCACGCTCGATGCTTCGCGTATCGACAAGCCGGTCAGCGTGACGGTGTTGCGCGGCGCGCAGCGGCTGGAGTTGACGGTGACGCCGGTGGAGCAGGCGGGGTAGGCAGACTGCGCCCGTATCTTGACTTACGCGCGCCCGCGGCTGCCGCGCGCGATCTCATCGCCCGCGTCTCGCGGCAGCCGCCGCGTAATTGGAATCGACAGGCACGAGAACAGACCGACGACCAGAAACGCCGGCCAGAAATCGGAGAACACGATGTTCGGATGCCCTTGCAGACGATGCGAAATCAGCAGCACGATGCCCGAGATCGTCACGCCGAGGCCGAGCGACATCTGCTGGATCACGCTCGCAACACTCGTTGCGCGGCCGACGTCGCTGCTCGGAATATCCGCATAGGCCAGCGTATTGAGCGACGTGAATTGCAGCGAGGGAAAGAAGCCGCCCACCAGCACGATGCACCAGATCACCCAATGCGGCGTGCCGGGAAAAAACAACCCGTACACGGCGATCGCAAGACCCGCGCACCCGGCGTTGACCATCAGCACCGTGCGAAAGCCGAAGCGTTCGAGAATGCGCGACGCCACCGTCTTCATGAAGATCGAGCCGAACGCGGACGCGCAGGTGATCGCGCCGGCTCTGAACGCGGTCATGCCGAGCCCTTCCTGCAACGCGAGCGGCAACAGGAACGGCACCGCGCCAAGACCGATACGAAACAGCGAACCGCCGATCACGCTCGCATGAAAACTCGGAATGCGCAGCAAACGCAGATCGAGCACCGGCAGCGCGACGCGGCTTGCGTACAGCACATAAACCAGCAGCAGCACGATGCCGGTCACGCACATGCCGACCGATTCTCCCGTCGACACCAGTTCGCCGCCGACGAGCGAGAGCCCGAGCATGAACAACGACGCGCCACTTGCCGACAGCACGAAGCCAAGCCAGTCGAGCCGGCCTGGATGCGGCTCGCGCGTATTGGCGATGTACTTGTTGGTGAGCCAGATGCCGAGCAGCCCGATCGGCACATTGATCACGAAGATCAGACGCCAGTGCAGATAGGTCGTGATAAAGCCGCCGAGCGGCGGCCCGACCACCGGGCCGAGCAACGCCGGCACCGTTAGATAGTTCATCGCGCGAATGAACTCCGACTTCGGCAGCGAACGGAAGATGATGATGCGCCCCACCGGCACCATCAGCGCGCCGCCGATGCCCTGCACGAAGCGCGCGAGCACGAAGGTATCGAGCGAAGTGGAGGCCGCGCACAGCAGCGAGCCCGCCATGAAGATGCCGATCGCGGTTCGGAACACGGTGCGCGAACCGAAGCGGTCGGCGACCCAGCCGCAGATCGGGATAAAAACGCCGAGGCCGATCACATACGCGGTAACCGCAAGCTTCAGCGTGATCGGATCATGACCGAGGTCGCGCGCCAGAACCGGCAGCGACGTCACGATGACCGTGCCGTCCACGTTTTCCATGAACATCGCGCACGCGACGATCAGCGGAACGATGAAAGCGCCTAAAGCGAGCAGCATTGTCATGGCGACGGGCGGCCCGCCATCAATGGAAAGTGCCGATTATGGCATTGCGGCGGCAACAAATGTTGTCGCGCGAGGGGTTTTGCCGCGCGCCGTCATGCGTGCTGACGCGCGGCCGACGCTTTAGCGCGATGCGCTGACGAGCGGCTGCAACTGCGGCAGGATTTCGTTGGCCGCGCGCGCGACGTCGTTCGGGAAGTCGATCTCGATCCACGGCGCGCCGGTCACGTCGGCCGTGTCGAATACCTGGCTGCGCTCGAGCAGCAGGTCGCGCACCGCCTCTTCGTGCGGCATGTTCGCACGGCCGCTGTCGATATAGCCCGCGACGATCTGCGTAAAGCGTCGCGCGGTTTCCTCGCGGAAGCGGAAGAAGCCGACCGACTCGCCGATCGTGTCGAACTCCAGATTGACCGCGAGCTGCTTGCGCAACTCGACCGGCACGCCGTCCTTCAGGCATAGCTTGACCGGCTCGTCGCCCGCTTCGAAATCGCGGTCGATCAGCAGTCGGTTGACCGACTCGCCCGCCACCAGCGCGTTCAGGATGCGCTCGTCGTACAGCACGTCGGCGTCCATCAGCAGCACGTCGCCGCCGCGCGTCAACGCGTCGGCAACGGTATGCACGGTCAGCACGCTGCCCAGATCGAAACGCGGATTGAGCACGGTCTCGACCTTGTGCGGCCAGTTGATGCGCGCGAGTTCCGCCTGCACGGATTGCGGCTGGAAACCGAGCGCGAGCACGACGTCGGTCACGCCCGCGGTTTCGAGCATCTGCAGATGCCGTTCGAGCAGGCTCATACCGTCGAACTGCAACAGGCATTTCGGAAACTGGGCTTGCGGCGGTTGCTGGAGACGCAGGCCGAGGCCCGCGGCGAGAATGATGGCGCGCATGCGCGGTCCTTTGAAAAAAGTACGGAGGTCAATCGGCAACCGGCACACGCCGCGGGGCGCGCCGACGTTGCCAGCTTCGTTCGCTGAAGTGCAATACCAGCAGGCCCGGCAGGCCCAGCAGGATTTCACGCGCACGCTTGGCGAGCGACAACGCCAGCGCCGCATCGGGCGGCAAACCCACCAGCGGCGCGAGCAGCAGATAGCCGCCCTCCTGCACGCCGAGCGAGCCCGGAATCATGAAGGCCGCGCCGCGAATCGCCTGGCCGATGCTCTCCAGCAGCAGCGCGTCGATCCAGCCGGCCGGATGGCCGAGAAAACGCAGCGCGAGCCATACCTCGGCCGTGCCGACGACCCAGCCGACGAGGCTAAGCGCAAAGCTCGCCGCCACGCGGCCGCGCTCGCGGTACAGCGACTGCACGGCGGCATCGACGGCTTCAGCGCGCGTCATCAGAGACGACCAGTCGCGCTTGCCGAACACCTTGGCCACCACGCCGAGCAGACGCCCGAACAGGCCGCGCCGCTGCGCGAAGTAGAACCCGGCAATCAGCGCGCCGAGCACGCAGGTCGCGCTCAGCGTTGCGGTTCGCAGGTCGTGCAGCGTGCCGTGCGCGGCGTACGCGCCGAACATCGCGAGGCCGCCGAGCGCGAACACGATTTGTGCGAGCGCCTGCCATGTCGTGCTGACGGTGATCGCGGCGGCCGCGTCGCGCAGCAGCATGCCGCGCTGCGACAGTTGCCGCGCCATCACCACCGGACCGCCGATCTGTCCAGCGGGCAGCAGGCTATTCACCGATTCGCCGATCCAGCGCGCGGACAGCGCATCGCGCAGTGAGAGTCCGGCTCCCGCGCGGCTTGCTGGACCTTCATGCGCGCCGTCACGCGTCGGGTGGCCGCGCTTGAACAGCACCGCGATCGCAGCCGCATCGAGCACGAGCGGCACCACGTGGAACGCGGCGACGACCGCGAGCCCCCAGCCGGCTGCGAGCAAGGTGGACGCCACCGAGCCGAAGCCCCGCCACGCGAGCAGGCCGACGAACAGCGCCGAGCCGATCGACAGCAGAAGCAGCGCCGCGCGACTCATGCGGCGTCCTTGCCGCGCGAGGCCATCTGACGGAACACCTGACGGAAACCGAAGTACGCGATCGCGTCCTTCATGTTCGAAACGAAGCGGCGCCACGGCCGCATGTTGGGATCGGTGACGTATTCGAACGTCAGCGACACGCGCATCTCGTTCGGGCCGGCCGGCGTGATGCGATGACGCAGCTTGTCGCCATCGAAAAACACGAGGCCACCGGGCGGAATCTGCACCGAACCCGGCTGGTCCGGCATCTCCGGATTGCGCGTATGCAGCTCGTAGTCGAGCCGGCACGACGATTGGTCGATCACGCCGAGAAGCAGCGTGTAGCGGCGCCCGTCGTAATACGAAGTATCGTAGTGCCAGCCGATATGGTCGCCGGGGCGCGTGTAGTAGTAGAGCGCGTAGGCGTGCGGGTCGTCGGCAGGCGACACCTGCAGCTGGTCGCCGCTCAGTTGCTCGAGCCAGCCGATCAACTCCTTCGAACGATACAGCTCTGCGATGAACGGCGCGAGACGGTCGATCGTATGGCGGCTGACACTGCCGCCCTGCTTGTGGCCAGGCAGATAGTTGCGGTTCACTTCGTCGAGCAGCGAGCGCGCGCTGTGAACCAGCTGCGCGGTGACTTCCGGCGCGAGGAAATCTTCGAGATACAGAAACGCGTCCTGCGCGGCGAAGTCTTTGCGCAGACGCGCGTTGTCGAACGTGCGGGTACGGCTCGCGACCGCGCGGTCGGCATCGGGCGCGGGCGTGAGCGCCGCCACGGGCGTGCCTGTCGACACGGGCGCAATCACGTCGTCTTCGGCGTGCAGATTCATTTGCTGGCCCACTGTTGACTGGTTTCCGAAGTGGCGGGGGCCTTGGCCGTCAGGCGAGCGCTACGGCGCGCGACGCGCCAGTAGTCGATCACCACCCATGCGGCGAACAGCGGCGCGCCGATCGACGCGACCACCACGAACGGCGCGACGACATTCGTCAGCGTGACGATGGGCAGCAGGTAAAGCACGTCCTCGGTTTCGAAGCCCCCCACCGACGCCTGCTTCGTGCCGGCCTTGCCGACCATTTCCTCGATCCGCATGCGCAAGAAGAAGATCAGGGCAACCGCGACACCCGCAACCGCCCCGAGCATGCCGGGCGCGAGCTTCAAAGCATCGATCTGCGCACCGCCGACACCGATACCCATGCCGACGAACAGCATCACGGTCACGAGAGCATCGCAGGCGAGATCGTAAAAATGACCGATACGGCTCGACTTGCCGCCGACGCGCGCGAGTTCGCCGTCGGTGTGATCGACGAAATTAGACAGAACGATCAGAAGTGCTCCCGCATTGGCCCACCGGAATCCTCCGTGCGCAAGGCACAGCGCGCCTGCGACGCCGATCAGCAGGCGCAGCGTGGTCAAATGATTCGGGGTGACCCAGGTATCGATTAGCGGTGTCACGAGCCGGCGAGCGAGCCGGGCATCCCACGTACGTGGCGGCGGGACGTTTATTGGAGGTCGGGGTTGCGAAGTCATAAGGCGGAAATATATACGGGATTCTGAAAGCTTGCTGTTGCGTCGTATGTTTCCCGGCAATTTGCAAATACCGTTTGTATGTCCGCCACAAAGCGGAATTCGCCGAATCGCTGTAAAGTGCGAATCCAGTTGTGCCAGTCACGCGGAATCTGTTCGATGTGCAGCACCGCTCGCGCCCCTCCGGGGGATGGCGCAGTGGTTGCTAATCCACGGCATCGACTGTGGACGCCCGCCTACACTCATGAACCGTCTTCTTGTCCCTCTGCTGTTTGCCGCAGCCACCGCGCTGCCGCTGTCCTCTTTTGCCGTGGAGCTCGACGCGCCACTCGTATGCAATGAGAGCGGCCACCAGTTCATTGCTGATCTGATGCAACAGCAACTGATCAACCCGAAGCCAAGTCACGTCGAAAGCAACTCGATCAACGCGTTCTCGCCGATGCCCGGTGCGCATCTAACCGCGTTCGGTTTCCGCGTATTCGCGGTGGTGGGCTTCGAAAAAGACGACCCGATGTTCCGGGTCGGCGACGGCGAACCGGTCGCGCAGTCCGCGTATGGCGCCGTCGTGTTCGGCGGCGACGACAAGGTTAAAAGCGCGCTCGAGAACGCCGGCAGTACAGCGATCGTGCACCACGTCGCGCCGCTGATCACCGCGATTTTTTGCAAGCGCAACTAGGGATTGGCGGCGGCACGCGCTGGCTGCGGCCAGCGGTGTCGGTCGGGGCAAAACGCGCGCGCCACATTGCGATGATCGAGTGTTCTGCACGCGTTGCCGAGCACTTCGAAATCGAGTGGCCCGGTCGCGCCCGCTCCAAACGACACGCAATGCGACGTGTATTCGACGTGGACCGTTGCCGTCACTGCCGGAAATCGCGGCGCGGCGGGAATCGCGAAAGTAAACGCGCTGGCAAGCAGATGAGCGAGGTCATAGCGAACATCCGCCACGTCGATAAAACCTCGTCGCAAAATCGAAATCCATTTCAAGTGCACCTCGCGAGGCTGCCAAAAGAGACCGCAAATTATCGCGAGATTCCCGTTCGCTGGCTCCTCAGCCGGATGGCCCAAGACGATCCGATCACGACGCAACCGCGCCTGCAACCGCCATTTACCCCGGCCGGCGAAACTCGTTCGCCACCCACGCCGCGGCGCTCGCCTTGCTGAGCTTGAAGGTCGGCGCGACCTGCACCTGCGCGATCTGCTCGCCGAAAATATCGAGCGCGCTCAACAGCGCGTACGGCTCGTCTTCGTCCGGAACGATGTCGAGCGTGATGTCGAGTTCGTCGTTGCCGTCCGCGCTCGGCACGCGCACCGCCTTGTGCAGTTGCGCGCGCAGTTGCTGTTCGTGGCGACGCAGCACTTCCGCCGCGGTTTTCACCAGCGTGTTGAACGCCGACACGTCGAGCGGCTTCGGATCCTTCTTGTTGCGACCCATCGTCCAAGGCCCGACGAGCGCGGGCTCCGCCTCGCCGTCCTTGATCATTTCGACGGCCCAGCCTTCGTCGTCTTCGTTCTTGATGATGCGCGCGGTCCAGCCGTTGTCGCGCCACAGACGCTCTTCATGCACGCTTTCGTCCGGTCCGGACGAGTCGTCGGCCAAGAACCCGGCATTCGTGTCGGTCGAGGGAAAGGGCGTGTCGTTCATCACAGGTTCACTCACTTCGCGGGGCGCACAAACAGATTTCGAACCCGCGATTCTACCTGCCCGGCCCGCTTCGCCCTGCTCGCTCTGACGAACGGACAAGGCGCGCCCGGAACGGCGAAGCCGCTCGAGCGGCGAAATTCTATTTACCCTTAGGCGACAATGTGTAAAACCGCTTTAAATGTCAGATAAAAAAACGCGGCCCGAAAGCCGCGTGTCAAAATGAAAAAGACACCCTTTGGTCGAAGGGGTCTGTCTAAATTATAAGTGGCCTCCCACCATGATTTAACGCTTTCTCCGTAAGACTGCGTTGCGCAAAACGGTGAGAATCGGCGAGGGCATCCGATGCTGGCGGGGAGGCCTGATGTCGTAACGGTCCGGCAACGTCGGTGGAGTTGACGGCGTAGCCGCCCATTCACCTTTAAAAATAATTTCCTTTTAGGAACCTGCACTTACACGATTAATTCACATAATCGCGGATGCGAAAATAAACTGTTGCAAGTCGAATAATTAAATATCTGCATAGCGGTAATTACACTTCGCTGGGAATCGCGCTCAACATGCCGATTCTCCACGTACCACGGAGTGAATCCCGAACATGCAAAGAAGCCCCATCATGGCAAGCCTGCTGAGCGCCTTCGCAATCACCGCACACGCGCAAAGCAGCGTCACGTTGTACGGATCGCTCGACGCGGGTCTCGTCTACTAGAACAACCAGGGCGGTCACAGCAACTGGCAGCAGGGCAGCGGCTCATTGTCGAACACCTGCTTTGATCCGCGTGGCAGCGAGGAAGGAGAGCGGCTCCAACGGCTCGGGCGAGCCGAAGTGGCACACCGTGTCGCTGCAAGGCGATTTCCCCGGCCGCGCTAGTGACGACGTCGACGCATGCTCGGTATACTGCCTCGGCCGCCGTGCGACGCCGCGAAACCGCGCCGCCTGCACGGCAGCTTCGTCGCGAAGCATCGCGCTGTCCGCCAGCGCATCGCGCTTCGCCCGCGCCTCACCTTCCCATGCATGACTGGGAACGCCGACGATCGGATCATGAAAAGACTTCTCCTGCTTGCCCCCGCTGCCGCCCTCACTGCCACCCTCGCCGCCTGCGGTTCGTCGGGCGGCCCCGCGCGCGATGCGTCCGCGCCGCTCGTGTACGTGTCGTCGTCACGCACGCCTGCGTCCATCGCCGCCTGCCTCGAAGGACGTCTGCCGCGCGTGCGTACCTCGCACACGGGCGCGGCGACCGAACTCGCGGTCGGCGCCGATTCGCACAACTCGTACTTCGTCACGCTGACCCCGCTCAACGGCAGCACGGTCATCAAGGTCATGCATCCGGCCAATGCGCCCGACGATCCACCCGAAGAGGAAATGCGCTTCGCTATCGCACGCTGCGCGACCTGAGCGGCGCGGCGCACTTGAACGCCGTGTGCATCACTCACGGAAGGCCGATGCGCGAATTTATATCTCGCCCATCGGCTATTTTTTTACGCGCTCATCTGCGAACATAGCCGCCCTTTGTTTTTCGCGCGGCACTTGTGTCGCGAATGTCGATGGCATCCAGCAAAGCGCATCATGCGACCGGTTTCGCAGCCGGCATCATCGCGGCGGCGATCGTCGCGCGCAGCGGCGGCGGTCCGTTTCACACTGGCGTGCTGCTGAGCTTCATCGCCGGCGTGGCCGGCAGCACCGCGCCGGACTGGCTCGAAGTAGCATGGTGGTCGCGCGCGCGGCGGCTGTGGATCACGCATCGCACGCTGACGCATTGGGGCATCGGCTGGCTCGCGCTGCTCGCGGCGTCGTATCACATGCTCGGACATTCGATCTACGCGGCGCCCGCGTTCGGCTTCGCGTGCGGCGGCCTGATGCATCTGCTCGCCGACTGGCCGAATCCGCTCGGCGTGCCGTGGATCGCCGGGCGACATTCGTTGAATCTCTGGAATAGCGGGCACTGCGATCTGATCGTCGTCGCGGCGTCGTGGGTGGCCGCGTGGTTCATCGGCGAGCATGTGTGGCGGCATGGCATGTATGCGTTGCCGTGGTTACGCCATTGGCCGATCAGCTAGGCGCAGCGATGCAGCCGGCCGCGGCCAGGCGAGCATCACTGCCGCCCATTGTCGGTGCGCTCTCCTTCGCGGATCTTGCCTTGCGATACGCTGCTGCCCGGCGGCACGCTATGCGTGAGCCACACGTTGCCGCCGATCACCGATCCGCGCCCGATCGTCACGCGTCCGAGAATCGTCGCGCCCGCGTAGATCACGACGTCGTCCTCGACGATCGGATGCCGGGCGTTGCCCTTTATCAGCATGCCGTCTTCGTCGGCCGCGAAACTCTTCGCGCCGAGCGTGACCGCCTGGTACACGCGCACGCGCTCACCGATGATCGCGGTCTCGCCGATCACCACGCCGGTGCCGTGATCGATGAAGAAGCTCGACCCGATCGTCGCGCCCGGGTGAATGTCGATGCCGGTCGCCGAGTGCGCGATCTCGTTGATGAAGCGCGCGAGCAGCGGCACGCCGAGCCGATGCAGCGCATGCGCGAGCCGGTGATGCGTCATCGCCCACACGCCCGGATAGCACAGCAGGATTTCGGTGATGTGCTGCGCGGCGGGGTCGCCGGTGTACGCAGCCTGGATGTCGCTGACGAGCAGCGCGCGGATGCCCGCCAGCTGCGTCGCGAACTCGCGCGCCACCGCGAATGCGCGCTCGCGCAACTCGGCGTCGGGCGTCGCGCCGAACTCTGGCAGAAAGCGCAGCGCGCGGCGAATCTGTTCGGCGAGCAGCCGCAACGTGCTTTCGAGCGTGTGGCCGACGTAGTAGTCGACCGTCTCGTCGGTTAGATCGGGCGCGCCGTAGTGCGTCGGAAACATCGCGGCGCGCAAGCCGGTCACGATATTGACCACCGCTTCGCGCGATGGCAACTCGCGAATGCCGAGCGGATGCCGCGTGCGATGCAATTGCTCGCGCGAGGCGCGCAGGTCGGCGACGATCTGTTCAAGGCCCCAGTTCGGGGAAGGCTCGTTGGGCATAAGGGACGGCGCCGTGCAGCGTGCACGGTTCAAAGTGGTTATCCAGCAGAGATTACCGCGTTTTAACGCTGCCCGCCCGGCGGCGCGCAGATCGGCTCCGCTCGTTGCGTCGGCGCGTGCCTGCACGCATGGATCGTTCCCTGACGTCAGATTGTCAGACTGCTCGCGTCGATCCAGCGCACTGCCCAATCGCGCGCGTGCGCGATCGCGGCGGCTTCGTCTGAGAAACGCAGTTCCGTGGGGAAGAAACGGTTGGCGACCAGTTCGCCGTCGCTCGAGCGCGAGATCACCACATACGGTTGCCAGGAGCCGTCGCCCGAGCGCGCCGGTTCGCAATTCAATAGATAGCCGCGATGTGTGAATGCAGCATCGAAGTGCATGAGTCACCCGCCCCTGAAGCCCCGTAACATTTTCAGTCGCGCGGCCATTTGTTTGTTAATTTTTTCCGACCACCGTGAACAGCCGGAGCATGCCGCCAATTTATCCGCGCGTCGGTCGCAGGAGTAGAATCATACTCTGTAGAAAATACGCGTCCATTAAAAAAAACGAAATGAATCGCGGACGTCATCGCCATTCAATCGCGAGGCAACGCCACTCGCATCGAATCATGGCGGACAACGCATCGCGACTCCCGCGCACAGCGGCGCCGTGTCAGTCGGAACGGCTTTTGCTCTTTTCTTCGAATGTCCTCTTCAGGAGATGCACGATGAACAGCGCGATCAGCAAACCCGAAAACGCCGGCACGAAACCAGACCCGAAGGACCCACCAACCACGGACCTGCACAACGATCGCACGCACGACAGCACCGTAGACACCGACGGCAAGAACCATGAAGCGGCCCGTCTGGCGGGCCACGGCGCGATCTCGCCCGACGAAATCACCACCAGCAATGCGACGCTCGAGAACAGCGTGCCCGAGGCGCTCGACGGCATGGCCGGCTTCGACAGCCGGCTTGGCGGCAACCATCTGCTGCTCGCGCTCGAGCCCGGTTACGCGGTGATCGACAAGGGCATGGTCGAGCCGCTCGCCGTCTACTCGGCCGACAACCAGTACATCGACCCGCGTCCAGTCGGACAGCGCCAGGATCGCGGCCGGATTCACTATGCGCTCAATCATTTGCGGCCCGCGCGCGTTATCGAATTACACCGCGTGAAATAGGCGGACGCGCGCGTATCATCCCTTTATACGCGCGCGTTTGAATTACCGCATTTATTCCGATTAAATCAGGCATTCACGCAGCACGCACCGTTTTATTCTGGTGCGTGCTTTGCTTTGTTTAACGTTGGTTCGTTTAACGGAGTTGCGGATGAAAAGGATCGTCGTCATCGGCGCCACGGGCACGCTGGGCCACGCCGTCAGCACGGAGTTGAAGGCGCGTCACGAAGTGATCGAGGTGGGCGCGACGCGCGGGCAATATCACGTCGACAGCACGGACCCCGCGAGCGTCGAGCGGCTGTTTCGCGACATCGGCAAGGTGGACGGCGTCGTCACCGCGACCGGCAACGTGCATTTCGGTCCGCTGGCGCAGATGAGCATCGAGCAGTTCTGGGTCGGGCTGCGCGACAAGCTGATGGGCCAGATCAACGTCGTGTTCGCGGCGCTGCCGTACGTGACCGACGGCGGTTCGTTCACGCTGACGAGCGGCATTCTGGGCGACGAGCCGATCGCGCAGGGCGCGAGCGCGACGACCGTCAATCTCGCGCTGGAAGGCTTCGTGCGTGGCGCGGCGATCGAACTGCCGCGCGGGCTGCGCATCAACGTGGTGAGTCCGACCGTGCTGACCGAGTCGATGGAGGCTTATGCGCCGTTCTTTCGCGGCTTCGAGCCCGTCAGCGCACAACGCGCTGCGCTTGCTTATCTGCGCAGCGTGGAAGGCGCGCAGACGGGGCGCGTGTATCGCGTCGGGTATTGAGCGTCAGTGAATTTCCGGTTCGCCCGAGGTTTCCGGACTCGCGCCGCCGCGCTGCAGGAAGTCGAAATCGCAGCCTTGGTCCGCCTGCATCACGTGCGCTTGATGCAGGGCGCCATAGCCGCGCTCGAAGCGCGCCGCCGGCTTGACCCACGCAGCCTTGCGGCGCGCGAACTCTTCGTCCGATATCAGCAGGTTCAGCCTGCGGCGCGGCACATCGAGCTCGATCAGATCGCCGCTTCGCACCAACGCCAGCGGCCCGCCGACGAACGCCTCGGGCGCCACGTGCAGCACGCACGCGCCATAGCTCGTGCCGCTCATCCGCGCGTCGGAGATGCGCACCATGTCGCGCACGCCTTTTTGCAGCAGCTTGCGCGGGATCGGCAACTGACCCCACTCGGGCATGCCCGCGCCGACCGGCCCCGCGTGCTGCAGCACCAGCACGCAGCTCTCGTCGATGTCGAGCGCGTCGTCGTCGATGCGCGCGGCCATGTCGTTGTAGTCGCTGAACACGACCGCGCGGCCCGTATGCACGAGCAGATGCGGCTCGGCCGCGCCGGGCTTGATCACCGCGCCGTCGGGCGCGAGATTGCCGCGCAGCACCGCGAGGCTGCTGTCGCGCAGTAGCGGATTCGTGCGGCGGCGGATCACGTCGTCGTTGAAAATCTGCGCGCCCGCGAGGTTCTCGCCGAGCGTGCGGCCGTTCACGGTTTTCTGCGAACCGTCGATCAGCTCGCCCAGTTCCGCGAGCAGCGCGCGCAAACCGCCAGCGTAGAAAAAGTCCTCCATCAGATAGGCGCCGGTCGGCCGGATGTTCGCGAGCACGGGCGTACGGCGTGCGATCTCGTCGAAGCGATCGAGCGTCAACTCGATGCCCGCGCGCCGTGCGAGCGCGATCATATGCACGACCGAATTGGTCGAGCCGGACAGCGCGACACAAGTCGTCACCGCGTTATCGACCGAGGCCGCCGTAATCAGGTCCGACGGCTTCAGATCCTCCCACACCATCTCGACGATCCGCATGCCGGTTTTCGCGGCCATCTGCGCATGGCGCGAATCAGGCGCGGGAATCGACGCGAAGCCGGGCAGCGTGAAGCCCAGTGCTTCGGCCGCGCTGGTCATCGTCGACGCAGTGCCCATCGTCATGCAGTGCCCCGGCGAGCGAGCGATGCCGCCCTCGACGCCCTGCCAGTCTTCCGGCGTCAGCGTGCCCGCGCGCAGTTCGGCCCAGTATCGCCATGAATCGGAACCCGAACCGAGCGTCACGCCGTTCCAGTTGCCGCGCAGCATCGGGCCGGCGGGCAGAAAGATGGCGGGCAGATCCATCGAGATCGCGCCCATCAGCAGCGCGGGGGTGGTCTTGTCGCAGCCGCCCATCAGCACGACGCCGTCGGCGGGGTACGAGCGCAGCATCTCCTCGGCTTCCATCGCGAGGAAATTGCGGTACAGCATCGTGGTGGGCTTCTGGAACGGCTCGGACAGCGTCTGCACAGGCAACTCGATAGGGAAGCCGCCGGCCTGCCAGATGCCCCGCTTCACTTCCTCGACGCGCTGCTTGAAATGCGTGTGGCACGGATTGATCTCGCTCCACGTGTTGAGAATCGCGATGACCGGCTTGCCCGCGTATTCCTCCCGGTTGTAGCCCATCTGCGCGGTGCGCGAGCGGTGGCCGAACGAACGCAGATCGTTCGCGCCATACCAGCGATGACTGCGCAATTCCTCGGGGGTCTTTCTCTTCGTCAACGTCTACTCCACGATTGACGCCGACCACGCGTCAGCGCCGCTGTTCTTTCACGCGAGACACGATCTGCGTCGGGCTCACGAATTGTAGTGCGATCAGCACCCAGATCAACGTGATCGCCATATAGATCATCGCCATCGCATCGATCGATTGCGGCGCGCGCACGCCGGTCGAAAACACAGCGTAGTACAACGCGACCACCAGCGTTTGCGTGGCAGGACCGGCCGTAAAGAACGTCAGCTCGAACATGCCGATCGTACGCACCAGCACGAGCAACCCTGCGGCCAGCATACCCGGCACGAGCAGCGGCAGCAGCACGTAACGGAAGTAGCGGAACGTGTTCGCGCCGAAAATGCGCGCGGCCGCTTCGAGATTCGGATCGATCTGCTCGATGAACGGTGTCATCACCAGAATCACGAACGGCAGCGCCGGTACGAGGTTCGCAAGAATCACGCCCCATAGCGTGCCGGCAAGGCCGACCTTGTACATCACGGTCGCCATCGGAATGCCGTAGGTGACAGGCGGCACCATCAACGGCAGCAGAAAGATCAGCATCGCAAGGCGCTTGCCGCGGAATTGCACGCGCGCGAGCGCATACGCGGCAGGCACGCCGAGCAGCACCGACAGCAGCACGACCGCGCCGACCACCTGCACGGTCACCCACAGCACGCTTGCGAGCTGGAAGTCGCTCCACGCCTGCGCATACCAGTGCAGCGTGAAGCCTTGCGGCAACGCGGTGCCGAACCAGCGCGTCGCGATCGAATTCACCGCGACCGTCGCAATCAGCAGCACGACGTTGATCAGGAAAAACGCCATCACGGCCCACACCAGCACCTGCCAGATGCGGCCCGGCAGGTTCGCGCGCTGACGCGCGTGTTGCGCGGGCTCCCGGGCGCCATCGCCCGGCTGCGGCGCCGCGGATGCCGAAGCGGAGGTGGACGCGGGCCAGTCGGGCGGCGTCGCGCGACGATCGGTCGTCATCAGCCTTTGCCTCCCGTAACGGGACCACGATAGAACCAGCGGCGCGCGCCGAGCAGCGCGGCGACCACCAGCAGTTGCACGAAGCCCATCACCATCGCGATCGCCGACGCGAGCGAATAGTCGTAGCTCTCGAATGCGGCTTCGGCCGCGGCAATCGACATCACGCGCGTCGGACCCGCGGGCGCGCCGAGCAGCACTGCCGACGGAAACACCGAGAACGCCTGCACGAACGACAGACACGCGGCCATCGTGAGCCCCGGCACCAGCAGTGGAAAATAAATGCGGCGAAACTGCTGCCACGGACTCGCGCCGAGCGTCGCCGCCGCGCTCGCGAGCGTCGGGTCGATGCCGGTCACGTACGAAAGCGTCAACAGAAACGCGAACGGAAAGCCCGACACGATCAGCGACAGCAGCACGCCCGTGAAGTTGTGCGTGAGCCGCACCTCTTGCGTGTACAGATGCAGCGCCTGCAATGCCTGCGGCAGCCAACCGTGCGGACCGAAGTACGTGAGCATGCCGTCGGCGATCAGCACGGTGCCGAGCGTCACCGGAATCACCAGCAGCGTCGTGACGATCTTCTGATAACGCGTGTAGCGGCGCAGCGCGAACGCGACCGGCACCGATACGCCGACGTTGATCAGCGTGGCGGGTACCGACAGCTTGAGCGTGACGAGGATCGTCGGCCACATCGAGGTGTCGGTGAAGAACGTCAGATAGTTGGCCCATGGACCGCCGCCGTTCATCGGCCGGAACGACAGCGCGAGACCGTACGCGAACGGATAAATGAACAGCGCGACGATAAAGAGCAGCGCCGGCGCGACGAGCCAGGCCTTGGCATCGCGCGGCGCGCGGGGAGTCAGCGGGGGGACGAGCGTCGGCGTGTTCATGCGGCCTCGGCATCGTAGACCAGCACGCACGACGGCCGCACGCGCAGCATGATGCGTTCGCCCTCCGCGCATTCACCGGTCACGCGCGCCCACACGTCGCCGAACGCGGTCTTCACGCGCAGCAGCGAATCGTGGCCGCCGTATTCGACCGCGTCGATCAGCGCCTCGAACGGGTTGTCGGCGCCGGGCTCGGCGCGCTCCATGTCTTCGGGGCGCAGCGCGACGCTCACGCGCTTGCTGTCGAAGCCGGCCATCGCCGTGCCGATCAGCCGCACACCGTTCGCACTGACCACGACGCCCTCGCCTTGCATGCCCTCCAGCGTGAACTCGGCGACGTTGCGATAGCCCATGAAGCGCGCGACATGCAGATTGCGCGGCCGCGTGTAGACCTCTTTCGGCGTCGCGACCTGCTGCACGACGCCCTCCCTCATCACGACGATGCGATCGGCCATCGACAGCGCTTCGTCCTGATCATGCGTCACGTACAGCGTCGCGCGTTCGAGCTGCGTATGGATGCGGCGAATCTCCGCGCGCATTTCGATGCGCAGTTTCGTATCGAGATTCGACAGCGGCTCGTCCATCAGGATCAGCGGCGGTTCGATGACGATCGCACGCGCGATCGCGACACGCTGCTGCTGGCCACCGGACAATTGACCGGGCAGCTTCTGCTCATGTCCTGTCAGTTGCACCAGTTTCAAGGCCTCGCGTGCACGGCGCGCTATCTCGCTCTTGCCGACGCCACGCATCTTCAGCCCAAAGCCGACGTTGTCGAGCACGCTCATGTGCGGGAACAGCGCGTAGTTCTGGAACACCATGCCGAAGCCGCGCTTTTCCGGCGGCAGCACGTCGATGCGGCGCTCGTCGAGCCAGATGCCGCCGCCGGTGAGCGGCTGCAATCCGGCGATGCAGTTCAGCGCCGTCGATTTGCCACAACCCGACGGTCCCAGCAGCGCGATGAACTCGCCGCGCCGGATCGTCAGATCGAGACCCTGCAGCGCGGCGATCGCGTGACCTTGCGCGCTCGTGAAACTGCGGCTCACCGAGTCGAGCCGCAACTGCTCAAAGTGATGCTTCATACGGTTTCCTGATCCGCGTGAGACGACGGGTGTCGCAAGTGCCGCGCGTGCGGTGCGCGCGGCGCATCAGGCAGTTAAGCCGAGGCGCGCGTGGTCGCCGCAAACACGCAGCGCGGCGCTACCTCACGCCGCGCTGCGCTTCGCCTCGTTTTCCGTCGCAATGGTGAAGGCCTATCGGGTCTTCTGCGCGCCGATGTCGGTATCCCACTTCCTGAAGGCCGCGACCATTGCCGCCGCATTCAGCGGTAACGCATGCGGACGATCGCTCAACATCTTCGCGTATTCCGGTCGGCCATACTTTTGCAGCACCTCCTGGCTATGCGCGGGCGCCTGCTCGAACGAGACGCCCTTGATCGCCGGGCCCGGGTAGAAGTAGCCGTCGTCGTAGGTCAATGCCTGCTGCGCGGGCTCCAGCATGAAGTTCATCATCTTGTACAGCACGTCTAGCTTTTCCTTCGGCACGCCCTTCGGAACCACCATGTAGTGCGCGTCGTTGACCCACGTCATGTTGTCGAACGGCTGTACGCGGAATTCGGCCGGCACGATGCCGAGCGCGCGCGGATTGATGTCCCAGCCGGTCACGGTCACGGTCATGTCGCGCGTGCCTTCGCCCAGTTCCTTCATCACCGCCGAGGTGCCGCCCGGATAGTACGGAATGCAGTCGTTCAACTGCTTCAGGTACGCCCACGTCTTGTCCCAGCCGTGCACCGGGTCCTGCGGGTCCTTGTCGCCGAGCACATAGGGCAGGCCCATCAGGAACGTGCGGCCAGGACCGGAATTGGCCGGCCGCGCGTAGATCAGCTTGTCGGGGTGGGCCTTGCACCATTGCAGCAGTTGCTCGGGCGTCTTCGGCGGATCGCTGACCTTGGCCGGGTTGTATTCGAGCAGCGGACCAGCCGGCATATACGCGACCTCGAGACCGTAGCCCTGCGCTAGATCCTGCATCTTGCGCGGGCCCGGCGCGTACTTGTCGAGCACACCAGGGAACTGCGCCGCGTTATCGGGCAGCAGCTTGATCCACAGGTTCTGTTCGATGCCGGCCGCGAGCGCGTCGGTGCCGGTCAATACGAGGTCGATGTCGGAGCGTCCCGCGGCCTGCATCGCCTTGATCTTGCCGGGCAATTGCGGCGACGGAGCGTTCGTGAACGTGATGTTCGCAACGAGATTCGGATTCTTCGCCTTGAACGCCTCGAAGCCCTTCTGCGTGAGTTGAAGATCGCCGGCCACGTCGACGATGTTGATCGTAACCGGATCGGCCGCGTGCGCGGCAAGAGTGAACGCTGCACTCGCGGCGATACAGACGGATACCAGCTTGAACGACAGCCTGTGCGAAACAGTCATTGCGTCTCCTCGCTTCTTGGTATGGAAGCCCGCTGGTCGATGTGTTGCATGCGGGCGGTATCTTTCTACCAAGGGAACATAGCGAAGCGTAACAGCCGATGTCAAGCAAATAGTCGAGAGCGCGAGGCCTGGTCAAAAGTGGCTCGATTGACGTGAAATCCTTGCCGTTCAATGCCTGGTAACGCGAATTAAGGGCAAACCCGAGCATCCGCAGTGGCTGCAATACGTGTTGTCTGGTTAGCGGACAACTGCTCAACCCCCGCGCACGCCCTGCGTATTGACGAACAGCGAATACAAGCCGTGGCTCGCCGCCATGAACAGACGGTTGCGATGCCGTCCGCCGAAGCAAACGTTCGCGCAACGCTCCGGTAGCGCGATATGGCCGAGCGGCTCGCCTTGCGCCGTGAAGACGCGCACGCCGTCGAGTTCGTCGGTGCCCATGCCCCAACCGCACCATAGGTTGCCGTGCACGTCCACCCGAAAGCCGTCGGGCGTGCCCGGACCCGCGTCGATCAGCACGCGGTTGTTCGATACCGTCCTGCCTTTGCCAGTGGCCTCGACATCGAATACGCGGATCTTGCGCGGCTCGCCGCGCGATTGGACCACGTACAGCAGCGACTCGTCCGGCGAAAACGCGAGACCGTTCGGGGCGAGCACGTCGTCGATGACCATCGAGACCTCGCCCGACTGCCCGTCGATCCGATACACGCACGGCTTCAGTTCGGACTGCTGCTGCTCGCCCTCGTAGAAACCTTCGATGCCGAAGGTCGGGTCGGTAAACCAGATCGAGCCGTCCGATTTGACGACCACGTCGTTCGGCGAATTGAAGCGCTTGCCCTGATAGCGGTCGGCGAGCACGGTGATCGAGCCGTCGTACTCGGTGCGCGTCACACGCCGCGTCAGGTGCTCGCAACTGACGAGACGCCCTTCGCGATCGCGCGTATGGCCGTTCGCGTTGTTCGACGATTGACGGAACGTGCTGACCGCGCCCGTCGTTTCGTCCCAGCGCAGGATGCGGTCGTTCGGAATATCGCTCCACAGCAGATAGCGGCCGTCGCCGAACCACACCGGTCCCTCCGACCAGCGCGTGCCCTGATACAGACATTCGACCGACGCCGATGCGATGATCAACGACTTAAAGCGCGGATCGAACACACGGATGGAAGGATCGGGATAGCGTCGGCTGTGTTCGGTCATGTGCTTGCCTGCGTGTCGCAGCGGTTCGATTGGGTGGGTGCGAACTCGCGCTCGAGAGCGAGCAGCGTGCACGCGGTCTGCGCGATCTTCGCATGATGCTCGCGCGGTGTCGAACTGAGCAGCGGCAGCAACGGCCCCATGTCGGCGAGGCCCGTGAACGTGATCGCGTCGTGCAGCACGCGGATCGGCGAGATGTCGTTACGCAGCGTTTCGAGCGGCATGAACGCATCGTACAAACGCTGGGCGGTGTCGTTGTCCGCGCTATCGGTGCCATCGGCGCTCCGGCCGCTTTGCACCGCGCGCAGCAACGCCATCACCATGCTCGGCGCGATGCAGCCGCTGCCGGTCGTCCACGCTGCCAGCCCGAACTCGCGCAGATGCACGAGCGCTGGCCGCTCGCCCATGCCCGATACGATCTTCGCGGCCGGCACGCATTGCAGCAGCCGGCGCAGATAGGGATCGTCGCGCGGGATCGCGTATTTGACCGCGCTCAACGTGCCACGCTCGACGAGCCGCGCGAGCGCATCGACAGCCACGTAGTTTTCGCTCTTGATATACAAGGTGAGCGGCATGCCGGCCGTGTCGGCGATCCGCGTGAGGCCCGTCTCGACGCCCTCGGACGTCGTAAAGCCGCCGAGCGGCAGCACCATCGCGGTGCGGTAACGCGTCTGCGCGAGGATGCGCGCCTGATCGAGCATCTTGCCGTAGTCGGGACCGAGCGCCGGAATCACGCGTGTCCCCGGACTCGCGGCTTCGGCAAGCAGGTCCAGTAGCTCGTGATATTCACTGACCGCGACGTGATAGAGGTTCGCGTTGCCGCCATACAGTAGCGTGCGTACGCCACCCGCTTCGATATGGCGGATCAGCGCGAGATTCCGAGCAGGGTCGAGCGTGTAGTCGGCGCGGCGCGCGAGCGGCGGCACGGCCATGACCGACGCGGCGAACTCGCCGTCGCGCAGCGGAGAATCGTTCATGATGGTTGACGCGCAAACGTGCTGGGCGGAGGTTTCACGGTAGCATCGGCATCACAATGTTGTCAAACAACTGGACATGGCGATCGCCCCAAGAGGCCGTCGGCGGCGAATTGCCCACGAACCGCCCACGAAATTTCCTTTTGTATAACAATGTGGCCCCAGCCCACATGCAAACCGCGCAGGCGCTTGTTTGGCAAGACCGACGCGACGCGCAAATAACCGGCGTTCCCAAATAATCGAGTAAATGCGATTAATTCCGAAGCACGAAAGAAATAATGCTGTCAATGAAACACATTAAAATGCGGTCGCCGGATGCCGATTAGCCGCATTTCTCGCCCGAGACCCGGGCGGGTTAAAAATCTATTTCAATCAGCATAATAATAGGCAACACCGCCCTTGCTATCACATGGCTGCTATCGTTTACCCCGCGGAGCAGCAGCGCATTGCTTTCCAGTTTTTAGTGATAGATTATGCGGACCAAAAGAGCGGACCGAAGTTTGTCTGCCAATAACCGCGAATGGGATGTTTGCGAGCCTGAGAGAGCCAAAAAATTGTCGCTACACTTTATCGAGCAGATGGCACCGCTACTGGACGCCGCCGACGAGGCGGAATGGTTCGGCGTGATTACGGGCCTCGCCGAAACGTGGGGCTTCGACAGAATACTGGTCGCGATGCTGCCGCGGCCCACCATGCGTCTCGAGGACGCTTACCTGCGCAGCACTTACGCGCCGGCATGGCGGCAGACGTATGACGAACACGGCATGGTGCATATCGACCCCACGGTCGCGCACTGCCTGTCACGCTCCGCGCCGCTCATCTGGACGCCAGAGATTTTCGCCACCCCGCCACAGCAAGCTCTGTACGAGGAAGCCCGCTCGTACGGCTTGGGTGCGGGTGTGACGCTGCCGATTCACGGGCCGAATCAGGAAGCCGGCATGATGTGCTTCGTCAATGACGACAAGCCGTCGGACGGGTTCAGGCGCCATGTGAACGCCGCGTTGCCGAATCTCGTGCTGTTGCGCGACCTGGTGATCGACACCAGCAAACAGCATCTGGATTCGCATGCGCAGAGCTTGATGCCGAAGCTGACTCCGCGCGAGCGCGAATGTCTGAAATGGACCGCGCGCGGCAAATCCACGTGGGAGATATCCCACATCCTGAGTTGCTCGGAAGCCGTGGTGAACTTCCACATGAAAAACATCAGGGCGAAATTCGGCGTGAACTCACGGCGCGCGGCCGCCGTGATCGCGGCCCAGCTTGGGCTTATTGACCCGGGTTGAGCAGCGCGGCCGCGTCGCGGCTGTACATCACGCGCTCGGCGCGACCCAGATCGGCGTCCGATACGGTTTTCATGAAGTAAAGGCCAAGCAGGATCGACACCGGCGCCGGGATCTCCGCACCGGACTCGAAGCGGCTGCCGCGCGACTGCGTGACGCCGAAGCGAGCCCAGAAACGACGCTGGCTCTCTTTTTTCTTCTTCCTGTAGGCAATGATCAGAACACGATCCACTGCCGAAGAGACCTCCGAGGGACGCGCCTGGAGGTGGGTTTGCGGTTGCCAGTGATTGTCGAGGAGTTCCATTTTGGACCCTTGTAGGTTGGGGGCGGATACGTGTGTGAATTTTGCGATACCCGATAAGCATCCACACCTATCCAGGTAGGTAGGTGGCGCAAAGATTCAGAATGCATAAGTTTTCCTGCGTATGTGGCAGCCCCAACACGCACAGGAGAAGGTCATGCAAACCACGATCCGTATTGGACTCCGGCAGGAATTCGACAACGAACTGATCAACGAGATGTACCGGCTGCGCGCCCGGGTCTTTCACGGCCGGCTCGGCTGGGAAATTCCGACCATCGCGGGAATGGAGATAGACGGCTACGACGCGCTCGGGCCGTACTACATGCTGATTCAGGGCGAAGACGAACGGTTGCGCGGCTGTTGGCGACTGATGCCGACCGAAGGTCCGAACATGCTGAAAGACACCTTCCCGCAACTGCTGCATGGCGCCGCCGCGCCGGTCGGCCGACATATCTGGGAACTGAGCCGCTGGGCGATCGAAACCAACGGGGAGGAACAGTCTTTTGGTTTCACGGATATGACAATTCGCGCAATTCAGGAAGTAATGCGCTTCGCACAGCGCATGGGCATCACGCATTACGTCACGGTGACTACCACGCCGATCGAGCGCATGCTGCGCCGTGCCGGGCTCGATATCAGTCGGCTCGGGCCGCCGCTGCAGATCGGCGTCGAACGGGCCGTTGCGCTCGACGTCGCGGTAAGCGCGAAAACGCTGACCTCGCTATTCGGGCCGGTCGCCGACGCGGCTTGAGCCGCGCCGGAGCGTGGCCGCACGAAATCTCGATACCTTCACCCGCGCGCGCGGACTCAGGAACCGAACATCCGTTCCAGCGCGTTCTCGAGATGCGCGCGCATCGCGGCGCCCGCAGCCGCCGAGTCCTTGCGGCGGATCGCGTCGAGCACCGCCATGTGCTCGGCCTGCACCACCCGCTGCCGTTCCACCGTTTTGACCAGCGACAGATTGCGCGACAGGTTCATGCTGAACAGGATCTGTTCCTCGATGAACGACATCACCGTGATGAAAAACGGATTCTTCGACGCCCGCGCGACCGCCTGGTGGAACAGGAAGTCGTCCTTCGCGCCGATGCCCTTCGCCTCGATGATGCGCTCCAGCTCGTCCCACGCATGCTGGATCGCGGCGATGTCCTGGGCGTCGGCCTTCAGCGCTGCCTGCGCGGCCGCGCCCGCCTCGGTCACGATGCGAAACTCATAGCAGCGGCGGATATCGGACAGCGTTTCGAGCGGCGCGAAGCGGCGCACGTCCGGGTCGGGGCGCCGCGCGACGGTCGTGCCAGAGCCGTGCCGCGTCGAGATGATGCCGTCGGCCCGCAATCGCGCGAGCGCTTCGCGCACGGTCGGCCGGGACGTGGCGAAACGCTCCGCCAGCGCGTGCTCGGTCGGCAACCGCTCGCCTTCCTTGTACTCGCCTTCGAGGATGCGGTTGAGAATGTCGCCGTAGATCTGGTCGGGTAAGCCCTTGGTTTTTCGATCGTTCATCAGCGGACTGGCCAGCTTGTCTGAATATGGCCTGATTGTAAGGCCAACCTTGTTCCAGCTTCAGCAAACTTATGCGGTTTGTAAGCATGCAAGGCCACTTGCGCGCGCCGCCGCGCCCGCCATTTCGTCCGCGCCGCGTCTGAATATTTGGCAAATGTTTGATTTACATCCTGGTCGAGTGCATCTTTTCCGGCAATCATCTAAGCTTCATTGGTATAAAAGATCAATAAACCCTGCCGCGGCTGGCAATGTGGCAGACGCTTTTTTGACGTGGAGCCGATATGTACAAACGCATCCTTGTAGCGGTCGACGGCAGCAATACCTCGCGCCGTGCGTTCGAAGCGGCGCTCGAACTCGCCAAGTCGAATGGCGCTGTGCTGCGGCCGTTTTATGTCGTCGAAAATACGCCGATGTACTTCGAGGCGCCCGGCTACGACCCGTCGATCCTGCGCAACCGGCTGATCGAGGAAGGCCAGGAACTGCGAGCCGAGTTTTCGAAAGTGATGGCCGAGCAAGGTGTGAAAGGCGACCCGGGGGTTTCCGAGGCTTCGTCGCTCGGCGATGTCGCCGAGATCGTGCTGCACGCCGCCGCCGAATTCAACGCAGACCTGCTCGTGATGGGCACGCACGGCCGGCGTGGCTTCCAGCGGCTGATTCTCGGCAGCGTCGCCGAACGCTGCGTGCGCCAGGCCACGCTGCCGGTTCTGCTGGTACCGTCCGCCGCGGGCGCCGATAAGCAACCCGTCTGACACGGTCATCATGCGCAAGACGGTGAGCCACGACGCCGACATCGGCCGCGGCGGCTCACCTTCCCACCTTCGTCGGGGCAGCACCGTCGCCAGGAAAGCGAAGCAGCGAACGCGTCACTTTGCCACCTGTTGAGGGTCATAACGGGTGGGACAATTTCACCACTACCAATAATCAATCGCGCGCAGAACATGCTGAATCCTACCGCTGTGCCCCGTTCCTCGACCCGCTCCGCCGGTTCTGCCGCGAGCGGCAGCCGCGAGTCCATGGCGGGACGCGCCACCGCACGCACCGCCGCGCGCTGCTCCAGTTGTTCGATGCGTCAGATCTGCATGCCGCAGGGGCTGTCCGCGGAGGAACTGCCGAAGCTCGAAACGCTGATCTGCTCGGCGCGCTCGGTGTTGCGCGGCGAGGCGCTGTATCGCAGCGGCGACCGCTTCGACAGCATCTACGCGCTGCGTTCCGGCTCGATGAAGACCGTGATGGTCCACCGCGACGGCCGCGAGCAGGTCACCGGCCTGCGTCTTGCGGGCGAGCCGCTCGGGCTCGACGGCATCAGCGCGGACATCCATGCGTGCAGCGCCGTCGCGCTGGAAGACAGCACGGTGTGCATCATTCCATACAGTGCGCTGAAGCAGCTATGTCGCGAGATCGGTTCGATCCAGGAGCGCATGCACAAGCTGCTGGGTGCGCAGATCGTCAGCGAGGCCGCGCAGATGATGGTGCTCGGCTCTCTGTCCGCCGACGAACGCGTCGCCGCCTTCCTGCTGGACGTGTCGCAGCGCAATGCGCAGCGCGGCTACTCGTGGTCGGAATTCAACCTGCGCATGACGCGCGAGGACATGGGCAGCTACCTCGGCATGACGCTCGAAACGGTCAGCCGCACGCTGTCAAGATTTCAAAAGCGTGGCCTGATCGACACGCGGGGCAAGCATATTCACATCGTCGATCTCGAAGGCTTGCGGCAGGTCTGAGCGGCTTCGCGGGGCTGAACGGTCGCTCGGTTCGTCTTGGCACGCGGTCTGCGAGGGGGTAAAGTTTTCAGACCGCCACCCACGGCAACCGTGTTGCATGGAGACCCGGCCCCAATGAATCGCGACCCTGCCCCGCACCATCCGCTCGTGCAGCGCCTGCACGACGCGCGTCAAGTCACCGATGACCTGTTTGCAATCGTCAAACCCGCCTACCTCTATGAACGGCCGATCCGCGAGCGTCACCGTGTCGTGTTCTATATCGGCCATCTCGAAGCGTTCGATCGCAATCTGTTCGACCAACGTCTGTTCGATCTGCCGGCTTTCGCACCGGAACTCGACCAGCTGTTCGCATTCGGCATCGATCCGGTAGACGGCGGCTTTCCCACCGATCAGCCCAGCGATTGGCCGTCGCTCGACGCCGTGCGCGAGTATGCGATGCGCGCGCGCCGCCAGATCGACGCCGCGCTCGACGAACTCGGCAACCCGGTGGGCGATGAAGCGGCCGTGCAGTTGCTGAACGTCGCGATCGAGCATCGGTTGATGCACGCGGAAACGCTCGCGTACATGCTTCATCAGTTGCCGCTCGCGCAGAAAAACACCGCATTGCGCGAACCGGTGGTGACACGCACGGAGCGGCGCGACGGATTGTCGTCGATGGTCCGCGTGCCCGCCGGCACGACCGTGCTCGGCATGCCGCGTGAGGCCGGCCGTTTCGGCTGGGACAATGAATTCGGCGAGATGGGCGTGGAGGTGCCCGCGTTCGAGATCGACCGATACATGGTCACGAACGGTGCGTTCCTCGAGTTCCTCGAAGACGGCGGTTATCGCGAGCCGAAGTGGTGGTCGCCGAAAGACTGGGCGTGGAAGGAAGCGGAGTGCATCGAGCATCCGGCCGGCTGGTCGCGACGCAATTCGGAAGACGGCCGCACCGCATGGACGCTTCGCACGATGTTCGACGACGTGCCGTTGCCGCTCGACTGGCCCGTCTACGTGAGCCACGCCGAAGCGAGCGCCTACGCGCGCTGGGCCGGCAAAGCCCTGCCAACGGAGGCGCAATGGCAACGCGCGGCGCACGGCGCGCCGCACGCGGCATCGGGGAATTTCGATTTCCGCAGCTGGGACCCACGGCCCGTCGATGCGCATCCGGACAACGTCAGCGCGTTCGGTGCGGAAGGTCAGTTCGGCAACGGTTGGGAATGGACCTCGACGCTATTCGAAGCGCTGCCGGGGTTCGAAGCGTTTCCGTTCTATCCAGGCTATTCGGCCAACTTCTTCGATGGACAGCATTACGTGCTGAAGGGCGGTTCGGCGCGTACCGCGCTGTGCATGCTGCGGCCGGAATTTCGCAACTGGTTTCAGCCGCACTATCAGTATGTGTATGCGGGGTTTCGGTGTGTGCGGGGGTGACAAATAAAGCGGAAGTTGAAAACAAAATTCAGCTTCCGCTCACTGACGGTGGTGAATTTTCGCCCCGCTTCATCGAGCTGGTGTTTCGCAAAGCGCAGCTTCCTGGCGAAACGCAGATGAGACCGCCAGCGCTCGCCCTCCCTCTTCTCTTGTCGGCTCTGACGCAATCGCTCGACAACGTCTGGCAGTTTCCGGTAAAAGACGCTCGTTTGCACGCCCATTCGATCAGTAAGCTGACCCAGCCCGATATCAGGCTCTCTTTTCATAATTCTGTTAACTGCACGCCGCAACTGTTCTTCGTCCCGTTTCTGTTTGTCTGAGTTGAAATACCGGGCAAATACAATGGGCTCGCCGCGTTGCCGCGATACCCCGACGGGTCCGCGGCAACGTTATTGAACAGCGCGTTTGCCGCTTCGCTGGCGGGTTTTCTTCGACGCTGGGTCCGGCACGATCCGCGCCATCTTCTCCATCGACTCGTCGTGCTCCGCGCGCAGCACTTCGATAAACGCCGACGCCAGCCGCTCGCGCGGCCGGTGCGGCGGAAACAGCAAATACATCGGGAACATGACCGCCGGCGAGAACGGCCGGATCGCGATGTCCGGCCCGGCGAAGTCCAGCGCCACGCCCGGATGCGCGAGTGTCACGCCCATTCCGCAGCGCACCAGCTCGCAACAGATCGCCGTGTATTGCGCCTCGATCGCCAGCTTGCGTTCGACGCCCGCACGCAGGAACACTTCGTCCATCTGCGCGCGCGTGCCATCGCCGTGACACAGCGAGATAAACGACTCGCCCTCGAGATCAGCGGGCCTGATCACAGCTTTTGAAGCAAGCCGGTGCACCGCCGGCATCACGCAGACGGCGGCCACTGTCGACAGCATCTCAACTTCGCAATTCGACGCCTCGCTGATGTACACCGCCACGCCCAGATCGCAGAACTGCGACGCCGTCCAGTGATTCACCGTGCCCGACGTGTTGACGTGCAGCGACACGGTCACACCGGGATGCAGCGCCTGAAAACGCTTGATCGCATGCGGCACGAGCGTGAGGCCCGCTGAAGGCATCGCCGCGATGCGCAGACGCCCACTGCCCAGATTGCGAATCTGCGCGGCGGCGTTCGCGAGCCCCTGCAAGCCGACATATGCGCGCTCCACCTCGCGGAAAAACGCCGTGCCCTCGCTGGTCGGGATCAGCCTAACGCCGCTGCGCTGAAACAGCAGCAAGCCCGTCTCCCGTTCGAGCTGCGAGATCAGACGGCTCACGTTCGGTTGCGACGTGAAGAGCGCTTTGGCCGCCGCCGTCATCGACCCGGCGACCATCACCGCACGAAATGCCTCGACATGTTTCAGGTTCATCGGTTTCAACCCATATCAACCATGTATAGATTGCTATTTTATTCGTATTGGACCATATGACCATTGGGGCACAGACTGTGATGTATGGACACGCCACCAGAGCGTCCATTCCCACACTGACCGGAGATCGCCGTCATGCAAGAATCGCTGCGCCGCCGTTGCCGTTCTACGCTCCACGCTTTCGCCTCCACACTGTCCGTCGTCTGTCTGACCGCTCCGTTGCACGGCCACGCCGAAACTACGCTGTATGTCGCGAACGTCGGCGGCTCGAACGAGCAGTTGTACCGGCAGAAAGTCATTCCGCCGTTCGAAAAAGCGCATGACGTGAAGATCGTCTATGTGGCGGGCAATTCGAGCGATACGCTCGCGAAGCTGCAGGCGCAGAAAGGGCATCAGCAGATCAACGTCGCGGTGATGGACGACGGCCCCATGTATCAGGCGATGCAGCTCGGCCTGTGCGCGAAGGTCGAAGATGCGCCGGTGATGAAAGACCTCTACCCGCTCGCGCGGCTCGGCCCGACGGCCGTCGGGGTCGGTATGGTCGCGACGGGCATCGGCTACAACGAAGAGGCGTTCAGAAAGCTCGGCCTGCCCGCGCCCGATTCATGGCAGGCGCTCACCGACAAGCGCCTGAAGGGCAAGCTCGGCGTGCCGCCCATCACCAACACGTATGGACTGCATACACTCGTGATGCTCGCGCGCCTGAACGGCGGCGGCGAAAAGAATATCGACCCCGGTTTCAACACGATGACGAAGCAGGTCGCACCCGACGTGCTGTCGTGGGCGCCGACGCCCGGCGAAATGGACGGCCTGATGCAGGCGGGCGACGTCATCATGGCGCCGTATGGCAGCGGTCGCGCCGTCGCGTTGCAAAACACGGGCTTTCCGCTGAAGTTCGTGTATCCGAAGGAAGGGGGCGTCGCGCTGCAGGTAGCGGCCTGTGCGCTGGCCGAGAACGCACAGCCGAAGCTGTCGCAGGAGTTCATCCAGTATCTGCTGAGCCCCGAAGTGCAGGCGATGCAGGCGCAAGCAATCGGACTTGGACCCGTCAACAAAACGGTCAAGCTGACGCCCGAGGTCGCGGCGCGCGTGCCGTATGGTCCGGAACAGGTGAACAAGCTCACGGCGATGGACTGGACCACGATCAACCAGCATCGCACGGAATGGACGGAGCGCTGGAACCGCTCGGTCGAACGCTGAGCGGCGCAACCGCTTCATAGCCGCTCAACAGTTCCTACGTCCCGACTCCGCACAGGACCGACACCATGACCTTTCTCACTCTGCAGGGCATCTCGAAGCGCTACGGCCATTTCACTGCGGTCGAGCAGCTCGATCTGTCCGTCGAACGCGGCGAGTTCCTGTCGCTGCTCGGGCCGTCCGGCTGCGGCAAGACGACCACGCTGCAGATGATCGCCGGCTTCGTCACGCCGAGCGCGGGCCGCATCACGCTCGGCGGACGCGACATCACGCACGAGCGCCCCGAAAAGCGCGGCATGGGCGTCGTGTTTCAGAGCTATGCGCTGTTTCCGCATATGACGGTCGCGGGCAACGTCGGCTTCGGTCTCGAAATGCGCAACATGAAGCGCGACGAGCGCGCGGCGCGCATCGCCGAAGCGCTCGATCTTGTGCGGCTCAACGGCCTGGACGCGCGTTATCCGAAGGAACTGTCGGGCGGCCAGCGCCAGCGCGTCGCGATCGCGCGGGCGCTGGCGATGCGCCCCAACCTGCTGCTGCTCGACGAACCGATGTCGAATCTCGATGCGAAGCTGCGCGAGGAAATGCACATCGAACTGCGCGCGATCCAGAAGCGCCTCGGCATTACGACGATCCTCGTCACGCACGACCAGGTCGAAGCGATGACGATGAGCGACCGCATCGCCGTGCTGCACAAGGGGCGCATCGCGCAACTGAGCACGCCGTTCGATGCCTACGAACGTCCCGCTACGCCGTTCGCATCGACCTTTCTGGGGCGTACCAACACGCTGCCTGGCGAAGTGCGGGAGCGTAATCCGCGCTGCGCCGTCGTGGATGTGGCGGGCACGACGCTGCACGTGCCGCACGAAGGGCGCGATGTCGAAGGCGCAGTGCACGTCTACATTCGCCCGGAGAAAGTACGCCTTGCGAATGGCGACGCGCGCATGCACGGACGTATTGCGACCCGTGTGTTCATCGGTAACCAGTGGCTGCTCGAAGTCGATACGGCGCTCGGCAAACTCCATATCGCGCAGCCGAACTTCGGCGCGCCGCCGCCCGACGAAGGCCACGAAGTCGGACTCTCGTTCACCGACGACGATCTGCGCGTGCTGACCCGGGAGCATGCTCATGGCAACGCTTGACGATTCGCGCGCGGGCGCCGCGCCCTGGCTGCTCGCTTCACCGGCGCTGCTGCTGTTCGGCGCGCTGCTGTTCGTGCCGCTCGTGCTGACGCTGCTGCTGTCGTTTCGCGTGTTCAGCGATGTCGCCGGCGTGCAGGCCGCGTACACACTGAAAAACTACGTCCAAGTGCTGAGCGATCCGTACTACGGCGAAATCTTTTTGCGCACGGTGAGTCTCGCGCTCGCCGTGACGCTGCTGAGCGTACTGCTCGGCGTGCCGGAAACCATCGTGCTCGCGCGGATGAAGCGGCCCTGGCAGTCGCTGTGTCTGCTGATCGTGCTCGGCCCGTTGCTGATTTCCGTCGTGGTGCGCACGCTCGGCTGGCAGATTCTGCTTGGCAATAACGGCGTGCTCAACAATGCGCTGCAAGCCTTTCACATCACCTCCGAGCCGATCCGCCTCGTCTTCACGATGACGGGCATGATCATCGCGCTCACGCATGTGCTAGTGCCGTTCATGGTGATGTCGGTGTGGGCGACGCTGCAAAAGCTCGATCCGCAGGTCGAATGGGCGGGGCTGTCGATGGGCGGTTCGCCGTTGCGCGTGTTCCGCCGCGTGGTGCTGCCGCAGATCATGCCCGGTGTGCTGTCGGGTTCGATCATCGTGTTCGCTCTGTCGGCGTCGGCGTTCGCGACGCCTGCGCTGATCGGCGGGCGCCGTCTGAAAGTGGTCGCCACCGCCGCCTACGACGAATTCCTCGGCACACTGAATTGGCCGCTCGGCGCGAGCATCGCCGTGTTGCTGCTGATTGCGAACGTCGCGATCGTGATGGGCTGCAGCCGTCTCGCCGAGCGCCGTTTCAAGCATATTTTCGAGTGACGCCATGAAACAGAACGGATTCTGGGGTCTGCTGTTCAACGCGCTGTTTCTCACTTTCATCCTCGCGCCGCTCGTCGTCGTGATGCTGGTTGCGTTCACCGACAAGGGCTTCATTTCGATGCCCTTCGACGGCGCGTCGCTGCGCTGGTTTCGCGCGATTCTCGAGAACGACGACATCGCGTCGGCATTCTGGCTTTCCGTGCGGCTCGCGTTCGCGGCGGCGACCATCGGCGTCGTGCTCGCGGTGCCCGCGGCGCTCGCGATTGCGCGCTATCGCTTCGCGGGCCGTGGCGCGTTGATGAGCTTCTTCCTGTCGCCGATGATGATTCCCGCCGTCGTGCTCGGCATCGCGTTCCTGCGCTTTCTGTCGCTGCTGCATCTGAGCGGTTCGTTCTGGGCGCTGGTGGCGACGCACGTGATCATCGTGCTGCCGTATGCGCTGCGCCTCGCGCTGTCGTCGGCCGTCGGGCTCGATCGCGATGCCGAGCGCGCGGCGCTGTCGTGCGGCGCGAGCCGCTTCACCGCGTTTCGCCGCGTCGTGCTGCCGATGATCCGCACGGGCGTCGCTGGCGGATGGGTGCTGTCGTTCATCCAGAGCTTCGACGAGCTGACGATGACCATTTTCGTCGCGACACCCGGCACGACCACGCTGCCCGTCGCCATGTACAACCAGATCGCGCAGACCATCGATCCCCTCGTCGCTTCGGTGTCGGCGGTGCTGATCGTCGGCACGGTTCTGCTGATGGTGCTGCTCGACCGCATGGTCGGACTGGACCGCATCCTCATTGGAGAAGCTCGATGATTCATCACGTTTCCGACAACCCCGACGTGCTCGTGCTGGGCGGCGGACTGGTCGGTTCCGCCGTTGCCTGGGGCCTTGCGCGCGAAGGCGCGAACGTCACCGTGCTCGACCAGGACGACGGCGCGTTGCGCGCGTCGCGCGGCAACTTCGGGCTGGTCTGGATTCAGGGCAAGGGCTATGGCTTGTCGCCGTATGCACGCTGGTCGCGCAGCTCGGCTTCGCGCTGGCCGTCGCTCGCTGCGGCGTTGCTCGACGAAACCGGTATCGACGTCGCGCTGCGCCAGCCGGGCGGCTTCCACTTCTTTTTCTCCGAAGACGAAATCGCCGAACGCGCGAAGCGTCTCGGCGCCTTGCAGCGTGAACTGGGCGACTACCCGTATCAGTTGCTCGATGCGCGCGAGGTGCGCGAGCGTATTCCCGAAATCGGCCCGGACGTGATCGGCGCGAGCTACACGCCGATGGACGGCCACGTCAATCCGCTGAAGCTGCTGCGCGCGCTCCACGCGGGCATGCAGCGGCGCGGCGTGAAGCTCGTGAACAACGAGGAAGCGCTGCGCATCACACCCGAACACGGCGGCTTCGCGGTACAAGGCAAACGCGGCACCTACCGCGCGGCGCGCGTCGTGCTCGCGGCGGGCCTCGGCAATCGCGCGCTCGCGCCGCACGTCGGACTGCATGCGCCCGTCGCACCGAATCGCGGACAGGTGCTGATCAGCGAACGCGTCGCGCCGTTCCTGCGTTACCCGACCCTCAACGTGCGCCAAACCGACGAGGGCACGCTGCAATTCGGCGATTCGATGGAAGAAGTCGGGTTCGACGATTTCACGACGACGCCCGTGCTATCCGACATCGCGCGGCGCGGCGTGCGCGCCTTTCCGCTGCTGAAGAACGTCCGGCTGGTACGCACGTGGGCCGCATTGCGCGTCTACAGCTCCGATGGTTTTCCAATCTACGACGAATCCGCACGCCATCCCGGCGCGTTCGTCGTCACCTGCCACAGCGGCGTGACGCTGGCCGCCGCGCACGCGCTGCGCATCGCACCGTGGATCGCCGGCGGCGCGATGCCCGATGAAATCCCCGCGCTGTCCGGCACGCGCTTTCTCGAATCCCCTGCACTCACCCCCGCTCACTGATTCCGACATGACCTCCACACCGCTCTTCAAGGCCTTGCCCGGCGCCGATGCGCCGGTCGACATCTGGTTCAACGATCAGCCGCTGCGCGTGCCGGGCGGCCGGTCGGTGGCGGCGGCGCTGCTCGCTGCCGGCATCGCGCGGTTCCGTGCGACACCCGTCTCGGGCGCGCCGCGCGCGCCGTATTGCATGATGGGCGCGTGCTTCGAGTGTCTCGTCGAGATCGACGGCGTGCCGAGCCGGCAAAGCTGCATGGTGACCGTGCGCGCCGGCATGCGCATCCGCTCGCAGGAGGGCGCGCGCGATCTGCCGCCCGTCGATGTGTCGCTGGAGGACGCTCATGCCCGCTGATTACGCTGCCGAAACCGTGTCGAGTTTCCCTTCGGAAGCCGTCGATGTCGTCGTGGTCGGCGCCGGTCCCGCCGGCATGAGCGCGGCGACGCGCGCCGCGAGCGCGGGCCTGTCAGTGGTGCTGCTAGACGAGCAGGACGCCGTCGGCGGGCAGATCTATCGTGCGATCGGCGGCGCCGATGCGCGCCGCAAGGAGATTCTCGGCCCAGATTACGCAGCGGGCGCAGCGCTCGCCGACGCCTTCGCGCGCTCCGGCGCACGGCATGTCGCGCATGCGTCCGTGTGGCAGGTGACGCGCGAGCACGCCGTGCACTATCTGAAGGACGGCAAAGTCGGCAGCTTCGAAGCACGCCGCGTGATTCTGGCCACGGGCGCGCTGGAAAGGCCGTTCCCGATTCCCGGCTGGACGCTGCCCGGCGTACTGACGGCGGGCGCCGCGCAGATCCTGCTGAAAAGCGCGGGCGAGGTGCCCGCCCAGCCGCCCGTGCTGGCGGGCTGCGGTCCGCTGCTCTATCTCCTCGGCTGGCAGTACGTGCGTGCCGGCGTGCCGATCCGCGCACTCGTCGACACGACTCGTCACGAAGACCGCTGGCGCGCGAAGAAACATCTGCTGTCGGCGTTGCGCGCGTGGCCGTTCCTGAGCAAGGGCCTGCAACTGATCCGCACGCTGCGCGCCGCGGGCGTGCCCATCTACGAAGCCGCCGACGATCTGCGCGTCGAGTCGAAGCAGGACGCGCAAGGCGTCGAGCGCGCCGCCGCGCTGAGTTTCACCACGCAAGGCCGTGCGCAGCGGATCGACGCGAACGTGATCCTGCTGCATCAGGGCGTCGTGCCGAATACGCAGTTCTCGTTGTCGTTGCGTGCCCAACACCATTGGGACGCCGCGCAGCTATGCTTCGCACCGACCACCGACGCATGGGGCGAACTCGACGTGCCGGGCACCTTCGTCGCGGGCGACGGCGGCGGTATCGGCGGTGCGCTGGCGGCGGCCGAACAGGGCGCGCTCGCCGCGCTGCGCGTTGCCAGTCAACTCGGTGCAATCGATGCAGCCGCCTGTGAGCGCGAAGCCGCGCCGCACCGCCGCGCGTTGGAGAGCGTGATGCGCATCCGTCCGTTTCTGGACAGCCTGTACCGCCCGCGCGACGCGAACCGCATTCCGCGCGACGACGTAGTCGTGTGCCGCTGCGAGGAAGTGACGGCGGGCGAAGTGCGCGGTTTCGTCGAACTCGGCTGCCTCGGCCCGAACCAGGCGAAGTCGTTCGGACGCTGCGGGATGGGCCCGTGTCAGGGACGCATGTGCGGGCTGACCGTCACCGAAATCATCGCCGACGCGCGCAAGGTGCCGCCGGGCGAAGTCGGCTATTACCGCATCCGTCCGCCCATCAAGCCGCTGACGCTCGGAGAACTCGCCGGTGAATGACGCTGCCCTGTCCTCTTCCAGCGCCGTGCGCGAAGCCGACGTGCTGGTGATCGGCGGCGGGCTGCACGGCTCGAGCAGCGCGTTCCATCTGGCCGCGCGCGGCGCGAGCGTGATCGTGCTCGAAGCCGACTACGTCGCGCGACATTCGTCGGGCGTCAATGCGGGCGGCGTGCGCACGCTCGGCCGGCCGCTGCCCGAGATTCCGCTCGCGCTGATGTCGCGCGAAATCTGGCACAGCCTGCGCGAAACGATCGGCGACGACGGCGGCTTCGTGCCGTCCGGCCAGTTGAAGATCGCGGAGACGGAAGCCGAACTCGACGAATGCCGCGCGCGCGTCGCGCAACTCGAAGCGCACGGCTTCATGCATGAAAAGCTGATCGACCGCGCGAGCGTGCTCGAACTCGAGCCGGCGCTCGCGCGACACGTGACGGGCGGCATCTGGGTCGAGCGCGACGGCTATGCGCTGCCGTTCAGGACAACCACCGCCTTCCGGCTCGCCGCGCAGCGGCATGGTGCGGCGTTCTTCGAAGGCACGCCCGTCACCCGCATCGAGCAGCGCGGCACGCGCTGGTTCGCGCAGACGCCGCGCGGCGAGTTCAGCGCGGACAAACTCGTCGTCACGGCGGGCGCGTGGGCGGGACAACTGGCCGAACAGGTGGGTGAGCGCGTGCCCGTGCACCCCGAAGGGCTGATGCTGATGGTCACGCATCGCGTCGCGCCGTTCTGCCGCGCGACGCTGGGTGCAACCGGGCGTCCGTTGTCGTTCAAGCAGTTCGACAATGGCACCGTCGTGATCGGCGGCAAGCTGATCGGTATCGCCGATCTGCACGGCCGGCACGGCGAAGTCGATTTCGCGCGGCTCGTGCGTAGCGCCAATACCGTCGTCGATCTCTTCCCGCATTTGCGGCATCTCGGCGTGAACCGCGCGTGGGCCGGCGTCGAAGCATTCACCGACGATGCGCTGCCCGTGCTCTCACCTAGCCGCCGCGCGTCGAATCTCATCTATTCGTTCGGCTATTGCGGCAGCGGTTTCCAGCTTGGACCGGCCTGCGGGCGGCTCGTATCCGAACTCGTGCTCGACGGCAAGGCTTCGCTGCCGCTCGACGACTTCGCGATCGACCGCTTTACGCGCCAGTCCGTGCCGCAGCCGGCGGCCAGCGCCGCCGCGCACTGATCGCACCCGCGCGCCGCCCGGCGTGCTTTCCTGTAGTCAAAGCAAGGAGTAGAGCAAGGTATGTCCGACATCGTGAGAATCGAAACGAACCAGCGTATGAGCCGCGTCGTCAAGGCAGCGGGACTCGTGTTCATCGGCGGCCAGACGTCGAATGATCGTGCGCCCGATGTGAAAACCCAGACCGCGAGCGTGCTGGCGAAGATCGACGGCTTTCTGGAAAAGGCAGGCATCGACAAGACGCGTCTGGTGTCGGCCCAGGTGTGGCTCGCGAATATCGAGCGCGATTTTGCGGGCATGAACAGCGTGTGGGACGTGTGGCTTGCGCCGGGCTGCGCGCCCACTCGTGCGACCGTCGAGGCGAAGCTCGCCGCGCCGGAACTGCTGGTCGAGATTGCCGTCGTCGCGCTGGCGTAACGGCAGCTTCGCGGCAGTCAGAAGCCGCTGCGCTTACGCGTTCGCCACGCGATACGTGCCGCGGCCCGTCGCCTCTTTCGCGACCTGCGGAGAGCTGAGTCGATGCAACTGTCGTCCAGCCATGTTGCCCTCCCTACCCACAAACCCACGTCGCCACCCATACGTCGTGAGGAAATTGTGCGGGACGTCAACGGTAGCCGCAAGCACGTCGTTAGATAACCTCCGCTTTGACTGGATTTCAAGGCCAGAACTGGCCGCCCGCACGGTGCCTGTTACTCAAATAACTTCCGAGGTTGACAAGTTTCAACCGTAAATCTTCCGTCGTCGCGGTTCGGGTCCGCGGCGCGCGACCACGGTCGCGGAGTCGTAGGCGTCGTGTCCGAAACGCAGCCGTTACGAACACACATCGGCGCTAGCAATCGGCGTACCGTCATACTACTGCAATCGACGAGCGTGACCTGGTCCATGTTGACTGAATCTCTGGCAATCCCGACTGTTATCGTTAATGGGACGCCGATCGAAGTAGACAAATATCTGATGGCAGCGCTCTGGACCGCCGACGGTGCGCATGCTTCGGTAATGGACGTTGCCCAATGGCGAGAACGCCTTCGTGAGCGCGGTGATGATTTTGCCTCTCACGAAGCCGCCTGCTACTACTGGCTTTGCGAAAATCGGGCCGGTTGCCCGCCGTGGGCATACCCGAAGTAGAAAACGGCGTGTTCCACGCATCGCGTCGCGCAGCGATCCCTTGTCCCATGCGCTCACGGCGGACCCTCGCCGCCCGTCGCGCCATACACCTGCCCCGTCACATAGCTCGCGCGCGTCATCGCCAGCGCCACATAAACCGGCGCGATTTCCGCAGGCTGACCCGGACGTCCCATCGGTGTGTCGCCGCCGAACTTCTCGAGGTTCTTCATCGTCTGGCCGCCGCTGACCTGCAACGGCGTCCAGAACGGACCGGGCGCCACCGCGTTCACGCGGATGCCGCGCGAGATCATCTGCTTGGCTAGCGACTTCGTGAAGTTCGCGATCGCGGCCTTCGTCATCGCGTAGTCGAGCAGGTTCACCGACGGATTGTAGGCATTCACCGAACTCGTGTTGATGATCGCCGCACCAGGTGGCATATGCGGGATCGCAGCCTTCGTGATCCAGAACATGCCGTACAGATTGGTGCGTAAGGTCCAGTCGAAATCCTCGGTGCTGATGTCGAGAATCGAATCGTGGCTGTGCTGGCGTCCCGCATTGTTGACGAGGATGTCGAGGCCGCCCATGCCGTTCGCCGCGCGATCGACGGCCTGCTTGCAGAACGCTTCGTCGCGAAGGTCGCCGGGTATCGCAAGCGCTTTGCGACCCGCGCCGCGAATCAGCGCCACGACCTCGCTCGCGTCCGGCTCCTCGGCGGGCAGATAGATGATGGATACGTCTGCGCCTTCGCGTGCGAACGCGATCGCCGCCGCGCGACCGATGCCCGAATCGCCGCCGGTGATCAACGCCTTGCGGCCCGCCAGCAGTCCGCTGCCGCGATAGCTGGACTCGCCATGATCGGGACGCGGCGTCATGCGGCTCGCAAGGCCGGGCCACGGCTGCTGCTGATCCTGAAACGGCGGGTGCGGATACAGATCGCGCGGATCGCTTAGCGCCGCGTTCGCGTCGGGAACGGCAGGCGCTGCGGGTGCGTCAGCGGCTTGGCTACCTGGCGCGCCGGGATCGGCTGCGAGCGCGTTTCCGGCGAAGACCGCGGCCAGACCGGCCGCGGCGCTTTGCACGACCTTGCGGCGCCCGTGGGACACCTGGTCCGCGGGCGTGTTGTCTTGCGCTAACGACTCGCGGCCAGGAGCGCTCGTCGATCGATCGTTGGACATGGGCTTCTCCTTCTTCGATGTGCCGACGATCGAGCAAGCCTTGTACCCTTCAATGTCTTTCATTTCCTACGCGCGCGTAAGCGGTCGTCACGCGCCGCCTCCCGCGCTGGACTTTTCACTCGTCCTTCGTTTGCGCAATCGACGATCACACCGGGCGATCGTCGAGAAGCGCCACGTACCTTGCAACCGAATCGGCCACCGCCCGCTTCGCATCGCGCTCGATCTCCGCATTCGCGAAACTGCCGTATACGGCGTCGTACGCTTCGCCGTCGAGCGCTTGTTCGATCGCGTGCACGCAGTTCGCCGACAAGGGCAAATAGTTGGGATAACTGTACATAAAAGAAACGTGCGAGCGTCCCGGCGTGACCTGCAGCACATCGCCCGATAGCAGCACACCCGCGCCGTTCGACCAGTGCATCACGGTTGCACCCGGAAAATGTCCGCCAACCCGCAACAGCGTCGCCTCGTCATTCAATGCGATGCGCTCGCCGGACCAGTACAGCAACGCGGGATCGTCGCGCATCACCCATTGCCTGTCGGCGTCGTGCAGCCAGACACGACAGCCGAAGGCTCGTGCCCATTCGACCATCGTCGCGTAGTAATGCGGATGCGAGATCGCCACTGCGCTGAGACCGCCCAACGCATCGACGATGTCGACCGTGGCATCGTCGAGCAGCGTAACGCAGTCCCATAGCACGTTGCCGGCAGCGGTGGTGGCCAGCAGCGCACGCTGTCCGATCGCGAATGGCGGTTGCGTGCGAATCTCGTACAGGCCAGCGCGTAGCCGCTTGAACGCGTTTGCGTGCTTGACGCGCAGGCTCGCGAGATCGGTCCATGTCTGACCTTCGCGCGGCACGAACTGACGAACGTCGCAACAGATTGCACATTGTCGCGGCGGTGTGCTCGACGGTGGATACTGCGTGCCGCAAGGCGGGCAGATGGTGCTCTGCGCGCGGTCAGCCTGGTTGCGTGGATTCCGTTTTACGCTATGCATGACACTGTCTGTGGGCGGCGTGGACTTCGGGCGCGGCGCTTGACTTACAGCGGCTGACGCACCGAAGCAACACACCTTTTAGAACCCATTTCTGGCATGACACGAATAGGTCGCCGCAATGCCCATACCCAAACAACCAACCGCGTTTCTGGAATGGCCCGTGCTGCGATTGAAACTACAGTTCAACCTCTACGAGGAGCAAACCATGACCTCAGTAGCACAAGTAATGACTCGCGACGTCGCCACGATCGGCGCAGCGCAAAGTATTCAGCAAGCGGCGAAATTAATGGACGAACTGAACGTCGGCTCCTTGCCGGTTTGCAATGGCGCCAACCTCCTCGGTATGGTGACGGATCGCGATATCGTCGTGCGCGCGATCGCTGCAGGAATGTCGTCCGACGCGCCGATAGAGGACATTGTGAGCGGCCCGGTCAACTGGTGCTTCGAAGACGAGGACCTCGATGTAGCCCAAAAGAAAATGGAGGATGCCCAGATTCGCCGGCTACCCGTGGTGGATCGGGAAAAGCATCTCGTCGGCATCATCGCGCTCGGGGACCTTGCAACGACTGCGGACGGCGGCACTTCTTCGACGCTTTCCGCCGTATCCACGCCTTCGACGCCCGACCGCTGACGCGTCATTTGTCGCCCCGGCAAGTTGCGCGGTACTCACGACTGTCCTGAGTGCCGCAGGTGTTTGCAAGATGGGCCACGACACGATTCACCCGGCCCTTTGTAAATTCCGGAATTGCAGAGTGCACATAGCAGACGATAAAGACAGAGGAGAGCCAACATGAAATCGAAGCTTCTTGAGACCGACGCCCAAGGTGGCCGCACGTACGTGGTCGTCTTCGATACGGGGGAGGAAGCCGTCGGCGGCCTCAAGGCTTTCGCTGGCGACAATGGGATCGAAGGCGCCCGGGTCAGTGCGATAGGCGCGCTGCAGTGCGGCGTCTTGGCATGGCTCAACTGGGAAACAAAGACCTATGAGCCGATCTCCGTGGACGAGCAGTGCGAGGTGATCTCCATCCTGGGCGATGTCGCCAAGGGAGACGATGGCCGGCCATCGCTGCATCTGCACGGACTCCTTGGACTAAGAGGCGGCCGCACCGTCGGCGGCCACATTCAAGAACTGCACGTGCGTCCGACGCTCGAGTTCATGCTGGTCGAGGCACCGGCCCACCTGCGTCGAACGTCCCACAGCGAGCTCGGTGGGATCGCCTTGATCGCGCTGGATTCAGGTTGATCGCTATGGCACGAATAGAATCGCCATAGGGGCCGTCGAAGGGGTAAACCGATGCGATGTAAAACGCGCTGCTCGCGGGCTTGTCGCGCGTTGCGTTCTGATCGACGGAAAAGACGATTTCCTTGCAGTCGAGCGCGCCGGTGCTCATCAGGCGGCTGACGGTCACGCGGCCGTGCTCGTCGTCTTCGGCACCCGCGATACCGGCGCCCGCGACCGCGCCTTCCGAGTACAACGAGCTACAGCCGCTCAATGCGGACGACACCGCCAGCGCCAGCGCGATCAGCGCTGTTACGTGGGGGCGTTTGGCTGCCGACAACGGACTTCGCGTTGTCAGCCCACACCATGTTCTTTTGCATTTCTACCGTCTCTGCTCTACCGGTGCCGTCGATCACGCGCTTCGCGCGTAACAGTCTGCGGTGCAACGGTGCTCATCAACGATCGGGTCCACGACAGAAAATTG
>NZ_JBFRCK010000016.1:0-163148 GCF_040965775.1 Paraburkholderia sp. BR10954
CGAACAGGACCGTGAAACGACTCCACGCCGATGATAGTGCGGATTGCCCGTGTGAAAGTAGGTAATCGTCAGGCTCCCCCAAAAGCCAGAAACCCCACCGCCCAGCGGTGGGGTTTTTGCGTTTACGGAAAGCTAACAGCCAATCACTATATAAGTGAGAGCGTTGGGATCGGAACGGTCAAGCAGGTCTTGACAAAAGGATGTTGTTCCCCCATAATCGTCAGTTCTCTGCGGAGGGGTGCCCGAGTGGCTAAAGGGGGCAGACTGTAAATCTGTTGGCTTACGCCTACGTTGGTTCGAATCCAACCTCCTCCACCAGAATGCAAGTTGCAGCAGTTGTTGGGAATCCATGATCCTTGCGGGTGTAGCTCAATGGTAGAGCAGAAGCCTTCCAAGCTTACGACGAGGGTTCGATTCCCTTCACCCGCTCCAGCAGCACAGATGTAGCGCCCATGTGGCTCAGTGGTAGAGCACTCCCTTGGTAAGGGAGAGGTCGGCAGTTCGATCCTGCCCATGGGCACCACAAGTAATCGGTGATTGTTTGCGCCCGGCGCAACGTACGGAAAATCCTCTTAGGAGTCGAAAATGGCCAAGGGTAAGTTTGAGCGGACCAAGCCGCACGTGAACGTGGGCACGATCGGTCACGTTGACCACGGCAAGACCACGCTGACGGCAGCGATCACGACGGTTCTGACGCAGAAGTTTGGCGGCGAAGCGAAGGCGTACGACCAGATCGACGCGGCGCCGGAAGAAAAGGCGCGCGGCATTACCATCAACACCGCGCACGTCGAGTACGAAACGGCTAACCGCCACTACGCACACGTTGACTGCCCGGGCCATGCTGACTACGTGAAGAACATGATCACGGGTGCGGCGCAGATGGACGGCGCGATCCTGGTGTGCTCGGCTGCTGACGGCCCGATGCCGCAAACGCGTGAGCACATCCTGCTGGCGCGTCAGGTTGGCGTTCCGTACATCATCGTGTTCCTGAACAAGTGCGACATGGTGGACGACGCTGAGCTGCTGGAGCTCGTCGAGATGGAGGTTCGCGAACTTCTGTCGAAGTACGACTTCCCGGGCGACGACACGCCGATCATCAAGGGTTCGGCCAAGCTGGCGCTGGAAGGCGACAAGGGCGAGCTGGGCGAAGTGGCGATCATGAACCTGGCCGACGCGCTGGACACGTACATCCCGACGCCGGAGCGCGCGGTTGACGGTTCGTTCCTGATGCCGGTGGAAGACGTGTTCTCGATCTCGGGTCGTGGCACGGTGGTGACGGGCCGCGTCGAGCGTGGCGTGATCAAGGTCGGCGAGGAAATTGAGATCGTCGGTATCCGCGCAACGGCCAAGACGACCTGCACCGGCGTGGAAATGTTCCGCAAGCTGCTCGATCAGGGGCAGGCCGGCGACAACGTTGGTATCCTGCTGCGCGGCACGAAGCGTGAAGACGTGGAGCGTGGTCAGGTTCTGGCCAAGCCGGGTTCGATCAACCCGCACACGCACTTCACGGCTGAAGTGTACGTGCTGAGCAAGGACGAAGGCGGCCGTCACACGCCGTTCTTCAACAACTACCGTCCGCAGTTCTACTTCCGTACGACGGACGTGACGGGCTCGATCGAGTTGCCGAAGGACAAGGAAATGGTGATGCCGGGCGACAACGTGTCGATCACGGTGAAGCTGATCAACCCGATCGCGATGGAAGAAGGCCTCCGCTTCGCAATCCGCGAAGGTGGCCGTACGGTCGGCGCTGGTGTCGTCGCAAAGATCATCGAGTAACGCCAGACAGTTCTCGATAATCGGTTGTCTCGGGGTTGGCGGTGTCGTCAACCCCAAATGGTTTAGGGGTATAGCTCAACTGGCAGAGCGTCGGTCTCCAAAACCGAAGGTTGGGGGTTCGATTCCCTCTGCCCCTGCCAACTATCGCGTCGTAGTGGCGCTTCGTTAAGGTGTTATGGCGAATCCTTCCGTCGAAACTGTAAATACATCCGGCGACAAGATGATGTTAATCGCCGGTGTGTTGCTGGTCTTGGCCGGGTTCGTGGGGTTCTTCTGGCTTAGTGGCCAGGAATGGTACATCCGCGGAGCTGCCTTGGCTGTTGGTGCGATCGCGGGTGTCGCAGTCGGGCTTCTCTCGGCGCCGGGCAAGGGTTTCATCGCTTTCGCCAAAGACTCGTATAAAGAAGTCCGTAAGGTCGTTTGGCCGACTCGCAAAGAAGCCACGCAAACGACGCTTGTAGTGTTCGGCTTCGTAGTCGTGATGGCCATCTTTCTCTGGGTTTGTGATAAATCCATCGAGTGGGCGATTTTCTCGGCGATTCTGGGTTGGAAATGATATGAGTGATACTCCGGCATCCCCGAGTGGCAAGCGTTGGTACGTGGTGCACGCATACTCAGGTATGGAGAAGAGTGTGCAGCGAGCGCTTCAGGAGCGCATCGAGCGGGCTGGCATGCAGGATCAGTTCGGGCAGATCCTCGTTCCCACAGAAGAAGTTGTTGAGGTAAAGGGTGGTCACAAATCAGTGACGGAACGTCGTTTTTTCCCCGGCTACGTTTTAGTCGAGATGGAAATGACAGATGAAACGTGGCACCTCGTGAAGAACACGGCGAAGGTGACCGGTTTTGTAGGCGGGGCGCGCAACCGCCCGAGTCCGATTTCCCCTCGGGAAGTTGAAAAAATCATGTCGCAGATGCAGGAGGGCGTAGAGAAACCGCGTCCGAAGACCCTGTTCGAAGTAGGCGAGATGGTGCGGGTAAAAGAAGGCCCGTTCACAGATTTCAACGGCAGCGTCGAAGAAGTGAACTACGAAAAGTCGCGAGTCCGTGTTTCCGTTACGATCTTCGGCCGGGCAACGCCGGTCGAGTTGGAATTCGGTCAGGTCGAAAAGTTGTAGTCCAAGTTTTACGGAACGCATCGCTAGGTGCGTTCCGTATTTCGCGCTTACGGTCCGCGTAATGGCCGTTGAGGAGCGTAATTAGCCAACTGTCGGCGAACACGCGCTACTACTCACTGAGCGTCCGCACGTAGGTCGGCGTTCCAAAGAGGTTCTCGAAATGGCAAAGAAAATTATCGGCTTTATCAAGCTGCAGATTCCTGCAGGTAAAGCCAACCCGTCGCCGCCGGTTGGTCCGGCACTGGGTCAGCGCGGCCTGAACATCATGGAGTTCTGCAAGGCGTTCAACGCGCAGACTCAAGCAATGGAGCCGGGTCTGCCGATTCCTGTCGTGATTACGGCATTCGCAGACAAGAGCTTCACGTTCGTTCTGAAGACGCCGCCGGCAACGGTTCTGATCAAGAAGGCAGCGAAGCTCGACAAGGGTTCGAGCAAGCCGCATACCGACAAGGTCGGCAAGATCACCCGTGCTCAAGCCGAAGATATCGCCAAGACCAAGATGCCCGATCTGACAGCTGCTGATCTGGATGCAGCGGTTCGTACAATCGCTGGTAGCGCCCGCTCGATGGGCATCACCGTGGAGGGCGTGTAAATGGCTAAGCTTTCGAAGCGTCTGCAAGCATTTGCAGCCAAAGTGGATCGTCAGAAGCTGTATCCGATTGAGGATGCTCTGTCGCTCGTGAAGGAATGTGCAAGCGCGAAGTTTGACGAGTCGATCGACGTCGCCGTGCAACTCGGCATCGACGCAAAGAAGTCGGATCAAGTGGTTCGTGGGTCGGTCGTGTTGCCGGCTGGCACCGGTAAGTCGGTGCGCGTCGCTGTGTTCGCGCAGGGGGACAAGGCTGAGCAGGCTCGTGCCGCTGGTGCTGACGTCGTCGGTATGGAAGATCTGGCTGAACAGGTCAAGGCCGGCAACCTGAACTTCGACATCGTAATCGCTTCGCCGGACACGATGCGTATTGTCGGTACGCTCGGTCAGATCCTGGGGCCACGCGGCCTGATGCCGAACCCGAAGGTTGGCACGGTCACCCCGGACGTCGCGACTGCGGTCAAGAACGCCAAGGCGGGTCAGGTGCAATTCCGTGTCGACAAGGCCGGTATCATCCACGCAACGATCGGCCGTGCTTCGTTCGAACCGGTAGCCCTGCGCAACAACCTGAACGCGCTGATCGAAGCGCTGCAAAAGGCGAAGCCGGCAACGAGCAAGGGCGTGTACCTCCGCAAGGTCGCGCTGTCGAGCACGATGGGTGTGGGCGTTCGCGTCGACCAGACGTCGATCGCTGCACAGTAATGAATTTGGCCGCTCTGGTGCGAATCGGGGCGGTTTTTAAGGGCTTTGGGCGGTTGCGAGGTGGCAGTCTGCATTGCGCAACCGGTTGTCAAAGACCGTTGGCGGGCACGCAGCAGGTAGGCGGGTCCTTAATGTAAGGCCAACGCAGATGGCGAACCCGAAAAGGTTTTGTAGTGATGAAGCCGTCCGATGTCCGTAGGAATGCGGGCTTAGGACGGTCGAAATACTCCTGACTGGTCGGACGCCGTTATTGAACGCGGTACACAAGGCGCACGCTGCGTGTATCGAATCTGGAGGTTAACCGTGCCACTCAACAAAGAAAGCAAGCAGGCCGTCGTCGCTGAGGTTGCCGCGCAAGTCGCGAAAGCTCAGACCGTGGTTCTGGCTGAGTATCGTGGAATCGCGGTTGGCGATCTGACCAAGCTACGCGCGAAAGCGCGCGAGCAACAGGTTTACCTTCGCGTGTTGAAGAACACGCTGGCGCGTCGCGCCGTTGAGGGTACCCCGTTTGCTCCGCTGGCAGAGCAGATGACTGGCCCCCTGATCTACGGCATCTCGGAAGATGCAATTGCTGCTGCTAAGGTCGTCAATGACTTCAGCAAGGGCAATGACAAGTTGGTCATCAAGGCTGGTTCCTACGAAGGCAAGGTGATGGACAAGGCTGGCGTGCAAGCGCTGGCAAACATCCCGAGCCGCGAGGAACTGCTCTCCAAGCTGTTGTTCGTTATGCAGGCACCTGTTTCGGGCTTTGCGCGCGCCTTGGCCGCGCTGGCAGAAAAGAAACAAGGCGAAGAAACCGCTGCGTAATGCACTTCAGTCGAGCGTAATTGATCGCTGGCTGTATCCGAATTCAATTTAGGAGTATTTCAAATGGCAATCGCAAAAGAAGACATCCTCGAAGCCGTAGGCTCGATGTCGGTTCTGGAACTGAACGAGCTCGTCAAGGCGTTCGAAGAAAAGTTTGGCGTGTCGGCAGCTGCTGTTGCAGTGGCAGGCCCGGCAGGTGCGGCCGGCGGCGCAGCTGCTGCTGAAGAGCAGACCGAATTCACGGTCATCTTGGCTGAAACCGGTGCAAACAAGGTTTCGGTAATTAAGGCTGTTCGCGAACTGACGGGTCTCGGCCTGAAGGAAGCGAAGGATCTGGTCGATGGTGCACCGAAGCCCGTTAAGGAAGCGGTGCCCAAGGCTGCTGCTGAAGAAGCCAAGAAGAAGCTGGAAGAAGCCGGCGCGAAGGTTGAGATCAAGTAAACTTCAACGCGCTGTGCGAAGGCTGGCGGTTTTTCACCGCCGGCCTTTTTGTGCTTTGTGGAGGACGCGTTTTTGCAGGTGTACGCCAGCAGAAATGTGATTTCCAGAAGCCAAAGAAAAACGCCTTCCGTAATATTGACCGGTGTTTCTCTTTGTCTTCTGAAGCGACTGCAGAAGGCAAGTTTGGTCGGGTAGCGGGCAACACAGGCATCCGCTGCCGTCAGCCAGCGGTTGGTAGCGGCCAACCACCAAGCTTCTAGGCTCGTTCAAGCCATCGGACGGCCATCGGGTCTCAGTCGGTGAACACTCGGGTTGTCTCATCAAGGTATCCTGCCTCGACAACTATGCCCGCCGTGATTCGGAGATCGTATGCAATATTCCTTCACCGAGAAGAAGCGTATTCGCAAGAGTTTTGCGAAGCGCCCCATCGTTCACCAAGTACCTTTCCTGCTGGCTACCCAGCTTGAATCATTCAGCACGTTTCTGCAAGCAGATACGTCGTCTACGCAACGCAAGCCGGAAGGCCTGCAGGCCGCGTTTACTTCTGTTTTCCCGATCGTTTCGCACAACGGCTTCGCGCGTCTCGAGTTCGTCAGCTACATGCTGTCGCCGCCAGCATTCAACATCAAGGAATGCCAGCAGCGCGGTCTGACGTACTGCTCGGCGCTGCGCGCCAAGGTACGTCTGGTGCTGCTCGACAAGGAATCGCCGAGCAAGCCGGTCGTCAAGGAAGTGAAGGAACAGGAAGTGTACATGGGCGAAATCCCGCTCATGACACCGACCGGTTCGTTCGTCATCAACGGCACGGAACGTGTGATCGTTTCGCAGCTGCACCGTTCGCCGGGTGTGTTCTTCGAGCACGACAAGGGCAAGACGCACAGCTCGGGCAAGTTGTTGTTTTCGGCACGTATCATTCCTTACCGTGGCTCGTGGCTCGACTTCGAGTTCGACCCGAAGGACGTGCTTTACTTCCGCGTCGACCGCCGCCGTAAGATGCCGGTCACGATCCTGCTGAAGGCAATCGGCCTGACGCCGGAACAGATCCTCGCAAACTTCTTCGTGTTCGACAATTTCACGCTGATGCCGGAAGGCGCGCAGATGGAATTCGTGCCGGAGCGTCTGCGCGGTGAAGTCGCGCGCTTCGATATCACGGACCGCGACGGCAACGTGATCGTCCAGAAGGACAAGCGGATCAACGCCAAGCACATTCGCGATCTCGACAACGCGAAGACCAAGTTCATCTCGGTACCGGAAGATTATCTGCTCGGCCGCGTGCTCGCGAAGAACGTAATCGACGGCGATACGGGCGAAGTCATCGCGAACGCGAATGACGAAATCACGGAATCCGTGCTCGAGAAGCTGCGCGAAGCGAAGATCAAGGACATCCAGACGCTCTACACGAACGATCTGGACCAGGGGCCGTATATCTCGTCGACGCTGCGTATCGACGAAACGGCCGACAAGATGGCCGCGCGCATTGCAATCTATCGCATGATGCGTCCGGGCGAGCCGCCGACCGAAGAAGCGGTCGAGGCGTTGTTCAACCGCCTATTCTACAGCGAAGAAGCGTACGACCTGTCGAAGGTGGGTCGTATGAAGTTCAACCGCCGCGTCGGCCGTGACGAAATCGTCGGCCCGATGACGCTGCAGGACGACGACATCCTCGCGACGATCAAGATCCTCGTGGAACTGCGCAACGGCAAGGGCGAAGTGGACGACATCGACCACCTCGGCAACCGTCGTGTGCGTTGCGTCGGCGAACTCGCAGAGAACCAGTTCCGTGCTGGCCTCGTGCGTGTCGAACGTGCTGTGAAGGAACGCCTCGGCCAGGCCGAAAGCGAAAACCTGATGCCGCACGACCTGATCAACTCCAAGCCGATCTCGTCGGCGATTCGCGAGTTCTTCGGTTCGTCGCAGCTGTCGCAGTTCATGGACCAGACCAACCCGCTGTCGGAAATCACGCACAAGCGTCGTGTTTCCGCGCTGGGCCCGGGCGGTCTGACGCGTGAGCGCGCCGGCTTCGAAGTCCGCGACGTGCATCCGACCCACTACGGCCGCGTGTGCCCGATCGAAACGCCGGAAGGTCCCAACATCGGTCTGATCAACTCGCTCGCTCTGTATGCGCACCTGAACGAATACGGCTTCCTCGAAACGCCGTATCGCAAGGTCGCGGACGGCAAGGTGACCGACCAGATCGACTACCTGTCGGCGATCGAAGAAGGCCGTTACGTGATCGCTCAGGCGAACGCGGCGGTGGCCGACGACGGCACGCTGACCGACGAACTCGTGTCGTCGCGTGAAGCGGGCGAAACGCTGATGGTGACGCCGGACCGCATCCAGTACATGGACGTGGCACCGTCGCAGATCGTGTCGGTCGCTGCTTCGCTGATTCCGTTCCTCGAGCACGACGACGCGAACCGCGCATTGATGGGCTCGAACATGCAGCGTCAGGCTGTGCCGTGTCTGCGTCCGGAAAAGCCGGTCGTCGGTACGGGCATCGAGCGCACCGTGGCGGTCGACTCGGGCACGACGGTTCAGGCACTGCGTGGCGGTGTGGTCGATTACGTCGACGCGGGCCGTATCGTGATTCGCGTGAACGACGACGAAGCGGTCGCAGGTGAAGTCGGTGTCGACATTTACAACCTGATCAAGTACACGCGTTCGAACCAGAACACGAACATAAACCAGCGTCCCATCGTGAAGATGGGCGACAAGGTCGCGCGCGGTGACGTGCTGGCTGACGGTGCATCAACCGATCTGGGCGAGCTCGCGCTCGGCCAGAACATGCTGATCGCGTTCATGCCGTGGAACGGCTACAACTTCGAAGACTCGATCCTGATCTCGGAGAAGGTGGTGGCGGACGACCGTTACACGTCGATCCACATCGAAGAACTGAATGTCGTTGCTCGGGACACGAAGCTCGGACCGGAAGAAATCACGCGCGACATCTCGAACCTCGCGGAAGTGCAGCTTGGCCGTCTCGACGAGTCGGGCATCGTGTACATCGGCGCGGAAGTCGAAGCGGGCGACGTGCTGGTCGGCAAGGTCACGCCGAAGGGCGAAACCCAGCTGACGCCGGAAGAAAAGCTGCTGCGTGCGATCTTCGGTGAGAAGGCATCTGACGTGAAGGACACGTCGCTGCGTGTGCCGTCGGGCATGAGCGGTACCGTGATCGACGTTCAGGTGTTCACGCGTGAAGGCATCCAGCGCGACAAGCGCGCCCAACAGATCATCGACGATGAACTGAAGCGCTATCGTCTCGACCTGAACGACCAGCTGCGTATCGTGGAAGGCGATGCGTTCCAGCGTCTCGCGCGAATGCTCGAAGGCAAGGTTGCGAACGGCGGTCCGAAGAAGCTCGCGAAGGGCACGAAGATCGAGCGCGCTTACCTCGAAGATCTGGACCACTACCACTGGTTCGACATCCGCCTCGCGGATGAAGAAGCAGCGGCCCAGCTCGAAGCGATCAAGAACTCGATCGAAGAGAAGCGTCACCAGTTCGACCTCGCGTTCGAAGAGAAGCGCAAGAAGCTCACCCAGGGCGACGAACTGCCGCCGGGCGTGCTGAAGATGGTCAAGGTGTATCTGGCAGTGAAGCGCCGTCTGCAGCCTGGCGACAAGATGGCAGGCCGTCACGGTAACAAGGGTGTCGTGTCGAAGATCGTGCCGATCGAAGACATGCCGTACATGGCCGACGGCCGTCCGGCTGACGTCGTTCTGAACCCGCTCGGCGTGCCGTCGCGGATGAACGTGGGTCAGGTTCTCGAAGTGCATCTGGGTTGGGCCGCGAAGGGTCTCGGCTGGCGTATCGGCGAAATGCTGCAGCGTCAGGCGAAGATCGCTGAACTGCGCGAATTCCTGATCAAGATCTACAACGAATCGGGCCGCGCCGAAGAGCTGGACAGCTTTAGCGACGACGAAATCCTCGAACTGGCGAAGAATTTGCGCGAAGGTGTGCCGTTTGCAACGCCGGTGTTCGACGGTGCGACGGAAGAAGAAATGTCGCGCGCGCTGGATCTGGCGTTCCCGGACGAGATCGCTGAGAACCTCGGCATGACGCCGTCGAAGAACCAGGTGCGTCTGTTTGACGGCCGCACGGGCGAGATGTTCGAACGTACGGTGACGGTCGGCTACATGCACTACCTCAAGCTGCACCACCTGGTCGACGACAAGATGCACGCGCGCTCCACGGGTCCGTACTCGCTCGTGACGCAACAGCCGTTGGGCGGTAAGGCGCAGTTCGGTGGCCAGCGTTTCGGTGAAATGGAAGTGTGGGCGCTCGAAGCGTACGGCGCATCGTACGTGCTGCAGGAAATGCTGACGGTGAAGTCGGACGACGTGACGGGCCGGACCAAGGTTTACGAGAACCTGGTCAAGGGCGATCACGTGATCGATGCCGGCATGCCTGAGTCGTTCAACGTGTTGGTGAAGGAAATCCGGTCGCTGGGTATCGACATCGACCTGGACCGGAACTAATCGGACTACTGGAGAGAAGCGATGAAAGCTTTGCTCGATCTATTCAAGCAAGTCCAACAACCTGAAGTTTTTGACGCGATCAAGATCGGTCTGGCCTCGCCGGACAAGATCCGTTCGTGGTCGTTCGGTGAAGTCAAAAAGCCGGAAACCATCAACTACCGCACTTTCAAGCCGGAGCGCGATGGTCTGTTCTGCGCGAAGATTTTCGGTCCGATCAAGGACTACGAATGCCTTTGCGGCAAGTACAAGCGCCTGAAGCACCGCGGCGTGATCTGCGAGAAGTGCGGCGTCGAAGTGACGCTCGCGAAGGTGCGCCGCGAGCGCATGGGCCACATTGAACTGGCCTCGCCGGTTGCGCACATCTGGTTTCTGAAGTCGCTGCCGTCGCGTCTGGGCATGGTGCTCGACATGACGCTGCGCGACATCGAGCGCGTGCTGTACTTCGAAGCATACGTGGTGATCGATCCGGGCATGACGCCGCTCAAAGCGCGGCAGATCATGACCGAAGAGGATTACTACAACAAGGTCGAGGAATACGGCGACGAATTCCGTGCCGAAATGGGCGCGGAAGGTATTCGCGAGCTGCTGCGCGCGATCAACATCGACGAGCAGGTCGAAATGCTGCGCACGGAGCTGCGCAACACCGGCTCGGAAGCGAAGATCAAGAAGTACGCGAAGCGCCTGAAGGTGCTCGAGGCATTCCAGCGTTCGGGCATCAAGCCGGACTGGATGGTCCTCGAAGTGCTGCCGGTGCTGCCACCGGAACTGCGTCCGCTGGTGCCGCTCGACGGCGGCCGTTTCGCGACGTCGGACCTGAATGACCTGTATCGCCGCGTGATCAACCGTAACAACCGGTTGAAGCGTCTGCTCGAGCTGAAGGCGCCTGAGATCATCGTCCGCAACGAAAAGCGGATGCTGCAGGAAGCCGTCGACTCGCTGCTCGACAACGGCCGTCGCGGCAAGGCGATGACCGGCGCGAACAAGCGTCCGTTGAAGTCGCTCGCAGACATGATCAAGGGTAAGGGCGGTCGCTTCCGTCAAAACCTGCTCGGTAAGCGCGTCGACTACTCGGGCCGTTCGGTGATCGTGGTCGGCCCGACGCTGAAGCTGCATCAGTGCGGTCTGCCGAAGCTGATGGCGCTCGAACTGTTCAAGCCGTTCATCTTCAACAAGCTCGAAGTGATGGGTGTCGCCACCACCATCAAGGCTGCGAAGAAAGAAGTCGAGAACCAGACGCCGGTGGTGTGGGACATCCTCGAAGAGGTGATCCGCGAACATCCGGTCATGCTGAACCGCGCGCCGACGCTGCACCGTCTCGGCATCCAGGCTTTCGAGCCGGTGCTGATCGAAGGTAAGGCAATCCAGCTGCACCCGCTCGTCTGCGCGGCGTTCAACGCCGACTTCGACGGTGACCAGATGGCCGTTCACGTGCCGCTGTCGCTCGAAGCGCAGATGGAAGCGCGCACGCTGATGCTCGCGTCGAACAACGTGCTGTTCCCGGCCAACGGCGATCCGTCGATCGTGCCGTCGCAGGACATCGTGCTCGGCCTGTACTACGCGACGCGCGAAGCGGTGAACGGCAAGGGCGAAGGCCTGACGTTCACGGGCGTATCGGAAGTGCTGCGCGCGTACGAGAACAAGGAAGTCGAGCTTGCATCGCGCGTCAACGTGCGGATCACCGAAATGGTCCACAACGAAGACAAGTCGGAAGGCGCGCCGGCGTTCGTGCCGAAGATCACGCTCTACGCGACCACGGTTGGCCGCTCGATCCTGTCGGAAATCCTGCCGCCGGGTCTGCCGTTCTCGGTGCTGAACAAGCCGCTGAAGAAGAAGGAAATCTCGCGTCTGATCAACACCGCGTTCCGCAAGTGCGGTCTGCGTGAGACGGTGATTTTCGCCGACCAGCTGATGCAGTCGGGCTTCCGCCTGGCAACGCGCGCTGGTATTTCGATCTGCGTCGACGACATGCTCGTGCCGCCGCAGAAAGAAACCATCGTCGGCGATGCCGCGAAGAAGGTGAAGGAATACGACCGTCAGTACATGTCGGGTCTCGTCACCGCGCAGGAACGCTATAACAACGTGGTCGACATCTGGTCGGCAACGTCGGAAGCGGTCGGCAAGGCGATGATGGAGCAACTGTCGACGGAACCGGTCACCGACCGCGACGGCAACCAGACGCGTCAGGAGTCGTTCAACTCCATCTACATGATGGCGGACTCGGGCGCTCGTGGTTCCGCGGTTCAGATCCGTCAGCTGGCTGGTATGCGCGGCCTGATGGCGAAGCCGGACGGCTCGATCATCGAGACGCCGATTACGGCGAACTTCCGCGAAGGTCTGAACGTGTTGCAGTACTTCATCTCGACCCACGGCGCACGTAAGGGTCTGGCTGATACGGCACTGAAGACTGCGAACTCGGGTTACCTGACGCGTCGTCTCGTCGACGTGACGCAGGATCTGGTCGTCGTCGAAGAAGATTGCGGCACGTCGAACGGCGTGGCGATGAAGGCGCTCGTGGAAGGCGGTGAAGTGGTCGAAGCACTGCGTGACCGTATTCTCGGTCGCGTGGCGGTGGCTGACATCGTCAACCCGGAATCGCAGGAAACGCTGTTCGAAGCGGGCACGCTGCTCGACGAAGACGCGGTCGAAGATATCGAACGCCTCGGCATCGACGAAGTGCGCGTGCGCACGCCGCTCACCTGCGAAACCCGTTATGGTCTGTGCGCCGCCTGCTATGGTCGCGACCTTGGCCGCGGCTCGCTGGTGAACGTCGGCGAAGCGGTCGGCGTTATCGCAGCGCAGTCGATCGGTGAACCGGGCACGCAGCTCACGATGCGTACGTTCCACATCGGTGGCGCGGCGTCGCGTGCGGCGGTGGCTTCGTCGGTCGAAGCGAAGTCGAACGGTACGGTGCGTTTCACGTCGACGATGCGTTACGTTACGAATGCGAAGGGCGAGCAGATCGTCATCTCGCGTTCGGGCGAAGCGATGATCACCGACGATCACGGCCGCGAGCGCGAGCGTCACAAGGTGCCGTACGGCGCCACGCTGCTGCAGCTCGACGGCGCGCAGATCAAGGCCGGCACGCAACTGGCCACCTGGGATCCGATGACGCGTCCGATCATCACCGAGTACGGTGGTACGGTGAAGTTCGAGAACGTCGAGGAAGGCGTGACGGTCGCGAAGCAGATCGACGATGTGACGGGTCTGTCAACGCTCGTCGTGATCGACGTGAAGCGTCGTGGTTCGCAGGCGTCCAAGACGGTGCGTCCGCAGGTCAAACTGCTCGATGCGAACGGCGAGGAAGTGAAGATCCCGAACACCGAGCACTCGGTGCAGATCGGCTTCCAGGTCGGCGCGCTGATCACCGTGAAGGACGGTCAGCAGGTGCAGGTCGGTGAAGTGCTTGCACGTATCCCGACCGAATCGCAGAAGACGCGCGACATTACCGGTGGTCTGCCGCGCGTGGCGGAACTGTTCGAAGCACGTTCGCCGAAGGATGCAGGTATCCTGGCGGAAGTCACGGGTACGACGTCGTTCGGTAAGGACACGAAGGGCAAGCAGCGTCTCGTTATCACGGACCTCGAGGGCAACCAGCACGAGTTCCTGATCGCGAAGGAAAAGCAGGTTCTGGTGCACGATGGTCAGGTCGTCAACAAGGGCGAAATGATCGTCGACGGACCGGCGGATCCGCACGACATCCTGCGTCTGCAGGGCGTCGAGGCGCTGTCGCGCTACATCGTGGACGAAGTGCAGGACGTGTACCGTTTGCAAGGCGTGAAGATCAACGACAAGCACATTGAAGTGATCGTGCGTCAGATGCTGCGCCGCGTCCAGATCACGGACAACGGCGATACGCGTTTCATCCCGGGCGAACAGGTCGAGCGGTCGGACATGCTCGATGAGAACGACCGTATGATCGCGGAAGACAAGCGTCCGGCAACGTACGAAAACGTGCTGCTCGGTATCACGAAGGCGTCGCTGTCGACCGATTCGTTCATCTCCGCGGCGTCGTTCCAGGAAACGACCCGCGTGCTGACCGAAGCGGCGATCATGGGCAAGCGCGACGACCTGCGTGGCCTGAAGGAAAACGTGATCGTCGGCCGTCTGATTCCGGCCGGTACCGGTCTCGCGTTCCACAAGGCGCGCAAGAGCAAGGAACTGGCCGACCGCGAGCGTTTCGATCAGATCGCAGCGGAAGAGTCGTTCGAATTCGGTACGCCGGAAACCCCGGCTGCCGAACAGCAGCACTCGGGCGAGTAAGCGCTGGCGGCGCAAGCCGCCTTGCCTGACGAGCCACGAAAGCCGCTCAGTTTCGACTGAGCGGCTTTTTTTTGCTCATTTTTTGCGCGTGCATCGGTGCCATGCGCCGGCGCATCCCTAGGCCGGATGGCCAAGGTTGTCGCAAAGCGCGGGCGCGGCGCGAATGCGTTGGTAAAATTCGTCTCACCGCCTGCGTGCCGTTCCCTTCGCCGTCTCTGTCAAATACATGTCCCGTCCGCTCGAAATCCTCAACGAAGTCTTTGGTTATCCCGCGTTCAGAGGGCAGCAGGGCGAAATTGTCGAGCACGTCGCCGATGGCGGCGACTGCCTCGTGCTGATGCCGACGGGCGGCGGCAAATCGCTGTGCTATCAGATTCCGTCGCTGGTGCGGCGCGAACGCGGCTTTGGCACCGGCATCGTGGTGTCGCCGCTGATCGCGTTGATGCAGGATCAGGTGGCCGCGTTGACCGAAGTCGGCGTGCGGGCCGCGTACCTGAACTCGACGCTGTCGAGCGCGGAGGCGATGGCCACCGAGCGGGCGCTTCGCGACGGCGACATCGATCTGCTCTACGTCGCACCGGAGCGGCTGATGACGTCGCGCTTCCAGGAACTGCTCGAGCGCACGCGCATCGGTCTTTTCGCGATCGACGAAGCGCACTGTGTGTCGCAATGGGGACACGATTTCCGGCCCGAATATATCCAGCTGTCGGTGCTGCACGAGCGCTTTCCGAATGTGCCGCGCATTGCACTGACGGCGACCGCCGACGCGATCACGCGCGACGAAATCATCCACCGTCTCGCGCTCGAGAATGCGCGCGTGTTCGTGTCGAGTTTCGATCGACCGAACATTCGCTATCGCATTGCCGAAAAAGACAACGCACGTACGCAGCTGCTCGACTTCATCCGCGCAGAGCATACGAAGGCCGACGGCACGACCGACGCGGGCGTCGTCTATTGCCTGTCGCGCCGCAAGGTCGAGGAGACCGCCGAGTGGCTGAAGGAAAAGGGCATGCGCGCGCTGCCATACCACGCCGGCATGGAATTCGAAGTGCGCCAGAAGCATCAGGAAATGTTCCAGCGCGAGGAAGGCATCGTGATGTGCGCGACGATCGCGTTTGGCATGGGCATCGACAAACCCGACGTGCGGTTCGTCGCCCATCTGGATTTGCCGAAGAGCGTCGAAGGGTACTACCAGGAGACCGGCCGCGCGGGCCGGGACGGGCTGCCGTCGAATGCGTGGATGGCCTACGGGCTCGGTGACGTCGTGCAGCAGCGCAAGATGATCGACGAATCCGAAGCCGATGACGCCCACAAGCGCGTCCAGACCGGCAAGCTCGATGCGCTGCTCGGTTTGTGCGAAACCGCGACCTGCCGACGCGTGCGCCTGCTCGCGTACTTCGGCGAAACGAGCCAACCGTGCGGCAACTGCGACAACTGCCTCGAGCCGCCCCCGACCTGGGATGCGACGCGCGAGGCTCAGATGGCGCTGTCGTGCGTGTTTCGCGCGCAGCGCGCGAGCGGCTTTCATTTTGGCGCCGGACACCTGATCGATATTTTGCGCGGCAACCGCAGCGAGAAAATTTTGCAGCGCGGGCACGAGAAGCTGACCACGTTTGGTATCGGCGCAGCGCTCGGTGAGCCGGAATGGCGTGCGATCTTCCGTCAGCTAGTTGCATTCGGCTACCTGACGGTCGACCACGAGGGCTTCGGTTCGCTCGTGCTCACGGAGGCGAGCAAGCCGGTGCTAAAGGGCGAGCAGAAGGTGACGATGCGGCGCTACGTCAAGCCCACACGCACGCGTCAATCGGCGGGGCGTACGAGCGAACGCGCCGATCCGACCATCGGCATGGGCCCTCGCGAGCGCGCCCGCTGGGAGCGTCTACGCATGTGGCGCACCGATACCGCGAAGAGCGACGGCGTGCCGGCTTATGTGATTTTCCATGACGCGACGCTTGCGGAAATCGCCCGTCTCGGCCCGGATTCGATCGAGGATCTGCGTGGGATTCCTGGCATGGGCGCCCGTAAACTTGACCGTTTCGGTTACGAATTGCTAAACGTCGTAGCGGCCGACTGACTCATCTGGCTGTTTCGCCGGATTGACAGGGATGCGAAACATCGCAACCTGTTGACTCCCTTAGTATTTTCGGAATATTATGCTAGGTTCTGGTTCTTGGCATGCGTGCGCGCGGCTTCAGTTCGTGCGTAGGTAGGCCAACCGGAAGTTCGATGCGCAGGCGTTTCCGCTTTGCCCGGAAACAGATGCGTCGATTTTGTTCAATTTCAGGAATAAACAATGCCAACCATCAATCAACTGGTTCGCAAAGGCCGCACGTCGGAAACGACGAAGAGCAAGAGCCCGGCCTTGCAGGACTGCCCCCAGCGTCGCGGCGTGTGCACCCGTGTGTACACCACGACGCCGAAGAAGCCGAACTCGGCACTCCGTAAGGTCGCCAAAGTTCGCCTGACGAATGGCTTCGAAGTCATTTCGTATATCGGTGGTGAAGGCCACAACCTGCAGGAACACTCGGTCGTGCTGATTCGCGGCGGCCGTGTGAAGGACTTGCCGGGTGTGCGTTACCACATGGTTCGCGGCTCGCTGGATACCCAGGGCGTCAAGGATCGTAAGCAGGCTCGCTCGAAGTACGGTGCGAAGCGTGCCAAGGCTGGCAAGTAATTAGCCCGTCAATCGTAGTTTCAGGTCGCCTGCAAAGGCGGTAATAGCGATGGTGCCGGAATCGCCGGTGCTATCGAGTAAGTGGTCACCCGACCAGGCTGGTTAGTCTTACGGATGAATCGGGTTAGTTGGTGGCCGCGGGGCTGCAATCAGCTCCAACTGAAAAGGTAAAGGAAGAAACATGCCGCGTCGTCGCGAAGTCCCCAAGCGGGAAGTGTTGCCGGATCCGAAGTTCGGCAACGTTGATGTAGCAAAATTCATGAACGTCCTGATGCTCTCCGGCAAGAAGTCGGTTGCCGAGCGTATCGTGTACGGCGCTTTCGAACAGATCCAGACCAAGGGTGGCAAGGACCCGCTGGAGGTGTTCACGGTGGCGCTCAACAACGTCAAGCCGGTGGTCGAAGTGAAGAGCCGCCGCGTTGGTGGTGCGAACTATCAGGTTCCGGTCGAAGTGCGCCCGTCGCGTCGTATGGCATTGGCGATGCGTTGGCTGCGTGAAGCCGCGAAGAAGCGCAGCGAGAAGTCGATGGCCCTGCGTCTGGCAGGTGAACTCTCCGAAGCGGCCGAAGGCCGTGGCGGCGCGATGAAGAAGCGCGACGAAGTTCACCGGATGGCAGAAGCCAACAAGGCGTTCTCGCACTTCCGTTTCTAAGCTTTCCCGACCCCGGGTTTAGCGGAAACGGAAAGAAATTCCGGGCGGGTGCGCTTCAAGGGCGCCTCGCCCGTTTGTGTTACAGCGCGATGGGTATCTCTCGCATCGCGCCATCCCAATAGAGGATCAAAGTGGCTCGCAAGACTCCTATCGAGCGCTACCGTAACATCGGTATTAGCGCTCACATCGACGCCGGCAAAACGACGACGACCGAGCGCATTCTGTTCTACACGGGCGTGAACCACAAGATTGGTGAAGTTCACGACGGCGCTGCCACCATGGACTGGATGGAGCAGGAACAGGAACGCGGCATCACGATTACTTCCGCTGCTACCACGGCATTCTGGAAGGGCATGGCGGGCGACCGCGCCGAGCATCGCATCAACATCATCGACACCCCGGGTCACGTCGACTTCACGATCGAAGTCGAGCGCTCGATGCGCGTGCTCGATGGCGCGTGTATGGTGTACTGCGCTGTGGGCGGTGTGCAGCCCCAGTCGGAAACCGTGTGGCGTCAAGCTAACAAGTACAAGGTTCCCCGTCTCGCGTTCATCAACAAGATGGACCGTACCGGCGCGAATTTCTTCAAGGTCTACGACCAGCTCAAGCTGCGTCTTAAGGCGAACCCGGTTCCGGTCGTCGTGCCTATTGGCGCGGAAGAGAACTTCACGGGCGTCGTCGATCTGATGAAGATGAAGGCGATCATTTGGGACGACGCGTCCCAAGGTACCAAGTTCTCGTACGAAGACATCCCGGCAGAACTCGTCGACACGTGCAACGAATGGCGTGAAAAGATGGTCGAAGCCGCGGCTGAAGCGAACGAAGACATGATGAACAAGTACCTCGAGTCGGGCGAACTGACCGAAGAGGAAATCATCAAGGGTCTGCGCGACCGTACGATCGCTTGCGAAATCCAGCCGATGCTGTGCGGCACCGCGTTCAAGAACAAGGGTGTGCAGCGCATGCTGGACGCCGTGCTCGACTTCCTGCCGTCGCCGATCGACATTCCGCCGGTTACTGGCGAACTGGAAAACGGTGAAAAGGCGGAGCGCCGCGCGGCCGATGACGAAAAGTTCTCGGCACTGGCATTCAAGATCATGACCGACCCGTTCGTCGGCCAGCTGATCTTCTTCCGTGTGTACTCGGGCGTCGTCAATTCGGGCGACACGGTGCTGAACGCGACCAAAGACAAGAAGGAACGTCTGGGTCGTATTCTGCAGATGCACGCGAACCAGCGCGAAGAAATCAAGGAAGTGCGCGCGGGCGACATCGCTGCCGCGGTCGGCCTGAAAGAGGCGACCACGGGCGACACGCTGTGCGATCCGCAGAACCCGATCGTGCTCGAACGCATGATTTTCCCGGAGCCGGTGATTTCGCAGGCTGTCGAGCCGAAGACCAAGGCTGACCAGGAAAAGATGGGTCTGGCACTGAACCGCCTGGCCCAGGAAGATCCGTCGTTCCGCGTTCAGACGGACGAAGAATCGGGTCAAACGATCATTTCGGGTATGGGCGAACTGCACCTCGAAATTCTGGTCGACCGGATGAAGCGTGAATTCGGCGTGGAAGCGACCGTCGGCAAACCGCAGGTGGCTTACCGCGAAACGATCCGCAGCACGGCGGCTGACGTTGACGGCAAGTTCGTCAAGCAGTCGGGCGGCCGCGGTCAGTACGGTCACGCAGTCATCACGCTCGAGCCGAACGAACAAGGCAAGGGTTACGAGTTCCTCGACGAGATCAAGGGCGGCGTGATTCCGCGTGAATACATTCCGGCAGTCGACAAGGGTATCCAGGAAACGCTGAAGGCTGGTGTGCTGGCAGGCTTCCCGGTCGTTGACGTGAAGGTTCGCCTGACGTTCGGTTCGTACCACGACGTTGACTCGAACGAAAATGCGTTCCGCATGGCCGGTTCGATGGCGTTCAAGGAAGCAATGCGTAAGGCAAGCCCGGTCATCCTCGAACCGATGATGGCTGTGGAAGTCGAAACGCCGGAAGATTACATGGGCAACGTGATGGGCGACCTGTCGGGCCGTCGCGGTATCGTCCAGGGCATGGAAGACATGGTTGGTGGCGGCAAGATCGTTCGCGCCGAAGTACCGCTGTCGGAAATGTTCGGCTACTCGACGTCGCTGCGTTCGCTGACGCAGGGTCGTGCAACGTACACGATGGAGTTCAAGCACTACGCTGAAGCTCCGCGCAACGTGTCGGAAGCGATCATCAACGCGAAGTCGAAGTAATCGCGCGGCAAAGTCATTCAACGATTAACTTACTGAAAGAAGAGAAACATGGCTAAAGGTAAATTCGAACGGACCAAGCCGCACGTGAACGTGGGCACGATCGGTCACGTTGACCACGGCAAGACCACGCTGACGGCAGCGATCACGACGGTTCTGACGCAGAAGTTTGGCGGCGAAGCGAAGGCGTACGACCAGATCGACGCGGCGCCGGAAGAAAAGGCGCGCGGCATTACCATCAACACCGCGCACGTCGAGTACGAAACGGCTAACCGCCACTACGCACACGTTGACTGCCCGGGCCATGCTGACTACGTGAAGAACATGATCACGGGTGCGGCGCAGATGGACGGCGCGATCCTGGTGTGCTCGGCTGCTGACGGCCCGATGCCGCAAACGCGTGAGCACATCCTGCTGGCGCGTCAGGTTGGCGTTCCGTACATCATCGTGTTCCTGAACAAGTGCGACATGGTGGACGACGCTGAGCTGCTGGAGCTCGTCGAGATGGAGGTTCGCGAACTTCTGTCGAAGTACGACTTCCCGGGCGACGACACGCCGATCATCAAGGGTTCGGCCAAGCTGGCGCTGGAAGGCGACAAGGGCGAGCTGGGCGAAGTGGCGATCATGAACCTGGCCGACGCGCTGGACACGTACATCCCGACGCCGGAGCGCGCGGTTGACGGTTCGTTCCTGATGCCGGTGGAAGACGTGTTCTCGATCTCGGGTCGTGGCACGGTGGTGACGGGCCGCGTCGAGCGTGGCGTGATCAAGGTCGGCGAGGAAATCGAGATCGTCGGTATCCGCGCAACGGCCAAGACGACCTGCACCGGCGTGGAAATGTTCCGCAAGCTGCTCGATCAGGGGCAGGCCGGCGACAACGTTGGTATCCTGCTGCGCGGCACGAAGCGTGAAGACGTGGAGCGTGGTCAGGTTCTGGCCAAGCCGGGTTCGATCAACCCGCACACGCACTTCACGGCTGAAGTGTACGTGCTGAGCAAGGACGAAGGCGGCCGTCACACGCCGTTCTTCAACAACTACCGTCCGCAGTTCTACTTCCGTACGACGGACGTGACGGGCTCGATCGAGTTGCCGAAGGACAAGGAAATGGTGATGCCGGGCGACAACGTGTCGATCACGGTGAAGCTGATCAACCCGATCGCGATGGAAGAAGGCCTCCGCTTCGCAATCCGCGAAGGTGGCCGTACGGTCGGCGCTGGTGTCGTCGCAAAGATCATCGAGTAAAATCGCAGATTGGTTTAGCAGTATGTAGCGCCCGGGCTCGGGCGCTCGCTCTCCGCAAGCGCCCGAGCCTACGTTCTTTTTCTACTCGGCGGTGCAATATCGCCTCGCTCTTTCCAAGGAATTTGTCATGCAGAACCAGAAAATCCGCATCCGCCTGAAGGCTTTCGACTATCGCCTGATCGATCAATCGGCAGCTGAAATCGTCGACACGGCGAAGCGGACTGGCGCAATCGTTCGTGGCCCGGTGCCCCTGCCGACCCGCATTCAACGCTTCGACATTTTGCGTTCGCCGCACGTCAACAAGACGTCGCGCGATCAGCTCGAAATCCGCACGCACCAGCGTCTGATGGACATCGTCGACCCGACGGACAAGACCGTTGATGCGCTCATGAAGCTCGATTTGCCGGCTGGCGTCGACGTTGAAATCAAGCTGCAATAAGGCTTCAGCCCTTGTCCGGCGATCCGGGCAGCGCTAAGTCTTTGATTGCTTGCGGAAAACGAAAAGGCTCGCTATACTAGTGAGCTTTTCGCGCATTTGCGTAAAAAGTCGGTGTGCTGCAGCATGGTCTCATGCTCGAAACGGCGCCGACATTTTGTAAATTAGCCCCGACCAATCGCAGTCGGGAATGGAGAAAACGATGAGCCTTGGACTCGTAGGTCGCAAGGTTGGCATGACCCGTATCTTCACGGCTGAGGGGGATTCGATTCCCGTCACCGTGCTGGACGTGTCCGACAACCGCGTGACGCAGATCAAGACTGTTGAAACCGACGGCTACACGGCCGTGCAGGTTACCTTCGGTACGCGCCGCGCATCGCGCGTGACGAAGCCGTTGGCAGGTCATCTCGCCAAAGCCGGCGTTCAAGCCGGTGAAATCCTCAAAGAATTTCAGATCGACCCCGCTAAGGCTGCCGAGTTGTCGAACGGCACCGTAGTGGGTCCCGAGTTGTTCGAAGTGGGCCAGAAGGTCGACGTGCAAGGCGTGTCGATCGGTAAGGGCTACGCCGGTACCATCAAGCGTTACAACTTCTCGTCGGGACGTGCCTCGCACGGTAACTCGCGCTCGCACAACGTGCCGGGCTCGATCGGTATGGCGCAGGATCCGGGTCGTGTTTTCCCGGGTAAGCGCATGACTGGTCACATGGGTGACGAGAAGGTAACGGTGCAAAACCTCGAAATCGCTCGTATCGACGCTGACCGCAAGCTGCTGCTGGTCAAGGGCGCCGTTCCTGGTGCGAAGGGTGGCAAGGTATTCGTTACGCCGGCCGTGAAGACGCGTGCCGTGAAAGGAGCGAAATAATGGAACTTAAGCTCCTGAATGCCAATGGTCAGGAAGGTGCAGGCGTTAGCGCGTCGGACGTCGTGTTCGGCCGCGATTATAACGAAGCCCTGATTCACCAGGTGGTGGTTGCGTACCAAGCGAACGCCCGTAGCGGCAACCGCGCGCAGAAGGATCGTGAGCAGGTCAAGCACACGACCAAGAAGCCGTGGCGCCAGAAGGGTACAGGCCGCGCCCGCGCCGGTATGTCGTCGAGCCCGCTGTGGCGCGGCGGTGGCCGCATCTTCCCGAATTCGCCGGAAGAAAACTTTTCGCACAAGGTCAACAAGAAGATGCATCGCGCAGGTCTCTGCTCGATCTTCTCGCAGCTGGCCCGCGAAGGCCGCATCTCGGTGGTCGACGAGCTGACGCTCGAGGCGCCGAAGACGAAGCTGCTGGCCGAAAAATTCAAGGCGATGGGTCTCGACTCCGTGCTGGTGATTACCGACACGGTTGACGAAAACCTGTACCTCGCGTCGCGCAATCTCGCCCACGTGGCGGTTGTCGAGCCGCGTTACGCCGACCCGCTGTCGCTGATCTACTTCAAGAAAGTCCTGATCACGAAGGCTGCGGTCGCCCAGATCGAGGAGTTGCTGTCATGAGCGAGATTCGCAAGAACGATCATCGTTTGATGCAGGTCCTGCTCGCGCCGGTGGTCTCCGAAAAGGCGACGCTGGTTGCCGACAAGAACGAGCAGGTTGTGTTCGAAGTCGCGCCGGATGCTACGAAGCAGGAAGTGAAAGCTGCAGTCGAGCTGCTGTTCAAGGTGGAAGTCGACTCCGTCAACGTGCTGGTCGCGAAGGGCAAAGCCAAGCGCTTTGGCCGCTTCATGGGCAAGCGCAAAGACGTGAAGAAGGCGTACGTCTGCCTGAAGCCCGGCCAGGAAATCAACTTTGAAGCGGAGGCCAAGTAATCATGGCAATCGTGAAAGTTAAGCCGACTTCGCCGGGCCGCCGCGCGATGGTCAAGGTGGTCAACAAAGAACTGCACAAGGGCAAGCCGTTTGCGGCACTGCTCGACACGCAGTCGTCGACCGCCGGCCGTAACAACAACGGTCACATCACTACGCGTCACAAGGGCGGTGGTCACAAGCATCACTATCGTGTCGTCGACTTCCGTCGCACGAAGGACGGTATTCCGGCAAAGGTCGAACGTCTTGAGTACGACCCGAACCGTAGCGCGAACATCGCGCTGGTTCTGTACGCAGACGGCGAGCGCCGCTACATCATCGCTCCAAAGGGTGTCACCGTCGGTCAGCAACTGATGTCGGGTTCGGAAGCGCCGATCCGCGCAGGTAACACGCTGCCGATCCGCAACATTCCGGTCGGTACGACGATTCACTGCATCGAAATGCTGCCGGGCAAGGGCGCGCAAATGGCGCGTTCGGCTGGCACGTCGGCGATGCTGCTCGCTCGCGAAGGCGTCTACGCGCAGGTTCGTCTGCGTTCGGGCGAAATCCGCCGCGTGCACGTTGAATGTCGCGCGACGATCGGAGAAGTGGGCAACGAAGAGCACAGCCTCCGTCAAATCGGTAAGGCGGGCGCGAACCGCTGGCGCGGCATCCGCCCGACGGTGCGTGGCGTTGCAATGAACCCGGTCGACCACCCGCACGGTGGTGGCGAAGGCAAGACTGCGGCAGGCCGCGATCCGGTGAGCCCGTGGGGCACGCCGACGAAGGGCTATCGTACCCGCAGCAACAAGCGCACGACGAGCATGATCGTCCAGCGCCGTCACAAGCGTTAAGGAGTAGGCAATGGCACGTTCTATTAAGAAAGGTCCGTTCTGCGACGCCCATTTGCTGAAGAAGGTTGAGGCGGCTGCAGCATCGCGTGACAAGAAACCGATCAAGACCTGGTCGCGTCGCTCGACGATCCTGCCGGACTTCATCGGTCTGACGATCGCCGTTCACAACGGCCGTCAACACGTTCCGGTGTATGTCACGGAAAACATGGTCGGCCACAAGCTTGGCGAGTTCGCACTGACCCGTACGTTCAAGGGTCACGCGGCCGACAAGAAGGCCAAGAAATAAGGGGCAATCAAGATGGAAGTGAAAGCAATTCATCGCGGTGCCCGCATCTCGGCGCAAAAAACGCGCCTTGTGGCTGACCAGATCCGCGGTTTGCCGGTCGACAAGGCGCTGAACGTTCTGACGTTCTCGCCGAAGAAGGCTGCGGGAATCGTGAAAAAGGTCGTGCTGTCGGCGATCGCGAATGCGGAGCACAACGAAGGCGCCGATATCGACGAGCTCAAGATCACGAGCATCTACGTCGATAAGGCAGCGTCGCTGAAGCGTTTTACCGCGCGCGCCAAGGGCCGTGGTAACCGCATCGAGAAGCAATCCTGTCACATCACTGTGACGGTCGGGAATTAAGGGGTCATACGATGGGACAGAAAATTCATCCGACTGGCTTCCGTTTGGCCGTCAGCCGTAATTGGGCTTCGCGTTGGTACGCGAACAACAACAATTTCGCGGCGATGTTGCAGGAAGACATCGGTGTTCGTGAATACCTGAAGAAGAAGCTGAAGAACGCGTCCGTCGGCCGCGTCGTGATCGAGCGTCCTGCAAAGAACGCACGTATCACGATTTTCAGCTCGCGTCCGGGTGTCGTGATCGGTAAGAAGGGTGAAGACATCGAACTGCTGAAGTCCGAGCTGCAAAAGCGCATGGGCGTTCCGGTTCACGTCAACATCGAAGAAATTCGCAAGCCGGAAACCGACGCGCAACTGATCGCTGATTCGATCACGCAGCAGCTCGAGCGGCGGATCATGTTCCGTCGCGCGATGAAGCGTGCGATGCAGAACGCGATGCGTCTGGGTGCTCAAGGCATCAAGATCATGAGCGCAGGCCGTCTGAACGGTATCGAAATCGCTCGCACGGAATGGTACCGCGAAGGCCGCGTGCCGCTTCACACGCTGCGTGCAGATATCGACTACGCAACGTCGGAAGCAAAGACGACGTACGGCATCATCGGCGTGAAGGTGTGGGTCTATAAGGGCGATACGCTCGGCCGCAATGACGCACCGGTGGTCGAAGAAGTCGCCGAAGAAAAGCGTCCGCGCCGCAACGCACGTCCGGGTGGCGATCGCCGTCCGCGTCGTGATGGTGAAGGTGGTGGCCCGGCAGGTGCACGCCGTGGCGCTCCTCGTCGTGCTGGCGGTACCGGCGGCGACGGGAAGACTGGAGAATAACGATGCTGCAACCGAAACGCAGAAAGTATCGCAAAGAGCAGAAAGGTCGTAACACCGGCGTTGCTACCCGCGGCAACGCGGTGTCGTTCGGTGAGTTCGGCCTGAAGGCTGTCGGTCGTGGCCGTCTGACCGCGCGCCAGATTGAAGCGGCGCGTCGTGCAATGACGCGTCACATCAAGCGCGGTGGCCGCATCTGGATCCGGATCTTCCCGGACAAGCCGATCTCGACCAAGCCGGCGGAAGTTCGTATGGGTAACGGTAAAGGTAACCCAGAGTACTACGTCGCTGAGATTCAACCGGGCAAGATGCTGTACGAAATGGACGGCGTAACCGAAGAACTGGCGCGCGAAGCGTTCCGTCTGGCTGCAGCGAAGCTGCCGCTGAAGACGACGTTTATCGTGCGTCAGCTCGGCGCCTAAGGAGCAAATGATGAAGGCTTCCGAACTTCACCAGAAAGATCAGGCCGCGCTCAACAAGGAGCTGTCGGACCTGTTGAAGGCGCAATTCGGCCTGCGCATGCAACTCGCGACCCAGCAGCTCACGAACACGAGCCAGCTGAAGAAGGTTCGTCGCGACATCGCACGTGTGCGGACCGTCCTGACTGAGAAGGCGAACCAGAAATGAACGATAGCGTAAAAACCTCGCTCAAGCGGACGCTGGTCGGCAAGGTCGTCAGCAACAAGATGGACAAGACGGTTACCGTGCTGGTCGAGCACCGCGTGAAGCACCCGATCTACGGCAAGTACGTCGTGCGTTCGAAGAAGTACCACGCGCATGACGACGCGAACACGTACAACGAGGGCGACCTCGTTGAGATCCAGGAAACTCGTCCGATTTCGAAGACGAAGGCTTGGGTTGTGGCTCGCCTGGTCGAGGCTGCTCGCGTCATCTGATGTCGCAAAGCAGTAGAAGTAGTTGAAATCGCAGTAAGTTTCGCTTGCAAGACCGGGATTATTTGATATAATCTCGGTCTTCCCTCTTTATGGGAGCCCCGTCGCGGGCGAAGTTGGTGGGGGAAGCGGTCCGGGCGCCAGCCTGTGCCGAAGGATTCACCGGATTGCGATGGCGGGTTTCGTTTGCCGTCGCTGCTGTTCTAACCCAAGCAGCCGATCGGCTGACGGGACCAAGACTGACCGGGGAGCACCATGGTGGTGTGACCGGATTAAGTTGGGAAAGATAAACCATGATCCAGACCGAAACTCGGCTTGAAGTGGCCGACAACACGGGTGCACGTGAAGTCATGTGCATCAAGGTGCTCGGCGGCTCGAAGCGTCGTTATGCCAGCATTGGCGACATCATCAAGGTGACCGTCAAAGAGGCAACGCCGCGCGGGCGCGTGAAGAAAGGCGAAATCTACAACGCCGTGGTGGTTCGCACCGCCAAGGGCGTGCGCCGCCAGGACGGCTCGCTGATCAAGTTCGACGGCAACGCAGCTGTGTTGCTCAACACCAAGCTCGAACCGATCGGCACCCGTATTTTCGGGCCAGTCACGCGCGAGTTGCGTAGCGAACGATTCATGAAGATCGTTTCGCTGGCGCCTGAAGTGCTGTAAGGAGTCGCGATGAACAAGATTCGCAAGGGTGACGAAGTTATCGTCATCACCGGCAAAGATAAGGGCAAGCGTGGCGTTGTGCTGGCCGTCCACGGCGAGACCGTAACCGTCGAGGGCATCAATCTCGTCAAGAAGCACGTCAAGCCGAACCCGATGAAGGGTACGACGGGCGGCGTGGAAGCCAAGACGATGCCGCTGCAAATTTCGAACGTCGCATTGGTCGACGCGAATGGCAAGCCATCGCGTGTAGGCATCAAGGTCGAAGGAGACAAGAAGGTCCGTTTCCTGAAGACGACCGGTGCCGTGCTGAGCGCCTGACGCTGCGGAGTAAAAAATGGCTCGTTTGCAAGAGTTTTACAAAGAAAAGGTTGTACCCGGCCTCATCGAAAAGTTCGGTTACAAGTCCGTGATGGAAGTGCCGCGCATCACCAAGATCACCCTGAATATGGGTCTTGGCGAAGCCGTCGCTGACAAGAAGATCATCGAAAACGCGGTTGGCGATCTGACGAAGATCGCAGGTCAGAAGCCGGTGATCACGAAGGCGCGCAAGGCAATTGCTGGCTTCAAGATCCGTCAGGGCTATCCGATCGGCGCCATGGTCACGCTGCGTGGCCAGGCAATGTACGAATTCCTCGACCGTTTCGTGACGGTTGCGCTCCCCCGTGTGCGCGACTTCCGTGGCGTGTCGGGTAAGGCGTTTGATGGTCGCGGCAACTACAACATCGGTGTGAAAGAGCAGATCATTTTCCCCGAAATCGATTACGACAAGATCGACGCACTGCGTGGGCTGAACATCAGCATCACGACGACTGCGAAGACTGACGACGAAGCAAAGGCTCTGCTCGCCGGCTTCAAGTTCCCGTTCAGAAACTGAGGTTACCGTGGCTAAACTGGCACTGATCGAACGTGAAAAGAAGCGTGCTCGCCTCGCCGCCAAGTACGCTCCCAAGCGTGCTGCACTGAAGGCAATCATTGGCGACACGAGCAAGTCGGAAGAAGAGCATTACGCAGCACGTCTGGAACTGCAGCAACTGCCGCGCAACTCTAATCCGACCCGTAAGCGCAACCGTTGCGCAATTACCGGTCGTCCGCGCGGGACGTTCCGTAAATTCGGCCTGGCGCGTAACAAGATTCGTGAAATCGCGTTCCGCGGCGAGATCCCTGGCCTGACCAAGGCGAGCTGGTAATAGGAGAAACATAAATGAGCATGAGTGATCCTATCGCCGATATGCTGACTCGCATCCGCAATGCGCAGATGGTCGAGAAGGTTTCGGTGACTATGCCCTCGTCGAAAGTCAAGGTTGCGATTGCGCAGGTCCTGAAGGACGAAGGTTATATCGACGATTTCGCAGTGAAGTCCGAAGGTGCGAAGTCGGAATTGAACATCGTGTTGAAGTATTACGCTGGCCGCCCGGTCATCGAGCGCATCGAACGCGTCTCGAAGCCTGGTCTGCGTGTGTACCGCGGCCGTAACGACATCCCCGTGGTCATGAATGGCCTCGGCGTGGCAATCGTGTCGACGCCCAAGGGCGTGATGACGGACCGCAAGGCGCGTGCAACGGGCGTTGGCGGCGAAGTCATCTGCTACGTCGCTTAAGGCCGAAAGGAGAGAAACATGTCTCGAGTAGGTAAGAGCCCGATCGCGCTGCAAGGCGCGGAAGTGGCCCTGAGCGCCGACAGCATTACTGTCAAGGGTCCGCTGGGTACGATTTCGCAGGCTGCCAACAGTCTCGTGAAGGTGGTTAACGACAATGGCACGCTGAAGTTCGAGCCGGTCGACGGAAGCCGCGAAGCGAATGCGATGTCGGGCACCATGCGCGCACTGGTTGCGAATATGGTGTATGGCGTGACGAAGGGTTTCGAGCGCAAGCTGACGCTGGTTGGCGTCGGTTATCGCGCACAGGCGCAAGGCGACAAGCTGAACTTGTCGTTGGGTTTCTCGCACCCGGTGGTGCACCAGATGCCGGCTGGCGTCAAGGCAGAAACCCCGTCGCAAACCGAAATCGTGATCAAGGGGATCAACAAGCAACAAGTCGGTCAAGTCGCTGCAGAAGTGCGCGGCTACCGTCCGCCGGAGCCCTATAAGGGCAAGGGCGTGCGTTACGCCGATGAGGTTGTGATCCTCAAAGAAACGAAGAAGAAGTAAGGGTGCGCAATCATGGATAAGACTCAATCTCGCCTGCGCCGCGCTCGTCAGACGCGTATCAAGATCGCTGAGCTGCAGGTCGCGCGTCTCGCCGTGCATCGCACGAACACGCACATCTATGCGCAAGTGTTCTCGCCGTGCGGCACCAAGGTGCTCGCCAGCGCGTCGACGCTCGAAGCCGAAGTGCGTGCGCAACTGGCCGATCAATCGGGCAAGGGCGGCAACGTTGCTGCTGCAACCCTGATCGGCAAGCGCATCGCAGAAAAGGCTAAGGCTGCCGGCATCGAATCCGTCGCCTTCGACCGTTCGGGTTTCCGTTACCACGGCCGCGTGAAAGCGTTGGCTGATGCGGCGCGCGAAGCCGGACTCAAGTTCTAAGGGAAGAATTCGTCATGGCAAAGATGCAAGCTAAAGTTCAGGCTGACGAACGCGACGACGGCCTTCGTGAAAAGATGATCTCGGTCAACCGCGTGACCAAGGTCGTGAAGGGTGGCCGTATTCTCGGCTTCGCTGCACTGACCGTGGTTGGCGACGGTGATGGCCGCGTCGGTATGGGCAAGGGCAAGGCGAAGGAAGTGCCGGTCGCTGTCCAGAAGGCGATGGAACAGGCTCGCCGCAACATGTTCAAGGTGCCGCTGAAGAACGGTACCCTGCAACACGAAGTGCATGGTAAGCACGGCGCATCAACGGTTCTCCTCGCTCCGGCGAAGGACGGTACCGGCGTGATCGCTGGCGGTCCGATGCGCGCAGTGTTCGACGTGATGGGCGTGCAGAACGTCGTGGCCAAGAGCCACGGTTCGACGAACCCGTATAACCTCGTTCGTGCGACGCTCGACGGCCTGCGCAAGCAGTCCACGCCGGCCGACATCGCTGCGAAGCGCGGCAAGTCCGTCGAAGAAATTCTGGGCTAAAGGTGGACACCATGTCTGATAAAACTGTCAAGGTCCAGCTCGTCAAGAGCCTGATCGGCACCCGTGAATCGCACCGCGCAACGGTGCGTGGCTTGGGCCTGCGCCGACTCAACTCGGTTAGCGAGTTGCAGGATACGCCGGCTGTGCGCGGCATGATCAACAAGGTTTCGTACCTCGTTAAGGTCATCAGCTAAGCGGCTGATCAGGACTCAAGGAGTTGATAATGGAATTGAATAACCTGAAGCCGGCTGAAGGCGCGAAGCACGCAAAGCGTCGCGTTGGTCGCGGCATCGGCTCCGGCCTCGGCAAGACCGCTGGCCGTGGTCACAAGGGTCAGAAGTCGCGTTCGGGCGGCTTTCACAAGGTTGGCTTCGAAGGCGGTCAAATGCCGCTGCAACGTCGCCTGCCGAAGCGTGGCTTCACCTCGCTGACGAAGGAATTCGTCGGTGAAGTGCGTCTCTCCGATCTGGAGAAGCTGCCGGTTGACGAAATCGATCTGCTGGCTCTCAAACAAGCCGGCCTGGTCGGCGAGCTGATCCGTAGCGCCAAGATCATCGCGACCGGCGAGCTCAAGCGCAAGGTCGTTGTGAAGGGTCTGGGTGCGACGAAGAGCGCACGTGCTGCTATTGAAGCAGCCGGTGGCTCGTTTGCCGAGTAACGCGCAAGCTATTTGCCGTCACTAGCATTTGCATCGGAGAAGGTACTTGGCTAACAGCCCGAGTCTCGTAAAACCCGGTCGCAGCGCGGCGAAGTTTGGCGATCTGCGTCGGCGAGCAGTATTCCTGCTGCTGGCGCTGGTCGTCTACCGCATCGGCGCGCATATCCCGGTGCCGGGTATCGACCCGGACCAACTGGCGAAGTTGTTCCAAAGCCAGTCGGGCGGCATCCTTGGCATGTTTAACATGTTCTCGGGTGGCGCACTTTCGCGGTTCACCATTTTCGCGTTGGGGATCATGCCGTACATTTCGGCGTCGATCATCATGCAGTTGCTGGCGATTGTCTCGCCGCAACTCGAAGCGCTGAAAAAGGAAGGGCAGGCAGGTCAGCGGAAGATTACGCAGTACACGCGGATCTTTACGGTCGTGCTGGCGACATTTCAGGCGTTCGGCATTGCCGTGGCGCTCGAAAATCAGCCTGGCCTCGTGATTGATCCGGGGATGGTTTTCCGGTTGACGACGGTCGTGACGCTTGTGACCGGCACGATGTTCCTGATGTGGCTGGGGGAGCAAATCACGGAGCGCGGGCTCGGCAATGGTATCTCGATCATCATTTTCGGCGGTATTGCGGCGGGCTTCCCGAACGCAATCGGTGGTCTCTTTGAACTGGTGCGAACCGGCTCGATGAGTATCATCTCGGCGATTATCGTCGTCGCGCTGATTGCCGCTGTGACGTATCTGGTGGTGTTCATCGAACGCGGCCAGCGCAAGATTCTTGTGAACTACGCAAAGCGGCAGGTGGGCAACAAGATTTACGGCGGCCAGTCTTCGCATTTGCCGCTGAAGCTGAACATGTCGGGCGTGATTCCGCCGATCTTCGCATCGTCGATCATTCTCTTCCCGGCAACCATCCTGAACTGGTTCAGTTCGGGTTCGCGTACCAGCTGGTTCGCAGACACGTTGCACAACGTGGCCGAAGCCCTGAAGCCCGGTCAACCCGTGTACGTGTTGCTGTACGCGTTGGCGATCGTCTTCTTCTGCTTTTTCTACACCGCACTGGTGTTCAACAGCAGGGAAACGGCCGACAACCTGAAAAAGAGCGGCGCTTTCGTCCCAGGCATTCGCCCGGGCGATCAGACGGCGCGATATATCGACCGCATCCTCACGCGTTTGACGCTGGCCGGTGCGATCTACATCGTGTTCGTTTGCCTGCTGCCCGAATTTCTGGTGCTGCGCTGGAACGTGCCGTTTTATTTTGGTGGAACGTCGCTGCTGATCATTGTCGTCGTCACAATGGATTTCATGGCGCAGGTGCAGTCGTACGTTATGTCGCAACAGTATGAATCGCTGCTGAAGAAAGCTAATTTCAAAGGCGGCGGCGTCCCGATGCGTTGAAAGGACTTATGGCCAAAGACGATGTTATCCAGATGCAGGGCGAAGTAATCGAGAACCTGCCTAACGCTACCTTCAGGGTGAAGCTGGAAAACGGCCATGTCGTGTTGGGACACATATCCGGCAAGATGCGGATGCACTACATCCGGATTCTGCCGGGCGACAAGGTGACGGTTGAATTGACGCCTTACGATCTGTCGCGTGCGCGGATCGTGTTCCGGGCGAAGTGATTTGAAAAAAGGGTAATATCATGAAAGTGATGGCATCGGTTAAGCGCATTTGCCGCAATTGCAAGATCATCAAGCGCAAAGGCGTTGTGCGCGTGATTTGCAGCTCTGATCCGCGCCACAAACAGCGTCAAGGCTGAACGCCGCGCTTTTGCTTGCGCTTTTTGTTTGAGGAAAAACAATGGCTCGTATCGCAGGGGTTAACATCCCGAATCACCAGCATACTGAAATCGGCCTGACGGCTATTTACGGTATCGGTCGCACGCGCTCGCGCGACATTTGCGTCGCTGCTGGTGTGGCATTTTCGAAGAAGGTCAAAGACCTGACTGACGCAGACCTCGAAAAGCTGCGTGAAGAAGTCGGCAAGTTCATCGTTGAAGGCGATTTGCGCCGTGAAACGACGATGAACATTAAGCGCCTGATGGATCTCGGCTGCTATCGTGGCGTGCGGCATCGTAAGGGTCTGCCCCTGCGCGGCCAGCGTACGCGTACGAATGCCCGTACGCGCAAGGGTCCGCGTCGTGCAGCGCAATCGCTGAAGAAGTAAGCGGAACTGACAGTTACAGGAAAACGTAATGGCTAAGGCTTCGAACAACTCCGCGGCGCAACGCGTTCGCAAGAAGGTCAAGAAGAACGTCGCCGAGGGCGTGGTTCACGTTCACGCGTCGTTCAACAACACCATCATCACGATCACCGACCGTCAAGGCAACGCGCTTGCTTGGGCAACGTCGGGTGGTCAGGGCTTCAAGGGTTCGCGTAAGTCGACCCCGTTTGCAGCTCAGGTCGCAGCTGAATCGGCTGGTCGAGTGGCGATGGAATACGGCGTGAAGAACCTCGAAGTGCGGATCAAGGGCCCCGGTCCTGGCCGCGAATCGGCGGTGCGCGCGTTGCATGGTCTTGGCATCAAGATTACCGCGATCTCCGACGTGACGCCGGTCCCGCATAACGGCTGCCGTCCGCCGAAGCGTCGTCGTATCTAAGACGCTGGTTTTGCGAGCGCCTGTTGCCGCCTTGCGCGGCGGCGGGCTGCGCGCGTTATTGAATAGACTAAGCCCACCGTTCGACCCAAAGGGTTCGGACTAGCGCGAGTGGAAGCATTCGCGTGATTAATCACAGAAGGAATCAACGTGGCACGTTATATCGGCCCCAAGGCCAAGCTGTCCCGCCGTGAAGGCACTGACCTCTTCCTGAAGAGCGCGCGCCGCTCGCTCGCTGACAAGTGCAAGCTGGACAGCAAGCCCGGCCAGCACGGCCGTACTTCGGGCGCGCGTACGTCCGACTATGGCACGCAGTTGCGCGAGAAGCAAAAAGTAAAGCGTATCTACGGTGTCCTCGAGCGCCAGTTCCGTCGCTACTTCGCTGAAGCAGACCGCCTGAAGGGCAACACGGGTGAAAACCTGCTGCAACTGCTCGAATCGCGTCTGGACAACGTCGTGTATCGGATGGGCTTCGGCTCGACGCGTGCTGAAGCACGTCAGCTGGTTGGCCACAAGGCGATCACGGTGAACGGCGTCGTGACGAACATCCCGTCGATGCAAGTGAAGGCTGGCGACGTCGTTGCCGTGCGCGAACAGAAGCGCAAGCAGGCTCGCATCATCGAGGCGTTGTCGCTCGCCGAACAAGGCGGCATGCCGAGCTGGGTCGCGGTCGACGCGAAGAAGTTCGAAGGTACCTTCAAGCAGAAGCCGGAACGCAGCGACATCGCTGGCGACATCAACGAAAGCCTGATCGTCGAATTGTATTCGCGGTAATCGGATTGACGGCCGGGGCGTCCTGATTGCGTTGCGCAAAGGGGGGCGTCTCGGCTGTTTATTTTCAGGTTGTTACCGGTCAGCCTTATCGGTGTAACGAGCCGAGGGTATTGAAAAGGAAAACCTATGCAAACCAGTTTGTTGAAGCCCAAGATCATTGCAGTTGAATCGCTTGGCGAGAGCCACGCGAAAGTGGTCATGGAACCGTTTGAACGCGGTTACGGCCACACCTTGGGTAACGCGCTTCGGCGCGTGCTGTTGTCGTCGATGGTCGGCTATGCACCGACCGAGGTGACGATTGCAGGCGTCGTGCATGAGTATTCGACGCTCGACGGTGTGCAAGAGGACGTGGTCAACCTGTTGTTGAACCTGAAGGGCGTCGTCTTCAAGCTGCATAACCGTGACGAAGTGACGGTTACGCTGCGCAAGGAAGGCGAAGGCGTGGTCACAGCGGGCGATATCGAACTCGCACATGACTGCGAAGTCATCAATCCGGATCACGTGATTGCGCATCTGTCGAAGGGTGGCAAGCTCGACGTGCAGATCAAGGTGGAAAAGGGCCGCGGCTATGTGCCGGGCAATGTGCGTCGTTACGGGGAAGAGTCGGCCAAGATCATCGGCCGAATCGTGCTGGACGCGTCGTTTTCGCCGGTTCGTCGCGTGAGCTACGCGGTCGAAAGCGCCCGCGTCGAGCAGCGCACCGACCTCGACAAGCTCGTGATGAACATCGAAACCAACGGTGTGATTTCGCCGGAAGAAGCGATCCGCCAATCGGCGCGCATTCTGGTCGATCAGCTGTCGGTGTTCGCGGCGCTGGAAGGTACCGAAGCAGCGGCGGAAGCGCCGTCGCGCGCACCGCAGATCGATCCGATCCTGCTGCGCCCGGTCGACGATCTCGAACTGACGGTTCGTTCCGCGAACTGCCTGAAGGCCGAAAACATCTACTACATCGGCGACCTGATCCAACGTACCGAGAACGAGCTGCTCAAGACTCCGAATCTCGGTCGCAAGTCGCTGAACGAGATCAAGGAAGTTCTGGCATCGCGCGGTCTGACGCTCGGCATGAAGCTTGAGAACTGGCCGCCGGCTGGTCTCGACAAGTAAGCGGACAACTCGGTCGGGGGTAACCCGCGATTGCACTGCTGCACTAGCCTGGCAAGGACGCGGATTTTCCTTTAAAATCCGCGTCTTGTCTTTTTTAACTACCGGCCCGTGCGCTCACTGTTTGCTGCCGACGCTGCAGAACGAGTGCGATAGAAGAGCTGGACCAAAACTTTGAACTGAAGGAATTAACATGCGTCACCGTCATGGTCTGCGGAAACTGAACCGCACGAGCAGCCACCGTCTGGCAATGCTCCGTAACATGTCCAACTCGCTGATCGAGCACGAAGTCATCAAGACCACGCTGCCGAAGGCGAAGGAACTCCGTAAAGTCGTCGAGCCGCTGATCACGCTCGGCAAGAAGCCGTCGCTGGCAAACCGTCGTCTGGCGTTCAACCGCCTGCGCGACCGTGACTCGGTCACGAAGCTGTTCGACGTGCTCGGCCCGCGCTACGCAAACCGTCCAGGCGGCTACCTGCGCGTGCTGAAGTTCGGCTTCCGCGTTGGCGATAACGCGCCGATGGCACTGGTCGAACTCCTCGACCGTCCGGAAGTTGAAGAAACGGAAGTGCAAGAAGCTGAGTAAGCTTTTTGGTTTGAACGAAAAGCCAGGCGCATCGCCTGGCTTTTTTGTTTGTGCGCCCAGCAGGGGCGCACTCTTGCGGGTATAAGTCCCGCCATAAGCTGGTCATAGCGAATGAAGTGAAGCGCAACTGCATGAAGGCGACCGGGTGTGGGGAAGAAGCGAGGAGCGTAAATGGCGAGCCGATGAACAAGAACCGTATAGAAGGCGCTGTGGAGCAGGGCGAGTGGGCAAACAACCACAAAGCGCTCGTGACTAAGGCGAAGCGGCGTAGATACGGCGGTTGTGCGATGAAGGAATGCGTTCTTACCTGGGGAGATCTCGCCTCATGCCTGAAAGGGCGACGGCGTCGAGTCGGAGCGAGAAGTCAGCAGAGGCCGTAGTTGTCACAGGACAGGTCGATGAGACCGAAGCTGGTGACGAAGGGCCGAATGGGAAGGAGTGTCCAGCGACATGTCGATGCGACAGGAATTGCGTCAGATGCCCGCGCAAGCGGGGCGAGCGGGAGGCACACGCGGTGAAGCTGCGCCTATGCCCGCGAGCGACGAAGCTTGTTGCCCGCGCCATGAATCCAGGGAGACAGGGTCATCGCTGCTGAGGGCGGCGCTGACGAGAGCGAACCTAAAGCAGGCGTTCAAACGGGTACGGGCCAACAGGGGAGCCGCTGGCGTGGACGGTCTGGACATCGACCAGACGACGCGCCATCTTGTGACGGCATGGCCAGCGATCCGTAAACAGTTGCTGAAGGGGACGTACCGGCCCCAGTCCGCTACGGCGGGTGACGATCCCGAAACCGGACGGAGGCGAGCGGGGGCCTGGCATCACGACGGTCACGGACCGGCTGATCCAGCAGACGCTGCTGCAGGTGCTGCAAGCGGTTCCGGACCCCACGTTCAGCGAGCACAGCTATGGCTTCCGGCCCGGACGGCGTGCGCACGATGCGGTGTTGGCCGCGCAGTCGTACGTGCAGTCGGGCCGGCGAATCGTGGTGGATGTCGATCTGGAGAAGTTCTTCGACCGGGTCAACCACGACATCCTGATCGACCGTCTACAGAAACGTATCGGGGACGCCGGGTGATTCGGCTGATCCGGGCGTATCTGAACAGCGGCATCATGGATGGCGCCGTGGTTCAGCAGCGCGATCAGGGCACGCCGCAGGGCGGCCCGCTATCGCCGTTGCTGGCCAACGTGCTGCTCGATGAGGTGGACAAGGAGCTGGAACGGCGAGGCCACTGCTTCGTGCGTTATGCCGACGATGCGAATGTCTACGTTCGCAGCCGCCATACAGGCGAGCGGGTAATGGCGCTGCTGCGTCGTCTGTATGGGCGACTGCGGTTGAAGGTCAACGAGACCAAAAGCGCGGTGGCCAGTGTGTTCGGTCGCAAGTTCCTGGGCTACAGCCTGTGGGTAGCGTCCGGCGGTGTCATCAAGCGCAAGGTGGCGACCAAACCGCTGCTGGCGTTCAAACGCCGCATTCATGAACTGACCGGCCGTAACGGCGGGCGCAGCATGAAGGACGTGTTGGAACGGTTACGGCCCTATGTGCTGGGCTGGAAGGCGTACTTCCGGTTGGCGCAAACGCCACGAATCTGGCTGGATCTGGACAAGTGGATGCGTCACCGGTTGCGTGTCATCCAGCTTAAGCAATGGCGCCGCGGCCCGACCATCTACCGGGAACTGCGTGCGCTGGGGGCACCGCCCGCTGTGGCGCAACAGGTCGCGGCGAACAGTCGCCGCTGGTGGCGCAACAGCGACAAGCTCCTGAATAGCGTGCTGACTCTCGGATACTTCGATCGGCTGGCTGTGCCACGCCTCTCATAACCTCAACTTCCCGAACCGCCCGGCGCGGACGCGCACGCCGGGTAGTGTGGCAGTGGTACGGCCTCATGGCCGTCCCCTATGCCGATTTGGCGGCGAATTTTTCATCGATGCGGCAAGCCGTGCCGCGGTGACCAAATGCCGCGGCCGCGCTGCGGGGCGCTCTGCGAGGCGACATGGCCAGGTGATACGATATCGGCATCGAAATCCTGCGTCGCCGGAGCCTGTGTGAGTGTGAAAGTGACCTTGGTACTGACGACGGTGCCGGATGCGGCCGTCGCTGAAAAACTCGCCGCCAGCGCGCTCGCCGCGCGCCTTTGTGCATGCGTCACGCAGTTAGGCAGCGTGCATTCGAGCTATCACTGGCAGGGCGCGATCGAAACCGTGCAGGAAATCCAGCTGTTGTTCAAGACCAGCGCCGCTCGCGCGCTCGAACTTGAACAACACATTCAGGCTCACCATCCCTACGACACGCCGGAAATCCTCTCATGGCAAGCGACGGCCTCGGCCGCCTACGGCCAGTGGATCACTGCTGAAACCCAACGCCCTCTTCATGTTTAACGGTCTCGACCGGCGCGCGCTCGCTACGCTGCGCACCGCATTCTTTCTGCTCGGCTGCGTGTTCCTCGCGCAACTCGCCACCCTCGCGCGCGCCGCGGACGACTTCCTCGACCCGTCGGTCGCGTTCCGGTTCAGTGCGACCGAGCAGCCCGGGCAAGTCGTCGTCACCTACAAGATTGCGGATGGTTACTACATGTACCGCGAGCGCTTCGCTTTCGCGACCCGCAACGGCATAGCGACGCTTGGCGAGCCTCAACTGCCCGACGGTCACGTGAAGTTCGATCAGACATTCAACAAGAATGTCGAGACGTATCGCAACGAGGTGACGATTCATATTCCGGTGAAGCAGGCAGCCGGACCGTTCGATCTCGCGGTGACGTCGCAGGGCTGCGCCGACGCTGGCATCTGCTACCCCCCGATGGAGCGCGTTTATCACGTGAGCGGCGAGGCGCTGCAGCCGGCTGGCCCCGCAGCAGCGGGTCCAATTGCGCACCAATTCGCGCCCACTGATGACGAACCTTGGTACGAACGCGCAACCAGCGCCGACTACGCGCAGACGCTGCTACAGCGAGGCGGTTTCTTTGCGATCGTAGGGCTTTATTTTGTTGCGGGCGCAATTCTGAGCCTGCTGCCGTGCTCGTATCCGATGATTCCGATCCTGTCTGCGATCATCATCGGTGAGGGGGCGCGCGTCACGCGTGGGCGTGGTTTCGCGCTGTCGGTCGCGTATGTAATCGGGATGGCGCTCGTCTACACGGTGCTGGGCGTCGCGGCGGCACTCGTCGGGCAGAGTCTCGGCGCATGGCTGCAGAATCCGTGGGTGCTGGGCGCGTTCGGCGGCCTTCTGACGATTTTCGCGCTGTTGCTGATCGCCGGTGTGGATCTCGAACTGCCGCCGCGCTGGCGCGATCGCATGTCGAGCGTGTCAGCGGGACGCTCGGGCGGCAAATTTACCGCGGTCGCCGTGATGGGCGCGCTGTCGGCGCTGGTTGTCGGCGCGTGCATGACCGCACCGCTTTTTGCGGTGCTCGCGTTCATCGCGCACACCGGCAACGCCGTGCTCGGTGGCGCGGCGCTCTTCTCGATGGGTATCGGGCTCGGGCTGCCGCTGCTAATTATTGGCCTCGGCGCGGGCACGCTGCTGCCGCGCGCGGGCAAGTGGATGGACAGCGTAAAAGTGTTTTTCGGCGTGGTTCTGCTCGCCGCGGCGCTGTGGATCGTTTGGCCGGTGCTCGGCGGCCCGGCGACGATGCTATTGAGTGCGCTCTGGCTGCTGATCGCGGCGGTCACCCTTGGCCTGTTTTCAAGGTCGGTCGCAGGCGGCTCGATATGGCACCGGTTCGGGCGGGCGGTCGGAGTCGTGATGGCCGTCTGGGCGGCCGCGCTTCTAATTGGCCTCGCCGCGGGATCGTCGGACCCGCTGCGCCCGCTGGCGGTGCTCGCGGCTCGCGCCGGCAATCAGGCGGGCATCGCGAAAGATGGCTCCAGCGCGGTCGCAACGGCGTCGCAAAGCGATTTGAGGTTCGCACCGGTTCGTTCATCGGAGCAGCTTGACCAGGCCGTCAAAACGGCCGCACAGCCTGCCATGCTCGATTTTTACGCGGACTGGTGCGTGAGCTGCAGGGAAATGGAGAAATTCACCTTCAGCGACCCGCGCGTTCAGGCGAAGCTGAAGCAGATGAATCTGCTGCGCGCCGACGTCACTGCGAACAGTACCGACGATCAGGCGCTGCTCAAGCGCTTCAACCTGTTCGGGCCGCCGGGGATTATTTTCTTCGATCAGGAGGGCAAGGAAGTGCTGCGGGTGGTCGGCTACGAATCGGCGGATAAATTCCTGCGCACACTGGATCGGGCGAGTGCGTCGGGGGTGTAATCGAACGCCGCGGGGTGTCGAAAGGCCGCTCCGGCGCAAACGAGCAGCAAAAAAAGGAGGCGAAACCCAAGGTTCGTCTCCTTTTTGTTGTCTCGACAGTCGCGTGCTAAACCGCGCGTTGATTTACTTTTGCGATCGCAGGATCTTCGCGGCATCCAGCGCGAAATACGTCAGCACGCCGTCCGCGCCGGCACGCTTGAATGCCAGCAGCGATTCCATCATGACCTTGTCGTGATCGAGCCAGCCGTTCTGCGCGGCGGCCTTCAGCATCGCGTATTCGCCGCTCACCTGGTACACGTAGGTAGGAAACTGGAACTCGTCCTTCACGCGACGCACGATGTCCAGATACGGCATGCCCGGCTTGACCATCACCATGTCCGCGCCTTCGTTGATGTCTGCCTGCACTTCGCGCAGCGCCTCGTTCGAATTGGCCGGGTCCATCTGGTAGGTCATCTTGTTGCTCTTGCCGAGGTTCGTCGCGGAACCGACGGCATCGCGAAACGGGCCGTAGAACGCCGAAGCGTACTTCGCCGCGTACGCCATGATGCGGGTGTGGATGTGTTCCTCGCTCTCGAGCATTTCGCGGATCGCGCCGATGCGGCCGTCCATCATGTCTGACGGCGCGACGATGTCGACGCCGGCTTCCGCCTGCGCACGAGCCTGCTCGACGAGGATTTCGACGGTCTCGTCGTTCATCACGTAGCCGGCTTCGTCGAGCACGCCGTCCTGACCGTGGCTCGTGTACGGATCGAGCGCGACATCAGTGAGCACGCCGAGCTCCGGAAAATTCTTCTTCAATTCACGCACCGCGCGCGGGATCAGACCCGCTGGGTTGGCCGCTTCGCGGCCTTCGGGCGTCTTCAGCGAGGGCTCGATCGCGGGAAACAGCGACAGCACCGGCACGCCCAGTTCGACGCACTGCTCCGCGACGCCCATCAGCAGATCGACCGACACGCGCTCGACGCCCGGCATCGATGGCACCGCTTGTCGAACGTTGGTGCCCTCGACGATAAATACCGGGTAAATCAGGTCGTTCGTGGTGAGGATGTTTTCGCGCATCAAGCGGCGCGAGAAGTCGTCACGGCGCATGCGGCGCGGACGGTAGTGCGGGTAGAAGCTCATATCGAATCGAAGATCGTGGATAGGTGGAGTGGACAGATGGCACCTGGCTCCGCTCCCGGAAACTTTTCGAGACAATGGTATATCATACCGATCGAGCAAGGCGCCTAGCGCTGACCTCCCCGCTTCTCCTCCCTGAGCGGGTGCCTGTCGTTTTTCGATTAGGCTGTTTGACCCGCCGTTCAAGCGGCGGGTTTTTTTATGGGTGGCCGGAAATGCGCCCTCATACGGGTATTCAAGGCATATCACGCGTCACGCGCGCTGAGGGATTCCGGCATCGATAGTGATTCAGCCCGCAGCCGGCTTTTCACCTGCTTCGTCCACCGCGCCGGGGATCAGCCAGCTCTCGATCAGCTCATGCGCTTCGTCGAGGCCCGTTCGCTTGAGCGCCGAAAAGAGCTGTGCGGTCAACTCGCCGCGATAGCCGGCGGCTCGATATTCGGCCAATCCCTTCTGCGCGGTGCGCAACGCGTTCGTGCTTTCCTGGCGCGTCAATTTGTCGCATTTGGTGAGCAGCGTGTGGATCGGCTTGCCGGTCGGCGCGAACCACTCGATCATGCGTCGATCGAGCTCCGTCAGCGGGCGGCGCGAATCCATCATCAGGATCATGCCGCGCAGTTGCGAGCGCGATTGCAGGTACGTGGACAGCAGCGCTTCCCAGTGTGCCTTCGCCGCTCCCGGTACTTCCGCATAACCGTAGCCCGGCAGGTCGACCAGATAGGCGGTCGGCTCATCTGCCTTGCCAACCGAAAAATAATTGATGTGCTGCGTGCGGCCAGGCGTCTTACTCGCGAACGCAAGTCGCTTCTGATTGCAGAGCACGTTGATCGCCGTCGACTTGCCTGCGTTCGAGCGTCCTGCGAAAGCGATCTCGGGCTGCGCGGTGGCCGGCAGGTCACGCAGATGATTGACGGTGGTATAGAAGCGGGATTCGTGGAGCAGGAAGGGCATGGTGGAAGCCAGATTGGAGACGCCGCGGAGCCCGCAGCGGGAACGGGGTCAAGCCCGACTGGCGTCTAAGCGATTAGCGAGTTATTGTACAATACGATGGTTTACTGAAAACCTTGGGAGCCCGCCCCACGTGCCTTGGCGGCTCCTGGCGGTCACTCGGTCGCCGTCGTCGTACTTTGCAGAACCTCTAAAATCCCACAAGACGAGACAGGGTGTGCGAATGAATCGACTGTGCAAGACTCTGATGGTGCTTCATGTAACGGCAGGTCTTTCAGGTTTGGCAATTCAGGCACGAGCAGCAGATCCGGCAAAGCCGGACATCAATCGGGGGCAGGCAATCGCGGTACAAGTGTGCGCGTCTTGTCACGGGGCAGACGGCAACAGTGCCGGCGGTGCATATCCGAAGCTGGCGGGCCAGCATCCTGAGTATCTCGTCAAGCAGCTCCGAGATTTCAAGACGCAACCGGGCGCCAAACAGGCCGCGCGCAATAATGCGATCATGGCAGGCATGGCCGCCGCGCTCTCCGATCAGGACATGATCAACGTTGCGGCTTACTTCTCGACGCAGACGCCCAAGCCGGGCTATGCGCACAATAAGAACACGGTCGCGGTGGGGCAGCAGATCTATCGCGGTGGGATTGCCGACCGCGGCGTGCCGGCCTGCGCGGCCTGCCACGGCCCCACGGGACAGGGCATTCCGATCCAGTATCCGCGCCTGTCGGGACAGTGGGCCGAGTACTCGGTGACGCAGCTGACCGCGTTCACGCAAGGTCCGGGCGCTCGTAACAACAGCGACGCGATGCATGCGATAGCATCGCGTTTGTCGGACAACGAGATCAAGGCGGTTGCCGACTACATCGCGGGTCTGCATTAAGCGGTTCGCCCGCGCGAATCCAACCGGCCCGGCGAGGCCGGTGAAAAACAAGAAAAGGGTGAGGGTGTCGTAGCTACGACAGCCCTTCACCCTTTTTTGCTGTTCAGTCGGAGTTTGAATGAGCGTCACCACCTCGGGTCTGCAGTCGAAGTCGGGCAATCGCGTCATGCGCAGCTCCATCGAGCTCCTGAGCTCGATGCGTTTCGCCATTGCGCTGCTCGTGATTCTGTCGATCGCCAGCATCATCGGTACCGTCCTCACGCAGGACGATCCGTATCCCAACTACGTCAACCAGTTCGGTCCGTTCTGGGCGGACATATTCCGCGCGCTGAGCCTCTACACGGTGTACAGCTCGTGGTGGTTCATGCTGATTCTCGGCTTCCTGATGGTGTCGGTGTCGCTCTGCGTGATCCGCAATGCGCCGAAGATGCTCGCCGATGCGAAGAGCTGGAAGGACAAGGTTCGCGAAGGCAGCCTGCGTGCGTTCCATCACAAGGGCGAGTTCGCCGTGCACGGCACGCGCGCGCAGACCGCGGCAGTGCTCGCGAAACTGTCGGCGAAGCTCGGCTACAAGTTCGTCACGCGTGAGTCGGACGGCGCGACGCTGATCGCCGCAAAGCGTGGCGCGCTGACGAAGTTCGGCTACATCTCCGCGCACCTCGCGATCGTCGTGATCTGCCTCGGCGGCCTGCTCGACAGCAATCTGCCGATCAAGCTGCAAATGTGGCTGTTCGACAAGTCGCCGATCAACTCGAACACCGTTATCAGCGAGATTTCGCCCGAGCATCGGCTGTCGCAGTCGAACCCGACGTTCCGCGGCTACGCGTGGGTGCCCGAGGGGCAGCACGTGTCGACCGCGATCCTGAATCAGCCCAACGGTTCGCTGATCCAAGACCTGCCGTTTTCGATCGAACTGAACAAGTTCATCGTCGATTACTACACGACCGGCATGCCGAAGCTGTTCGCGAGCGACATCGTCGTGGTCGATCACAAGACCGGCGCGCGCGTGCCGGCGCGCGTCGAGGTCAACAAGCCGTTCGAATACGACGGCGTGTCGATTTATCAGTCGAGTTTCCAGGACGGCGGCTCGCAGATGCACATGACCGCCTTCCCGATGTCCGGCCCGAGCGCGAAGCCCGCGCCGTTTGGCGGCACGATCGGCGGCAGCGCGCCGTTGAGCTCGGCCGCGCCGCTCGCCGACGGCCAGACCGTCGAATTCACCGACTTCCGCGCGATCAATGTCGAAAACATCTCCAACGCCAATGGCCAGAACGATGCGCGCGGGGTCGCTGCGCAGCACTCGCTGAAGGAAGCGTTCGACGAACGTCTCGGCTCCGGCGCGAAATCCTCGAAGCCGCTCGACCTGCACAACGTCGGCCCGTCGGTGCAGTACAAGATTCGCGGCAAGGATGGACAGGCGCGCGAGTACAACAACTACATGCTGCCCGTCGACGTGAACGGCGAGAAGATGTTCCTCGCCGGCATGCGCCTGAATCCCGACGATCCGTTCCGCTACCTGCGCATTCCCGCCGACAGCGGCGGCACGCTCAAGGAATGGATGAACCTGCGCGCCACGCTCGAAGACCCGAACCAACGCGCCATCGCCGCTCATCAGTTTGCGCAGCGCTCGGTGCCGGGCTTGAATGCGGAGCTGCAGCAGCATCTGGAGGAAAGCGCATTGCGCGTGCTGACCCTTTTTGCGGGCGCCGACGCCAGCATGAAGATGCCGAACGGCGAAACGCTCGGCGGCTTCCAGGCAGTCGCTGGGTTTATCGACCGCTCGGTACCGAAAGGCGAGCAGGAAAAGGCCGCGGGCCTGCTGCTTCGGATGCTCGAAGGTGTCACGTGGGATCTATGGCAACTGTCGCGCCAGCGGCTCGGCGAGCCCGCCGCGCCGGCCAATGCGGACACGAGCCGCTTCATCCAGAGCTCGCTTAATGCGATATCCGACAGCTTTCTGTATGGATCGCCGGTCTATTTGCAGCTTGACTCGTTCAAGCAGGTGCAAGCTTCGGTATTTCAGTTGACGCGCGCGCCCGGCAAAAAAGTCGTGTATCTTGGCAGCCTGCTTCTCGTATTGGGCATCTTCTCGATGTTCTACGTTCGCGAACGGCGTCTGTGGTTCTGGCTCAAGGATACGGACCACGGCACGAACGTCGTGATGGCGATGTCGAGCGCGCGTAAGACGCTAGACTTCGAGAAGGAGTTCGTCCAGACGCGCGACGCCGTGAGCGCCGCACTGGGCGTGAAACTCATCGAAGCAGCCGATGCCCGTCCGGCCGCTCAGGCCGCCGGCCCGTCGGCAAGTTCACAGGATTCGACCCGGTAAGATCATGGACTTGACTCAGGTTTCCTCCTCTTCTTCTGCTTCACGCGCCGACAAGGCGTTTGCGAGCAGCACGCCCGAACTCCAGCAATTCGACGAACGGCCGTTCCTGAAACGCCTGGGCATCTTTGACTGGCTGTTCGCGCTGGCGCTGGTCGGGGGCGCCGGCTTTGCGCTGTCGCGCTACTACCCGTTCATGAACTACTACGACAAACTGGTGCTGGTGTGCTCGGTGCCGGTTTTCGTGGCGCTCGGCTGGCGCTGGAGGCCGGTGCGTCCGCTGATGGTGGGAATCGCCGCTCTTTCGCTGCTTGCGATCCAGATCTACCAAGGTGATCTGAGCCGCGCCGACAACGCGTTCTTCCTCAAGTATTTCCTGTCCAGCCAGTCCGCGATCCTGTGGATGAGCGCGCTGTTCGTCTTCGCAACCGTGTTCTACTGGATCGCGCTGCTGTCACGCTCGCCGACCGGCGCCGCGATCGGCTCAAAGATGACGTGGGTGGCGGTGCTGATGGGTTTCGTCGGCATGATGGTGCGCTGGTACGAGTCGTACCTGATCGGCTCGGACGTCGGCCATATTCCAATTTCGAATCTGTATGAAGTGTTCGTGCTGTTCAGCCTGATCACCGCGCTTTTCTATCTGTACTACGAGCAGCACTACAACACGCGCGCGCTCGGCGCGTTTGTGCTGCTCGTGATCAGCGCAGCCGTCGGCTTCCTGATGTGGTACTCGGTCTCGCGCGATGCGCAGCAGATCCAGCCGCTCGTGCCGGCGCTGCAAAGCTGGTGGATGAAGATTCACGTGCCGGCGAACTTTATCGGCTATGGCAGCTTCGCGCTGTCGGCGATGGTCGGCGTCGCATATCTGGCGAAGGAACGCGGCGTCCTTGCGGATCGTCTGCCGGCGCTCGACGTGCTCGACGACGTGATGTACAAGTCGATCGCGGTCGGCTTCGCGTTCTTCACGATCGCGACGATTCTCGGCGCGCTGTGGGCCGCCGAAGCGTGGGGCGGCTACTGGAGCTGGGACCCGAAGGAGACGTGGGCGCTGATCGTCTGGCTGAACTACGCGGCCTGGCTGCACATGCGTCTGATGAAGGGCCTACGCGGCGCTATCGCCGCATGGTGGGCGCTGACGGGCCTGCTGGTCACGAGCTTCGCGTTCCTTGGCGTGAACATGTTTCTGTCGGGCTTGCATAGCTACGGCAAGCTGTAAGATCCGCCGCGCTGAGCCGACTAAGAACCGCCGCGTGCTTTTGCACCGGCGGTTTTTTCATGGTGGACGGAATATTCGTCGCGCCCCGGTGTTTGCTAATCAAGCACCTGAGCAGGTACCCGTGGATGACAGGCGCCCCCAAACGGGCGATCATCAATATGGCACCGCAACGCGCATGACGCGGCGGGCCGGCAAGGAGCAGCACGATGTGGATCAAGCGAAGCGACAGAATTCAACTGGCCGGCGATGACATCGCGCGCAGCGAAATCGCGCCGCGGCACGTGTTCGAGAACCGCCGACGCATCCTGCAGGCAGCGGGCGCGATGGCGCTCGGCAGCCTGGTCGGCGTGAGCGGCGAGGCGCTCGCGACATACTCGTCGCCCGATCCGAAGGCGCAGAAGCTCGCGGCGAAAACCAACACCAGGTTCGTCGCGCTCGACAAGATCACGCCGTACAAGGACATCACCACCTACAACAATTTCTACGAGTTCGGCACCGACAAATCCGACCCCTCGCAGCACGCGGGCACGTTGCGGCCGCATCCGTGGAAGGTGAGCGTAGAGGGCGAGATCAAGAATTCGAAGGTCTACGACATCGACGACCTGCTGAAGCTCGCGCCGCTCGAGGAACGTGTGTACCGGCATCGCTGCGTCGAAGGCTGGTCGATCGTGGTGCCGTGGATCGGCGTCTCGCTTTCTGAGTTAATTAAACGCGTCGAGCCGACCGGCAATGCGAAGTACGTGCAATTCATCACGCTCGCCGATCCGTCGCAGATGCCCGGGCTGTCGCAGCCCATACTCGAGTGGCCGTACTCGGAAGGCCTGCGGATGGACGAAGCGATGCATCCACTGACGCTGCTGACGATGGGCCTCTACGGCCAGGTGCTGCCGAATCAGAACGGCGCGCCGGTGCGCGTGGTGGTGCCGTGGAAGTACGGCTTCAAGAGCGCGAAGTCGCTCGTGAAAATCCGTTTCGTCGAGAAGCAGCCGCCGACCAGCTGGAACACGTACGCATCGAACGAATATGGGTTTTATTCGAATGTGAATCCTAATGTCGATCATCCGCGCTGGAGCCAGGCTACGGAACGGCGTATCGGCGAAGACGGCTTTTTTACGCCGAAGCGCAAGACACTGATGTTCAACGGTTACGGCGATCAGGTCGCATCGCTCTATCAAGGCATGGACCTGAAGAAGAACTTCTAAGGCGAGCGCGATGGCAACCGACACGCAAACTGTCACGCGCAGCGAGCCTGCGACACGGCGCACGGCACCGATGTCGGCGGCCAAGCCGCGGGCCGCGGGCGGCGCGCGCTGGGTTGTCCCGGCGAAAGTCGCGGTCTTCGTCGCGGCGCTCTATCCGCTCGCACGCCTCGTGCTGTTTGGCCTGACCGACCGGCTCGGTTCGAATCCGATCGAATTCATCACCCGCTCGACGGGCCTGTGGACGCTCGTGTTCCTGTGCATCACGCTAGCGGTGACGCCGCTGCGCCGTCTGACCGGCGTCGCCGCGCTCGTGCGTTTCCGTCGGATGCTCGGACTCTATACGTTCTTCTATGCGACGCTGCATTTCACCACGTACCTGTGGTTCGACAAGTGGTTCGATGTGGCGGAGATACTGAAGGACATCGGCAAGCGGCCCTTCATCACGGTGGGCTTCGCCGCCTTCGTGCTGCTGATCGCGCTTGCGGTCACGTCGCCGCGCGCGATGGTGCGCAAGCTCGGACGTCGCTGGCAGACGCTGCATCGTACGATCTACGTGATCGGCGCGCTCGCCATCCTGCATTTCTGGTGGATGAAGGCGGGCAAGCACGATCTGCTGCTGCCGAAGATTTACGGCGCGGTGATGATCGCGCTGCTGGGATGGCGGCTGGTGGTGTGGATACGTGAGCGAAGGATGACAACGCGCCGACGGTGATTGCGCGAACCTTTCGCGTCACGCACGCTGCTGCAAGGAAAAATGGCGATGCCGAGGAGGCATCGCCATTTTTTGTTGCTGCGCTTCATTTAGCGTTGGCTCTGCAGCCAGCCCCGACGTTTACGCCGGCAGAATCGTTTCGCCCACAAACAGCTGGCTGATCTCTTCGCGCGCGCGAACTATGTGCGCTTGTGTACCATCCACCATCACTTCGGCGGCGCGCGCACGGGTGTTGTAGTTCGAGCTCATCACGAAGCCATACGCGCCGGCCGAACGGATCGCGAGCAGATCGCCGCGCTCGACCGCGAGCAGCCGTTCGCGGCCGAGCCAGTCGCCGCTTTCGCAGACCGGGCCGACCACGTCATAGACGTGCGCAGGGACGTCGCGCTTCACGACCGGCTCGATTGCGTGATACGCGTCGTACATCGCGGGGCGTGCGAGATCGGTCATCGCCGCGTCGACGATCGCGAAGTTCTTGTCCTCGCCCGGCTTCAGATACTCGAGACGCGTGAGCAGCACACCCGCGTTGCCGACCAGCGAGCGGCCAGGTTCGAAATAGACTTCGCGGTGACCGTGGCCGCGCGCTTCGATGCGGTCGAGCACCGTGCGCACGAACTCGCCGATTTCCGGCGGCGTTTCGTCGTCGTATGTGATGCCGAGGCCGCCGCCGACGTCGATATGGCGAATCGTCACGCCGTCCTGCTCGATCTGTTCGACCAGTTCCAGCACCTTGTCGATTGCGTCGAGGTAAGGCGCGACTTCGGTGATTTGCGAGCCGATATGGCAGTCGATGCCGACCACCTCGAGATTCGCCATCGCCGCGGCCGCCTGATAAGTGGCGCGTGCATCCTCGAACGCGACGCCGAACTTGTTCGTCTTCAGGCCGGTGGAAATGTACGGATGCGTTTTCGCGTCGACGTCGGGATTCACGCGCAGCGACACCGGCGCCTTCTTGCCCATCTCGCCCGCCACCGCGTTGAGTCGATCGAGCTCGGGAATCGATTCGACGTTGAAGCATTTGACGCCCGCCGCGAGCGCGTCGCGCATTTCGCTCGCCTGCTTGCCGACGCCCGAAAACACGGTGTTTTCCGCTTTGCCGCCGGCCGCGAGCACGCGCGCGAGTTCGCCGCCCGACACGATGTCGAAGCCCGCGCCGAGGCGCGCGAATACGTTCAGCACCGCCAGATTGCTATTGGCCTTGACGGCCACGTGTACGCTCGCGCGACGCCCGGCGCAGGCGCCGGCATAGGCGTTCCACGCCGCGGTGAGCGCGGCGCGCGAATAGACGTACAGCGGCGTGCCGAACTGCTCGGCGAGGGAAACGGCGGACACGCCTTCGGCGTGCAATACGCCGTCGACGTAGTCAAATGCGGATCGAGTCATGCGAAAGTCTTATTGAGCGGAAGGGACGGCAGAGGCGGGCAGCGGCACTGCGGGAGCCGATGCCGCCGAAGCGGGCGGCGTCTTGAGTTGGTCTTCGGGGGCGAGCGTGAGCGGCGTGCCCGAGGTGTCCGGGATCGAATCCGTGTCGGCCGTGTTGCCGTTAGCCGGCTGCGTTTGATCGGTCGACGGTGTTTGCGTGCGATGAGCCGGCGGGGCAGGCAGCGGCGGTACGGTTGGCAGATAGAGCGAGCCGCGTTGGCCGCAGCCGGTGAGCGCACAACCTGCGAGAATGGCTAAAACCGCTACAATCGCGCGGCCGGGCGCTGCCGCGCGCATCCGAGTTACGACTCGCATGACTGTCCCTGAATGAATAATCGATGGAGTTTAGCATGTCCGATAGTGATTACCTGACCCGTGCGGAAGCCGTACTGGCCGCCATCGAGAGCGCGCTCGACGACATCGACGCCGACATCGAGCTCGAGCGCAGCGGCAACGTTCTGACGCTCGAATTCGAGAACCGCACGAAGATCATCGTCAATCTTCAGCCGCCGATGAGCGAGATCTGGATCGCGGCGAAGGCCGGTGGTTTTCACTTCCGTTTCGTCGACGGCGAATGGCGCGACACGCGCAGCGGCTCGGAGTTTTTCGCGGCGCTGTCGCAGTATGCGACCGAACAGGCTGGCGAGCCGGTGCAGTTCGCCGCGCAATGAGCGTGGCGCAATTAGCGCGAAGCACGAGACGCTCTCAAAACAAAACCGCCGCGTAACGAACGCGGCGGTTTTTTCTGTCTAACGGGACGTCGACGCGGCCTCAGTGTCCGCGGAACAGATTCATGATGTCCTGCTTCTCCTGCTCGCCGACCTGTTCCGGCGCGGCTGCTGCGGCGCTCGCCTGGGCGTCGAGCGTCGCCTGACTGACGCCGACCGTTGCGATGAAACCGTGGCCCGGCGTGAAATCGTCGAAATAAAGCTCCGAGCCGATTTCGCTGACGTCGTCGGGGCGTGCCATCTTGTACTCGGGCACGCCCTTCAGCGCGCGTCCCATGTACTCGATCCACACCGGCAGCGCGAGGCCGCCGCCGGTTTCCTTGTCGCCGAGGCTGCGCGGATTGTCGTAGCCGATCCACGCGATCGCGGTGAGCGTGTGCTGATAGCCGGCGAACCACGCGTCGCGGGAATCGTTGGTCGTGCCGGTCTTGCCGGCGAGATCGGTGCGCTTGAGCACGTTGCTCTTCGCGCCGGTGCCGTGCTGCGCGACGCTTTGCAGCAGGCTGTTCATCACATAGGCGTTGCGCGGTTGGATCGCATACGGCGCGTTTCGGCCGGCCACGAGCGGCTGCGCTTGCGCGACGACGCCGCCGCGCTGATCGGTGACTTCCGCGATCAGGTAAGGATTGATCCGGTAGCCGCCGTTGGCGAACACCGAGAACGCGCCCGCCATCTGCAGCGGCGTCACGAGGCCCGCGCCGAGCGCCATCGGCAGATAGGCGGGATGGCGATCCGCGTCGAAGCCGAAGCGCGTGATGTATTGCTGCGCGTACTTCGGGCCGATCTGGTTCAGGATGCGGATCGACACGAGATTCTTCGACTTCTGCAGCGCGGTGCGCATCGTCATCGGACCGTCGAAGCCGCCGCCGTAGTTTTTCGGCTCCCACGCCTGGCCGCCGGTTTCGGCGGCGCTGAAAAAGAGCGGCGCGTCGTTGACGATCGTCGCGGGCCCGAGGCCTTTTTCGAGCGACGCCGAATAGATGAACGGCTTGAAGCTCGAGCCCGGCTGACGCCACGCCTGCGTCACGTGATTGAACTTGTTCTTGTTGAAGTCGAAGCCGCCGACCAGCGAACGGATCGCCCCGTCCTGCGGCACCACCGAGATGAACGCGCCTTCCACCTGCGGCAATTGCGTGATCGACCAGTCGCCCTCGTCATTCTTCACGAGCCGCACGATCGCGCCAGGCCGGATGCGCTGATTCGGCTGCGCGCGCGGGCCGAGCGCGAACTGCGCATAGCGCAGACCGTCGCCCTGAATCGTCGCGACGTTGCCGTCGATGAAGGCCGCCTGCACCTCCTTCGGGCTCGCCGCCGTGACGACGGCGGCGATGATTTCGCCGTTGTCCGGATGCTCGAGCAGCGCATCGTCGATGGCCTGCTCGCGCTCGTCGGCGTCGGCCGGCAGATCGATGAACGCCTCCGGGCCGCGATAGCCGTGACGGCGCTCGTAGTCCATCAAGCCTTTGCGCACCGCGTGATAGGCGACGTCCTGATCGGCCGAGTCGATCGTGGTTACGACGTTCAGGCCGCGCGTGTAGGCTTCCTCGCGATACTGCGCGTACATCATCTGCCGCACCATTTCCGCGACGTATTCCGCGTGCACGCTGTACTCCTTGCCCATGCCCTTCACGACGAGCCGCTGGCGGCTCGCCTCGTCGTACTGTTCCGGGGTGATGTAATGCAGTTCGTACATGCGCTGCAGGATGTATTCCTGGCGCACCTTCGCGCGCTTCGGATTGACGACCGGGTTATACGCGGACGGCGCCTTCGGCAGACCGGCGAGCATCGCCGATTCGGCGAGCGTCAGGTCCTTCAGATCCTTGCCGAAGTACACGCGCGCCGCACTCGCGAATCCGTACGCGCGCTGACCGAGATAGATCTGATTCATGTACACCTCGAGAATCTGATCCTTGCTCAGCTTCGACTCGATCTTGTACGCAAGCAGCATCTCGTAGATCTTGCGCGTGTAGGTTTTCTCGCTGGACAGAAAGAAGTTGCGCGCGACCTGCATCGTGATCGTGCTCGCGCCTTGAGTCGCATGGCCGTTGGTCAGCGCGACGATGCCGGCTCGCGCGATGCCGGTCAGGTCGACGCCGCCGTGTTCGTAGAAGCGCGCGTCCTCGATCGCGAGGATCGCTTTCTTCAGGCTGTCGGGCACGTCCTGGATGTGCACGATGTCGCGCCGCTCCTCGCCGAATTCGCCGATCAACACGTGGTCGGCCGTATAGATTCGCAGCGGCACCTTGGGTTGATAGTCGGTCAGCGCATCGAGTGACGGCAGGTTCGGCGTCGCGACGACGAGCGCATAGCCGAGCACCAGCGCCACGGACACGATGCCCGCCACGATCAACCCGACAAAGCCGAGGATCAGCTTCAGCCATAGCGGGCGTTTGTGCTTTTTCGGCGCGGGCGGCGGAGACGTAGGAGATGTGGCTTGCATAGGAGTACCGGAAAAACAGTCCCGCGATTATAGCCGTCAGGGTTTTTCTGCTTTCGGAAGGCTTACGAATGGCGTGCAATCGGCACTCGCCAGGCGGCGCGGGAACGACTTCGCTGTAGCCCCAACTGTAGTCGCTTTGATGCCGCTCGGGGCGGCTTCGCAGCCGCGTTAGCCATTCGGCTGAATGTCGTTAGGACGCGCGTCTGCCGACAATGATCCCTCGTTATTCGCGTTCAGAGGGAGGGCGGTATGGCTTATAGAAATTCATGGCTTCAGGCGGTGAGGGAGGGCCGGCAGCGTTTCGCCGCCGGCATCGACGTCGGCTCGCAAAACGTGCGTCTCGTGGTGGTGAGTCAACGCGCACGGGGCGCGCTGCATCTCGAACATATCAGCACGGTGCCGCTCGCGGCCGGCGTGATGGCGGGCGCCGAGATCGTCGATCGGCAGGCCGTTTCGCGGGCATTGCGCGATGCGTTCGCCGGCTTGCCGCGCGTATGCGCGACGCACGCGCTGCGCTGCGCGATGGCCGTGCCTGCGTCGGCCACGCTGACGACGACAGTGCCGCTCGCGCGGCTCGCCGCGCAGAGCGACTGCGAGGCGGAGGACGGCGGCGTCGCGCTCGCCGGACTCGCGCCCGGGGTGATGGGCGAAGCCGAGCGCATCGCCGGGCTCGAGCGTCATGCACTCGCGGTCGACTGGTACGTCGACGAGACGCCGTCTCCGCAGCGCTCGGTGAAGATCGCCGCGACCTCGCGTCAGCATCTGGAAACGCGGATCGAATGCGCGGCGACCGCGGGCATTTCACTGTCCGCTATCGATGGCGAACCGCACGCCGCATTGCGCGCACTGCGCCATGCGGCGAGTCGCGAACTCGACCCGAACGAACCGTACGCGGCGGTGTGGGTCGGTACGGACGGCGTGTACGGCTGGAGTGTCGTCGATGGCGCGAGCGTGGGCGAGATGCGCTATCCGGCGCCCGAGCATGCCGATCTCGCCGACGCGTTGCGCGATCTCACGCACGGGCCGGAGTTCGACTGCGCGCTGATCGGCGGCGAAATCGAACTGCTCGACGGCGTCGGCTTTTCGCTCGCCGATATCGGCGACGTGCTCGGCTGCTCGGCGCTGCCGTTCGAGTGTGCGCTGCTCGGCAGCCATGCACGGCCGCTCGACGACGCGTTGCTGCACGAGCCGGCTGGCGCGGTCGCGTTTGGGCTCGCGTTGCGTGGGGTGTTGGAATGAGGGGCGCTCTGTCGTTTTCATCTGGCGTGGCCGCGAATCCCGATCGGTGTGACCAGCGTGCCGCTGTGCCGTGGCTAGGCGGCTTCAATCTGCTGCCGTACCGCCAACGCAACGCGCGACTCGCACGGCGCCGCTGCATGCGCGACTGGGCCGTGGCGGCGTGCGTCGGTGCCGCGGGCGTGCTGCCCGTCGCCGCTTGGCAGAGCTTTGCCGCGGCGCGGTTGGATGCGCGGCGCGCAGCTGTCGAGCAGGCGCTGACCCCGCTCGCCGCGCCGCTCGCGGAGCACGCGAAGTTGTCGCGGGCCGAACAGGCGCAACGCGAAGCCGCGGGGCGCGCCGCGAGTCTCGCGAGGCCGCTCGCGCATCTGCGCGATCTGCTCGACGCGCTGAGCTTCGAGCCGGGCGAGCGCATCGTGTTGCGGCAGTTTCGACAGCGCGAGTACGAGACCGAATTGCTGGCGACTTCGAGCGGCCATATCGCGTCGGCTGAGTGGCTCAAGCGGCTCGGCGCGATTCACGGCGTGCAGGGCGCGGAGATGCGCGATTTACGTCGGCCGACGGGGAAGGGCGGCGCATCGACGGAACCGGCGATTGGCGGACCGGTGGAATTCGATGCGCGCCTGCGCTGGGGCGAACCGCCGCTCCAAGCGACGCACGCGTCGCGGGCCGCACGAAAGGGAGGTGCACGATGAGCACGACATTTTTCGAGCCGGGCGGTGCACCGCACGGCGCCTCGTTAGTTTCACGCTGGGTCAAGCGGGCGCGTATGCCGCTCGAGGCTTGGAGCTCGCACCGTCGCTGGCTCGTCGCGACGGCAATCGCCGCGCTGGTGTTCGCCTTCGGCGCGTACCGTTGGAACATGGCCGATCTCGCCGGACTGGAAGCGAGCCGCGCGGCGCTCGCGCTCGGCACGCAGCGTCTCGCGCAGGCGCGCCACGCGCTAGCGCAGCTGCCGTCGTTGCGCCGTGCAGCCGCGGCGATGCCGGCCACGGTGTCGAGCGCCGTGCCGTGGAATTCCGCCGACGACGTGCGAATCGTCTCCGAGCTGGCCACGCAGAGCGGCGTCCTGTTGCTCGCGGTCGAACCGGGCGCGGCGAGCGGTGAGGGCGTCGAGCGCAAGCGCGAGCTGCAGCTCACCGCGCGCACGGACTTCGTCCACCTGATGGCGTTTTTCCACGGGCTCGCGCAACTGCCGGTGCTGATCACTCCCGTCGATGTGACCGTCAAGCAGGACGGCAAAGGTCTCGCGGTGGCCGCGACGCTGCAGGTGTATGACGCGCTGCGACCGCCGTCCGCGACCCCGGCCGCGAGCGCCGGCGCAAGCGCTGACCCCGACGAGGCCGCCGACGATGACGACGAAGGTCTCGTATTCTTCGATCCGTTCGCGAAGCCGCAGATCTCCGCGAGCGGCGAGCCGGGCGATGTTTCCGAGTTGCGGCTTATCGGTTTGCTGCGCGATCGTACCCGCGGGCTTGCCCTGCTCGACACGCCAGACGGCACGACGACTGTCGCGGCCGGGCAGCAACTGGGCGTCGAGCGGGTCACGCAGCTCGACGCGCTCGGCATTACGCTCGCGAACGGCGGCGCGACGCGCACGCTGACGCTGATGCAGACGGAGGCGTCATGACGCGCACACTCAAGCGATTGAGAGTGGCGATGTTGCGGGGCGAACGCGAGGTCCGTGTCGTCTGCGGGCTGTGTTTCGGGCTCTACGTCGCTGCGACGCTGGGCGGTGGGGTCGCACAGGCAGCGACGTCACCGCTGCTACCGCCGTTGCCGACTTACGCCGCGCTCGACGACCCAGCCTTAACGGCCAATACCGCCCACGAGACAGCGCCGCTGCCGAGCGGCGGCATCGGCCAGGCGGCGAATCCGTTCGCCTATGTTTCTGCGCCAGGCGCGGCCCTGGACCCGGACACCGTCGAGCCGGCCCCGCGTGCCGCGATAGCGGCCGACGCTTCCCCGGACGACGCCGCCAACGGCCAGATCCTGCCACCGTCGCCAAAACAACCCGCCGTTACCGCCAGCGACGACGGCGCCGGCACGCCCAGTCTCGAGGGCCCGCCGGTTCCGCTGCCGCCGCGGCCGCGCCTCGCCGACGCAGCGGCCGGTGCCGACTCGGGTCTTCCCGCGGGCAACAAGCCGATTTCGCTGAACTTCCAGCATGCGCAGCTCGGCGCGGTCCTGAAAGCGTTCGCCGAGTTCACCGGCCTGAACATCGTCGCCAGCGACAAAGTGCGCGGCGCCGTGTCGATACGGCTCGATCAGGTGCCGTGGCGCACCGCGTTCGACACGCTGCTCGACGTCAACAATCTGGCGATGGAGCGCCACGGCAACGTCATCTGGGTCGCGCCCGCCGCCGAACTCGCCGCGCGCGAACGTCAGCGCTTCGAAGCTCACGCGCGCGCCGCGGACCTCGAACCGCTCGCGAGCCGCACGTTCGAGCTGCACTACGCGCACGCCGAGGACGTGCGGCGCCTGCTGACCGGTTCCGGCACCCAGCGCGTGCTGTCCAAACGCGGCGCCGTCACCGCCGATCCGCGCACCAACCTGCTGTTCGTCACCGATCTCGCTGGGCGGCTCGAACAGATCGCGGCGCTGATCGCCTCCGTCGACCGGCCGACTCGCCAGGTGCTGATCGAGGCGCAGATCGTCGAAGGCGACCAAGGCTTCTCGCGCAATCTCGGGGTGCGGCTGTCGCTGGCCGGCACGAGCGCGGATGGTACGTCGAGGGGGCTGACGGGAGGATCGGACGGCACCGTGTACGATCTGTCGGCCCGTCCGATTTCCGGATTCGATGCCGCGACCGCCGGCCTCACGCTATTCGCGGCGCACGCTACACGGCTGCTCAATATCGAACTCTCGGCGCTCGAATCAGAGGGACATGGGAAAATCGTGTCGAGCCCGCGGGTCGTGACGGCGGACCGGATGAAGGCGATCGTCGAGCAGGGCACCGAGCTGCCATATCAGGCGAAGGTCGGCCAGGGCGTATCTGGCGTGCAGTTTCGCCGCGCGACGCTCAAACTGGAGGTCGAGCCGCAGATCATGCCGGATGGCCGCGTGGTGCTCGATCTAGACGTCGCGAAGGACAGCGTCGGCGAGCAGACCGACGCCGGGCCCGCGATCAACACCAAGCACGTGCAAACGCGCGTCGAGGTCGAGGATGGTGGTACGGTGTCGATCGGCGGAATTTACGAGACTGACGACCGCGACGACGTCGAGCGGGTGCCCATCCTTGGCAAAATACCGGTTCTGGGCGCGTTGTTCCGCCATCGGACTCATCGCGACACGCGCAGTGAACTGGCGGTTTTCATCACGCCGCGTGTGGTGCGGGAAAATTAGGGCATATAGGGCACGCTTGCGCCGCCGTCCGTCGGCGGCGCGCAGGCTCGACAAGGCAGCCGCTTTGCCAGTAAGCTGCGGCACGAACTACACCGGATTAGCCAGAGGACACCGTTGCAAGCGCGGGACGCACACGCCAATGTTTTTTTCGTAGGGCTCATGGGGGCAGGAAAGACCACTGTGGGTCGGGCGGTTGCGCGCCGTCTCGAGCGCCCGTTCTTCGATTCCGACCATGAAATCGAGGCGCGCACGGGCGCGCGCATTCCCGTGATCTTCGAGCTCGAGGGCGAAGCGGGCTTTCGCGATCGCGAAGCCAGCGTGATCTCGGAGCTGACCGCGCGCGACAATATCGTGCTCGCGACCGGCGGCGGCGCGGTGCTGCGGCCGGAAAACCGCGAAGCGCTGAAAAGCCGCGGCCTCGTGATCTATCTGCGCGCCAATCCGCATGACCTGTGGCTGCGCACGCGGCGCGACAAGAATCGTCCGCTGCTGCAAACGGAAGACCCCAAGGCTCGCCTCGAAGCGCTCTATGAAGTGCGCGACCCGCTGTACCGCGAATGCGCGCACTTCGTGATCGAAACCGGCCGGCCCTCGGTCAACGGACTCGTCAACATGGTTCTGATGCAGCTCGAGATGGCCGGCGTCGCCAAACATCCTGCGTCATAATGGACCGTATGATTACCGTCAACGTCGAACTGGGCGAGCGCGCCTACCCCATTCATATCGGTGCCGACCTGATCGGCCAGACCGAGCTGTTCAAGCCGCATATCGCCGGCAACTCAGTCACGATCGTCACCAACAGCACCGTCGATCCGCTTTACGGCGACAAGCTGCGCGCGGCGCTCGCGCCGCTGAACAAGCAGGTGTCCACGGTCGTTCTGCCGGACGGCGAAGCGCACAAGAATCTGCAGACGCTGAACCTGATCTTCGACGCGCTGCTCGGCTCGCGCGCGGACCGTAAGACCACGCTAATCGCGCTCGGCGGCGGTGTGATCGGCGACATGACCGGGTTTGCCGCCGCCTGCTACATGCGCGGCGTGCCGTTCATCCAGGTGCCGACCACCTTGCTGTCGCAGGTGGATTCATCGGTCGGCGGCAAGACCGGCATCAATCATCCGCTCGGCAAGAACATGATCGGCGCGTTCTACCAGCCGCAGGCGGTGATCGCCGACATCGGCGTATTGCGGTCGCTGCCCGAGCGCGAACTCGCGGCGGGCATCGCCGAAGTCATCAAGACCGGCGCGATCGCCGATGCCGGTTTCTTCACCTGGATCGAGGCCAATATCGAGGCTTTGAACCGCTGCGAACCGGCGGCGTTGACCGAGGCGGTCAAACGTTCCTGCGAGATCAAGGCGTCGGTGGTGGCGCAGGACGAGCGCGAAGGCGGTCTGCGCGCGATCCTGAACTTCGGCCATACGTTCGGCCACGCGATCGAAGCCGGGCTCGGTTATGGCGAGTGGCTGCACGGCGAGGCGGTCGGCTGCGGAATGGTGATGGCGGCGGATCTGTCCGTGCGCCTCGGCCATCTGGACGAAGCGTCGCGCAAGCGACTCGTCGACGTGGTGCTTGCCGCGCATCTGCCCACGCGTGCTCCCGCTCTCGGCACGGATCGCTACATCGAGCTGATGCAGATCGACAAGAAAGCGGAAGGCGGCGCGATCAAGTTCATTCTGCTGAAGCGTTTCGGTGAGACGCTGATTACCCGCGCGCCCGACGCCGAAGTGCATGCGACGCTGGCCGCCGCCGTCTAGATTCAACACGGCCCTGCAGCCACGCTTCACGCACCCGCGTCACGAGGCGCCGCCCATGTTTCGGAGAACCCGGTGACTGACAGGCGCAGCGACGATATCCAGCATGACTCGACAAGCGCGCGCGCAGGCGCGGGGAACGGCGCGATCGGCGCCACGGCCATCGCCGCGAATGCCGCCGCCGCGGTCGCCGCACCCGCCGTCCCCGCGCCGACCCAGCAGGCGCTCGAAGCGCATCTCGCGCCGTACGCGGCGCATTCGAGCCAGTCGCGCGGGCGCCGCTATGCGGAAACCGCGCCGAGCGCGCGCACCGAGTTTCAGCGCGACCGCGACCGCATCGTCCACTCCACCGCGTTCCGGCGACTCGAGTACAAGACTCAGGTATTCGTCAATCACGAGGGCGACCTGTTTCGCACGCGCCTCACCCATAGCCTCGAAGTTGCGCAGATCGCGCGCTCGGTTGCGCGGAATTTACGCGTCAATGAAGATCTGGTCGAAGCGATTTCGCTGGCGCACGATCTCGGCCATACACCGTTCGGCCATGCCGGCCAGGACGCATTGAACGAATGCATGCGCGAGCACGGCGGCTTCGAGCACAACCTGCAGAGTCTCGCGGTCGTCGACGAACTTGAGGAGCACTACGGAGCATTCAACGGTCTGAACCTGTGCTTTGAGACGCGCGAGGGCATCCTCAAGCATTGCTCGCGCGACAACGCGCGCCGGCTCGGCGAATTGGGCGAGCGCTTTCTCGAAGGACGTCAACCGTCGCTCGAAGCGCAGATCGCCAACGTCGCCGATGAAATCGCGTACAACAATCACGACGTCGACGACGGCTTGCGCTCCGGTCTGCTGTCGCTCGAGCAGCTCGCCGAAGTGGAGCTCTGGCAGACGCATTGTGAGGCGGCGCGCGGCGACTACCCGCAGATCGAAGGACGTCGGCTGATTCACGAGACGGTGCGGCGCGTGATCAATACGCTGATCGTCGATCTGATCGAGACCACGCGGGCCAATCTCGCTCGCTACGCACCGGCGTCACTCGACGACGTGCGCGCGGCGCCCCCGCTCGTCGCGCACAGCGATGCAATCGCGGCTCAGGCCGCGGCGCTCAAACGCTTTCTGTTCAGAAACATGTACCGCCACTATCGCGTGATGCGCATGGCCAACAAGGCACGCCGCGTCGTGGTCGGCCTGTTCGACGCGTTCACCGACGATCCGCGGCTGCTGCCGCCGGACTATCAATCGAGCGATGCGACGCGCCAGCCGCGTCTGATCGCGCATTACATCGCGGGGATGACCGATCGCTACGCGCTGAAGGAGTATCGGCGGCTGTTCGTGATCGACGATAACTAGTCGTTAGCGGCGAGGCGCGGCAAGGGGGCAACGTTCGGCCTTGCCGCATCGAAGCGGCCGTCGCGTCTCCTTGCCAGCACCCTCAAGCCGCGCAAGCCAGCGTCATCGCGAACGCGACGCGAACAGCGCCCCCGCCACCAGTGCAAGCCCGCCGACGATCGCAATCGTCTGCCACGGATTTTCACGCACATAGTGATCGGCGTCCGAGATCGCGACGCCCGCGCGGTCGCGCATTGCATCGCGCGTGTCGTTCAGCCGCTCGCGCGCGGCGTCCAGCTGTTTGCGCAGCCTGCCGCGCAAGGCCACGGCGTCGGCCTGCGTGCCGTCGGCCAAGGTCGATTCGAGTTCCGACAGCAGGGTGCGCAACTCGACCGCGATATCTTCGGCCGCATGGCGGCTATGGCGAGCGATGCGCCGCGCACGGCGACTCGCGCTGGTCCAGGATTCGCCGAGGGCGTCTCGCGTATTTGGAAGTGCTGTCATGGTCGCTCCGTCGATGAGTTGAAAGGCCCCGCGCATCGTCGCGCGGACACGCTATGCGCAGACGCAGTATCACGTTGCAGCGTAGGAAACGCCATTTAACGCAACTTCGATGCCAAGCGTCGCATCGCCCGTAACGTGACAGCGCGCGGCTCGCGACACGCTGCGCGTGGCCGTAACATTGCCAGATATTGCACGCAGGTGCGCCGCATTCGCGTCAAATTTACAAACGCCGATGCGGGATGACACTGCCATGCCGATACGACCGGGACGCCAAACAAAAACGCCGTCATCTGCTCGATGACGGCGTTCCCCAGGGCGCGAAAATTCGACTACCCTAATTCAAGCCACCTGCTGTCGCGATGCGTTAGAAACGGTAACCGATGTTGACGTAGGTGACGATCGGGTTCAGCTTGATCTTGGTCTGCGATTGCACGGTCAGCGTGCCGACCGGCGTGGTGGCCGCCGAACTGAGCTTCGCGGTCGTGCTGAGCGGCAGGTACGAGATCGACACGCCGGCGAACCAGTGCTGATTGAAGGAGTAATGGAAGCCCGCATTAAACACGGGTTCCCACGAACTATCCGTCGAGACACTGGTCGGACCATGCAGAACGTTGGCTTGGAATGAACTGTTGGTGATGTGCTCGTCGGTGAACCAGATGCGGCTCACACCGACACCGAGATACGGCCGGAACGCAGCGGTCGGCGCGTTGAAGTAGTACTTGAACAGCAGAGTCGGGCTCCACTGTTTGGCCTGCCCGATCTTGCCGAACTGCGCGAGGCTACCCGTGCCCGACAGGTCGAAAGTAGGCGGGACGCCAATGACGAATTCGGTGGCGATGTGGTCAGTGACGAAGTATCCGGCGGTGAAGCCGATGGTGTCGGCCGAACCCAGCGAAGCGCCGGTGTTGGCTTCGGTGATGTTGGTTGGGCTACCGCCAATGCTGGTTACGGTCAGCGGGTCGCTGCTCGATTGGGGCGCCAGATGGAACCAGCCCGTCGTGACGTAAAAGCTGCCGGCCGATTGTGCGTGCGCCGCCGTGCTCATGCAGGCAAGCACTGCCATCCCCGTTACGGCCTGTTTTAATTTCATATGTGCTCCTCCAAAAAAGGCCCGCTCATTATGACTACAACGTTTGAAACAAACCATACGCGGCGGTTAGAGTTTTCTCCCTAAGCACCGCATGGTTTCTGGCTTGGCCGCATGGCGCCGAACCTTGCGCGCATGCGGATCTTCGGACCTTCGGGTATATACCAACGCGACTATTGGACACTCCAGCATGGCACGGCTTGCACGTCTTTATGTCCCCGACCAGCCGCAGCACGTCATCCTCCGCGGGCTCGATCAGCAGCCCGCCTTCGTCGACGACCAGGACTACGAGCTTTTCATCGACTGTCTGAAGGCGGCTTCCCGGGACCATCACCTTTCCATCCACGCTTATGCCTTGATGCCGGGCGCCGTGCAACTGCTCGTCACGCCCACCGAGGAGTCGAGTCTGCCCAAGGCGATGCAGGCTGTCGGGCGGCGCTACGTCGCGCACTTCAACCGGCGCTATGCGCGTCGCGGCACCTTGTGGGAGGGCCGTTACCGGGCCACGGTGATCGAAGGCGAGCGCTACTTCCTGCTGGCGAGCAGGGTGGTCGAGATGTGTCCGGTGCGCTTGCAACTGGTCAACGCGGCGGAGGATTATCGTTGGTCGAGCTATCGTCATCACATCGGCCTTACCCTCGACAGCCTGATCACGGATCACCCTCTCTACTGGTCTCTCGGCAATACGCCGTTCGAGCGACAGCGTGCTTATCGCGAACTGTGCGAGCAGCCGCTCGACGAGCGCGAAGCAAGTCAGCTCCAGCAAGCCACGTTGAAGGGTTGGGTACTCGGCAGCGACACTTACCGCGAATGGGCGGCGCGCGCCGCGAACCGACGTGTGTCCCCGCTACCGCGTGGCCGGCCCCGCAAGGTGCGCGAGACGCCGCATACGCAGTGACGCGGCGACACCCGCTACCCCAGCACCGCCGATAGAGTGGCTTTAAATTCGAATAAAGCGTTTTGCATCAAAGGACTGCATGAAGACGGCATTTCGTATGCCGTTTTCTTTTGCGTCGAATTGATGTGACACCAATAAAAGCTAGCCGCAGCGCACCAATTTGATAATCGGGGGCGGATCACTATGTTTTATTTGCTATTTCCTTGATTCGTCGCGTATATTCCGATTTCCGACGCTTTTCGTCCCGCGCAGTCTGGCTGCGAGAAGAGCGCCGTCGTGGTTGCGAAGCGCACTGCGGCAAAAAAACAATGGTTTAACGGCCTGTCCGGCCTCCTCACAGACGGTGTCCCCATGAACGACCACCAGCAACCGATTCACCCGGTTCCCGCCGCCCAAGGTCTGTACGACCCGCAAAACGAGCACGACGCTTGCGGCGTCGGCTTCGTCGCCCATATCAAGGGCCACAAGAGTCACGAAATCATCCAGCAGGGCTTGAAGATTCTCGAGAACCTCGACCACCGGGGCGCCGTCGGCGCCGATCCGCTGATGGGCGACGGCGCGGGCATCCTGATCCAGATTCCGGACGGCTTCTATCGCGAAGAGATGGCCCGCCAGGGCGTGACGCTGCCGCCGGCTGGCGAATACGGCGTCGGCATGATCTTCCTGCCGAAGGAGCATGCGTCGCGCATCGCCTGCGAGCAGGAGCTCGAGCGCACGGTGAAGGCCGAAGGTCAGGTCGTGCTCGGCTGGCGCGACGTGCCGGTCGACCACGCGATGCCGATCTCGCCGACCGTGAAGGCGAGCGAGCCGCTGATCCGCCAGATCTTCATCGGTCGCGGCAAGGACATCATGGTGACCGACGCGCTCGAGCGGAAGCTGTACATCATCCGCAAGACTGCGAGCCACCGCATCCAGGCGCTGAAGCTCAAGCACGGCAAGGAGTACTTCGTGCCGTCGTGCTCGGCGCGCACGGTCGTCTACAAGGGTCTGCTGCTCGCGGGTCAGGTCGGCGTCTACTACCGCGACCTGCAGGACGAGCGTGTCGTGTCGGCGCTCGCCCTTGTGCACCAGCGCTTCTCGACCAACACGTTCCCGGCGTGGGAACTGGCACACCCGTACCGCATGATCGCCCACAACGGCGAAATCAACACGGTGAAAGGCAACGTCAACTGGCTGAACGCGCGCACCGGCGCGATCGCCTCGCACGTCCTCGGCGACGATCTGCCGAAGCTGTGGCCGCTGATCTATCCGGGCCAATCGGACACCGCATCGTTCGACAACTGTCTCGAACTGCTGGTGATGGCCGGCTATCCGCTCGTCCACGCGATGATGATGATGATCCCGGAAGCCTGGGAACAGCACACGCTGATGGACGAAAACCGCAAGGCGTTCTACGAATACCACGCCGCGATGATGGAGCCGTGGGACGGCCCCGCCGCGATCGCGTTCACCGACGGCCGCCAGATCGGCGCGACGCTCGACCGTAACGGTCTGCGTCCGGCGCGCTACATCGTCACCGACGACGACCTCGTCATCATGGCGTCGGAAGCCGGCACGCTGCCTATTCCCGAATCGAAGATCGTCAAGAAGTGGCGTCTGCAGCCGGGCAAGATGTTCCTGATCGACATGGAGCACGGCCGCATCATCGACGACAAGGAACTGAAGGACAACCTCGCCAACGCCAAGCCGTACAAGAGCTGGATCGACGCCGTGCGCATCAAGCTCGACGAGATCGAGGCGAAGGCCGAAGACGTCGTCACGGAACGCCGCGAAGCTGCTGCGCTGCTGGATCGCCAGCAGGCGTTCGGCTACACCCAGGAAGACCTGAAGTTCCTGATGGCGCCGATGGCGCAAGCGGGTGAGGAAGCCGTCGGCTCGATGGGCAACGACTCGCCGCTGGCGGTCATGTCCAACAAGAACAAGACGCTCTACCACTACTTCAAGCAGCTATTCGCGCAGGTCACGAACCCGCCGATCGACCCGATCCGTGAAAACATGGTGATGTCGCTCGTGTCGTTCATCGGCCCGAAGCCGAACCTGCTAGACACGAACAACATCAACCCGCCGATGCGTCTAGAAGTGTCGCAGCCGGTGCTCGACTTCAAGGACATCGCGAAGATCCGCGCGATCGATCAGTACACCGGCGGCAAGTTCAGTTCCTACGAACTGAACATCTGCTATCCGGTCGCCTGGGGCAAGGAAGGCATCGAAGCGCGCCTCGCATCGCTGTGCGCGGAAGCAGTCGATGCGGTCAAGTCCGGCTACAACATGCTGATCGTGTCGGACCGCAAGACCGACCGCGACAACGTCGCGATTCCGGCACTGCTTGCCACCGCCGCGATCCACACGCACCTCGTGCAGCAAGGTCTGCGCACGAGCACGGGTCTCGTCGTCGAAACCGGTTCGGCGCGTGAAACGCACCACTTCGCGCTGCTCGCGGGCTATGGCGCGGAAGCCGTGCACCCGTACCTCGCGATGGAAACGCTGAGCCAGCTCGCGGCCGGCCTGAAGGGCGACCTGTCGGCGGAGAAGGCGGTCTACAACTTCACGAAGGCGGTCGGCAAGGGCCTGCAGAAGGTCATGTCGAAGATGGGCATTTCGACCTATATGTCGTACACCGGCGCGCAGATTTTCGAAGCGGTCGGTCTTGCGTCGGATCTGGTGGCGAAGTACTTCCACGGCACGTCGTCGAAGGTCGGCGGCATTGGTCTGTTCGACGTCGCGGAAGAAGCGATCCGTCTGCATCGCGAAGCCTTCGGCGACAACCCGGTCCTCGCGAACATGCTCGACGCGGGCGGCGAGTACGCATATCGCGTGCGCGGCGAAGAACACATGTGGACGCCGGATGCGATCGCCAAGCTGCAGCACTCGGCGCGCAGCAACTCGTACCAGACGTACAAGGAATACGCGCATCTGATCAACGATCAGACCAAGCGCCACATGACCTTCCGCGGCCTGTTCGAGTTCAAGTTCGATCCGACCAAGGCGATCCCCCTCGACGAAGTCGAACCGGCGAAGGAAATCGTCAAGCGTTTCGCGACCGGCGCAATGTCGATGGGCTCGATCAGCACAGAAGCGCACGCTACGCTCGCCGTCGCGATGAACCGCATAGGCGGCAAGTCGAACACTGGTGAAGGCGGTGAAGACGCGAACCGTTACCGCAACGAACTGCGCGGCATTCCGATCAAGAACGGCGACACGATGAAGTCCGTGATCGGCGACGAAGTGATCGTCGACATTCCGTTGAAGGAAGGCGATTCGCTGCGCTCGCGCATCAAGCAGGTCGCATCGGGCCGCTTTGGCGTGACGGCGGAGTATCTGGCGTCGGCCGACCAGATCCAGATCAAGATGGCGCAGGGCGCGAAGCCGGGCGAAGGCGGTCAGTTGCCGGGCCACAAGGTGTCGGACTACATCGGCAAGCTGCGTTACTCCGTGCCGGGCGTCGGCCTCATTTCGCCGCCGCCGCACCACGACATCTACTCGATCGAAGACCTGGCACAGCTGATTCACGATCTGAAGAACGTCAACGCGTCGTCGAGCATCTCGGTGAAGCTCGTGTCGGAGTCGGGCGTCGGTACGGTTGCCGCCGGTGTCGCCAAGGCGAAGGCCGATCACGTCGTGATCGCCGGTCATGACGGTGGGACGGGTGCGTCGCCGCTGTCGTCGATCAAGCATGCGGGCACACCGTGGGAACTGGGTCTCGCGGAAACGCAGCAGACGCTGGTGCTGAACCGGCTGCGCGGCCGTATCCGCGTGCAGGCCGACGGTCAGATGAAGACCGGCCGCGACGTCGTGATCGGCGCGCTGCTCGGCGCGGACGAATTCGGCTTCGCGACGGCGCCGCTCGTCGTCGAAGGCTGCATCATGATGCGCAAGTGCCATCTGAACACGTGCCCGGTCGGCGTCGCCACGCAAGATCCGGTACTACGTGCGAAGTTCCAAGGCCAGCCGGAACACGTCGTGAACTTCTTCTTCTTCGTTGCGGAAGAAGCGCGCGAAATCATGGCGCAACTCGGTATCCGCAAGTTCGACGACCTGATCGGCCGCGCGGAACTGCTCGACACGAAGAAGGGCATCGAGCACTGGAAGGCGAAGGGCCTCGACTTCTCGCGCGTGTTCTATCAGCCGCAAGTGCCGGCCGAAGTCGCGCGCAAGCACGTCGACGTGCAGGATCACGACCTCGACCGCGCACTCGACCACACGCTGATCGAGAAGGCGAAGGCCGCGATCGAGAAGGGCGAGCACGTGTCGTTCATCCAGCCGGTGCGCAACGTGAACCGCACGGTCGGCGCGATGCTGTCGGGCACGATCGCGAAGAAGTACGGCCACGAAGGCCTCGCGGACGACGCGATCCACATCCAGCTGAAGGGTACGGCGGGTCAGAGCTTCGGCGCGTTCCTCGCGAAGGGCATCACGCTGGATCTGGTCGGCGACGGCAACGACTACGTCGGCAAGGGCCTGTCGGGCGGCCGCATCATCATCCGTCCGACCAACGATTTCCGCGGCAAGTCGGAAGAGAACATCATCTGCGGTAACACGGTGATGTACGGCGCGATCGAAGGTGAAGCCTTCTTCCGCGGCGTCGCGGGCGAGCGTTTCTGCGTGCGTAATTCGGGCGCGACGGCGGTCGTCGAAGGCACGGGCGATCACGGCTGCGAATACATGACGGGCGGCACGGTGGTCGTGCTCGGCGAGACGGGCCGTAACTTCGCGGCCGGCATGTCGGGCGGTATCGCGTATGTGTTCGATCCGGACGGCACGTTCGCGAGCAAGTGCAACAAGTCGATGGTTTCGCTCGACCCGGTGCTGCAACAGGCCGAACAGGAGCGCACGGTCGACAAGGGCGTATGGCACCGCGACACGACCGACGAAGCGCTGCTCAAGGGGCTCATCGAGCGTCACTTCCAGTTCACGGGCTCCCCGCGCGCGAAGGCGCTGCTCGAAAACTGGGACGCGGCACGCCGTCAGTTCGTGAAGGTGTTCCCGACCGAATACAAGCGCGCTCTCGGCGAACTCGCCGCGAAGAAGGCGAACAGCGAAGTGCTCGCCGCCTGAGCTGCCGTCCGAAGTCACATTTAGACGTACCCGCCGCGTTCCGATCGATCGACGCGCGGCGGGTCCAGATTACCCCTAGATACAGATAGAGAAGAGAACCACATGGGCAAGGCAACCGGTTTTCTCGAGTTCGAACGTCGCCACGAGACGTACGAGGCTCCGCTCACGCGTGTGAAGCACTACAAGGAATTCGTCGCGGCACTGACCGACGACGAAGCGAAGATTCAAGGCGCGCGTTGCATGGACTGCGGCATTCCGTTCTGCAACAACGGCTGTCCGGTCAACAACATCATCCCGGACTTCAACGACCTGGTGTTCCGTCAGGACTGGAAGAACGCGATTGAAGTGCTGCATTCGACCAACAACTTCCCCGAGTTCACGGGCCGCATCTGCCCGGCGCCGTGCGAAGCGGCGTGCACGCTCGGCATCAACGACGACCCGGTCGGCATCAAGTCGATCGAGCACGCGATCATCGACAAGGCGTGGGCCGAAGGCTGGGTCGCGCCGCAAACGCCGAAGCACAAGACCGGCAAGAAGGTCGCCGTGGTCGGCTCGGGCCCCGCGGGTCTCGCGGCTGCGCAGCAGCTCGCGCGCGCCGGTCATGACGTGACCGTGTTCGAGAAGAACGACCGGATCGGCGGCCTGCTGCGCTATGGCATCCCCGACTTCAAGCTGGAGAAGTGGCAGATCGACCGCCGCATGCGCCAGATGGAAGCCGAAGGCGTGACATTCCGCACCAACGTGTTCATCGGCAAACCGGACTCGTTGCCGGCGCACATCGGCAACACCGCGAAGGAAACCATCACGCCGGCCGAGCTGAACGAGCAGTTCGACGCGGTCGTGATCGCCGGTGGTTCGGAAACGCCGCGCGATCTGCCGGTGCCGGGCCGCGAGCTCGAAGGCGTGTACTACGCGATGGAGTTCCTGCCGCAGCAGAACAAGGTCAATGCCGGCGACAAGGTGCCGAACCAGCTGGTCGCGAAGGGCAAACACGTCGTCGTGATCGGCGGTGGCGATACCGGTTCGGACTGCGTGGGTACGTCGAACCGTCATGGCGCGAAGAGCGTCACGCAGTTCGAACTGCTGCCGCAGCCGCCGGAAGAAGAGAACAAGCCGCTCGTGTGGCCGTACTGGCCGATCAAGCTGCGCACGTCGTCGTCGCACGAGGAAGGCTGCGAGCGCGATTGGGCGGTTGCGACCAAGCGCCTCGAAGGTAAGAACGGCAAGGTCGAGAAGCTGATCGCCGCGCGCGTCGAATGGAAGGACGGCAAGATGGTCGAAGTGCCGAACTCCGAATTCGAAATGAAGGCCGACCTCGTGCTGCTCGCGATGGGCTTTACGCAGCCGGTCTCGCCGGTGCTCGAAGCATTCGGCGTCGACAAGGATGCGCGCGGCAATGTGCGCGCCACGACCGAGGGCGACAAGGCGTACTACACGTCGGTGAACAAGGTGTTCACGGCGGGCGACATGCGTCGCGGCCAGTCGCTCGTGGTATGGGCGATCCGCGAAGGCCGTCAGTGCGCACGTTCGGTCGATGCGTTCCTGATGGGGCATACGGAACTGCCGCGTTAAGCGTCTTCAATTTGCAGGAAGACGTGGAGACGACAAGGTGCCCCATGAAGGACACCGGTAGCGGTAAAGCGATGCAGTAACAAAGAAACCGGGCTCGCCTGAAAGGGGGAGCCCGGTTTTCTTTTGCCTCGTCGCGGTGCGTTATGTCCGCCTCGTTTGCGACAGCGCGCAAGCGTCACGCGGCATTTATTGGCGCGCACCCGGCCCTCTTTTTTTCTTACTAACCCCTACGATGTAACGCAAAACTTATTGGTCAACGTTAAACTGCGTCTGCAGCCCGGCTGCCCACTCGATCCTCCTATAACCCGTCGCCTCCGATGCCCGTCACCGCGAAAAACCGTTCGCCTTTCCGCGCCCTTACGAGCACGACCGTGCCCGTGGAGCGCGGCATGCCGGGCGAAACGTCGGCGGCGCGGCGACGCTTTCTGAGGGGCTCGGCCGGGGCGATGCTGGCCGCGGGTTTCGGCAGCACGCTGCTATCCGCGTGCGGCGGCAGTCTCGAAGCCGAGCAGCCGGCCACGCCGCGACTCGTGTCGGTCAGCAATTTCCGCGATGTCGGCGGCGCGGGTGCCGGCTATCTGACCGTCGACGGCAAGCAGATGCGGCGCGGAGTGTTCTTTCGCGCGAATGCGCTGACGCTGAGCGGCATGGACGCGGCGACGCTCGACAAGCTCGGCATCGTGTCGGTCTACGACCTGCGCACGCCCGCGGAAATCGCGCGCACCGCCGACGTGCTGCCGGGCGGCGCGACATCCGCCGCGCTGAATGTGCTCGGTACGAACGACTTCGCCACACCCCCGGTCGATTCGCCCGTCGACGCCGTCGCGTTCATGCAGGCTCAGGCGCGCGCGTATGTGACGGGCGGCCCGCAGCGAGCCGCCTATGGCGCGTTGCTCGGCGCGCTCGCCAACGGCACGGGCGCGCAGCTATTCCATTCGAACGCGGGCAAGGATCGCGCGGGCTGGGTCGCGGCGCTGCTGCTCAGCATCGCCAACGTTCCGCTCGACGTGATCATGCAAGACTACCTGCTCAGCAACGTCTATCTCGCGCCATCGATCGCTGCCCAAACCACCGCGCTGCGCGCGCAGGAAGGCGCGGCCATCGCCGCGGCGAGAGCGCCGTTGTTCGACGTCGACGAGAATTATCTGCAGGCGGGCTTCGACCAGGTCCAGGCGAGCTACGGCACGATGGCGAGCTACCTGACGCAAGGCCTCGGTCTTTCAACGGCGACGGTCGACGCGCTGCGCAATCGGCTCGTGCATTGACGCACTTCGGCCGTCCGATAGCGAAAAAAAAGTCCGCCCCAGAGGAGCGGGCGGACGGAGAAGGGCGGCATCGAGGTTGCCGGGGGCGACTATAAGGCCGCGACCCGCGCGACGGCCGATGCGGTAAGGGCAGGTAAGTGCCCCGGTCCGCGTCCCCTTACCTGCGAGCATCCTCACGTCAGCGCCGGGTCCACCGGCAATTCGATCCGTACGTCGAGCCCGCCCCGCGCATGATTGCGCACGAGGCAGCGTCCGCCGCGATGGTGCGCGAGCCGCGCGACGATCGCGAGACCGAGCCCGCAATGGCCTTCGCCGCCGCGCGCGGCGTCGAGCCGCACGAACGGCTTCATCGCCGCGGCGATGCGGTCGTCGGGAATGCCAGGGCCGTGGTCGCGCACGCTGATGATCCAATGACCGTCGTTGCACGCGGTTGAGATTTCCACCGGCGGCATGCCGTGTTCGAGCGCGTTGTCGACGAGGTTCGTCACGAGCCGGTCGAGCAGCGTGCGCGGCAGCTTGAACGAGGGGCCAGCGCGCAAGTCGAGTGCGAAAAGCTGGGTTTCGGCGGGGTCCGCCGCTTCGGCGGTTTCAGCGGCCTCCGCGTAATCGCCCGAGGAAAACTGCTCGCGCAAGAACTCGTCGACTTCGACCGGCGGTCCGGCGTCCGCCGATTGGCCCGCGAATTCGAGGAACTGCTGGACGATGTTGGTCAGCGAATCGACGTCGCGGATCAGGCCGACACGCTCGTTTTCGTCGACCAGCACGCTCGCGCGCAGCTTCAGGCGCGTGAGCGGCGCCTTCAGATCATGCGCGACGCCGGCGAGCATCACCGCCTGGTCGTCGCCGGCTTCGTTCAGGCGGCGCATCATGTCGTTGAACGAGCCGATCAGATCGCGCAGTTCGCGCGGACCCTGCACCGGCACGGGTTCAGGGCGGCCGCCCGAGCCGAATGCGCGCGACGCATCGGCGACGCGCAGCAACGGCCGTTGCATCTGCCAAACCGCGAACAAGGACAGGATCAACCCGGCGGCCAGCATCGAGACCGATTCGATCAGAAAGCGCGGCGGCGGCGGGACATCGACCGGCACGACGACCCAGTTCGACTTGCCCGGAACCAGCACCCACAGTTGCGGCGGACGCAGATCGTCGACGGCGATCTGCGTGCCGGCCGGCAGGTTCTCGCGCAGATGCCGGCTCAACTCGACCAGCACATGCTCGTGCGGCTCGCGCAGATGCACGCTGGTCGGCATGTTCCAGGTGGGTACCAGATGCACGCGCATCGCCGGCGCGAGCGCGGCGCCCTTGATCGGCTCGCCGTTGATTGCCTGCAGCACCAGCAGAATGCCGCGCGCGAAGCCGTCGATTTCATGGCGCGGCGGCTGCATCGTCACCAGCACGAACCAGCTCGCCTGAATCGCGAACAGCACCGCCGCCGACAGCAACGCCATTCTGCCGAACAGCGTGTTCAGCGGATTTCTCATGCGCCCGGGGCCGCCCCGTCCTCGAAGGGGGTGCCATTGGCGTCGGGCACGAACACATAGCCCTTGCCGCGCACCGTTTGCACATAGCACGGGTTCGACGGGTCGTCCTCGATCACGCGGCGCAGGCGCCAGATCGGCACGTCGAGGCTGCGGTCGCGGAACGCGAGGTCGTCGCGATGCACGAGATCGTGAATCAGCACGCGCGACAGCACCTTGTACGGATTGTTGACGAAGATTTTCAGCAGCGCGAATTCGCTGTCGCGCAGCGGCAGCTTGGCGTCGTCGCGGGTCAGCGAGCGCGTCGCGAAGTCCAGTTCGAACGGACCGAAGCGATAGCGCTTGCGTGCTTCCGGCGCGCTCGTGGTGGACGGCCCGCGCCGGCGCAGCACGGTCTGGATGCGCACCAGCAGTTCGCGCGGATCGAACGGCTTGGTCAGATAGTCGTCCGCGCCGAGCGACAGACCGACGATGCGATCGGCCACCGTGCCGCGCGCGGTCACGAAGATCACCGGGATGTCGTCGCCGGCGGCGCGCAACGCGGTGAGCGCGCGCAGGCCGTCGGTGTTCGGCATCATGATGTCGAGCACGACGACCGACGGCCGCTCACGCTCGAGGCGACGCTGCAAATGAGTGCCGTCATGCAGCACGGACGCATCGAAGCCGTTCGACTGCAGAAACTTGCAAAGCAGATCGCGTACGACCGGATCGTCGTCGACGATAAGGACCTGTGGATTCATGGCGAAATTCTAGACTGGCGCGCCCGACGCGCGACCGCGCATTTCCTTACCAACGCTTACTGTGCGCCACGTGGCGCTGGCGGGCTTGCGCCGGGGCGGATCAGCGAAGGTTCTGCGCCTACTTTAGCACTGCCTGATCCTGCTCTCCGCAACGACCGCCACGCGATGACAACGCCTGGCAAGCACTCGAAAGCCCTCGCAAGACCACGGAACGCATCGTAACAACCGCGCGAAAGCATGCTTTGCTTCGCCCATCGTCGGCGCCTGCGCGGCGCGATGATTCGTTCCGCAGCAAGTCGCGCCGCACGCCGAACGAGGCCAGCTGCCTCGGATGACGGCTCGCGGCGCTCAACCGACACCCGCGCGCAATGCGCGCCTTTGCGAGGTCCATCATGACGATCCACAACACCCTCAGTTCCACGCCGTTCTCCACGCTGGCGAAGACGCCAGCCACGGAGAAGTCCGCCAGTTCCAGCACCACTGGTGCAGCGGCGAAATCGCAGCAAAGCAGCGCGCTCGCGCAGCCTGCACTGCCTGCGCCGGGGACGGGGCTCATCGGCCATCTGGTCAACACGACCGCGTGAACCGGCGAGGTCCGCGTGCCGTTATCCAGAACTACTGAGCATCGGCGTCGCATCGTGGCGTGGCTCGTTGCCGGCGCGCTGCTGTTGCCGCTCGGCGGCTGCGGCGCCGCGGCGCTGCCATGCCGGGTCACGGCGGCGACCTTGAAAGTGCTGCCGGTCGTCGGCCATGCGGCGGCGACGCCTTTCGACATGTGTGCTTCCGCGATCGATTGAATCATGATGCTCACCAGGATGGTTGGTGCATTGATGCTGCTCGGCGGTGTGCTGTCGTGCGCCGCGCATGCGCAGCCTGTCGCGCGCAGTCCGAAGGCGGCCAGCGCGGCATCGAATAGCGTCGTCACCGACACGCGGCGGCGCTCGCCGGATGCGCCGTTTTCATTTCGCGGCGTCGCGCTCGGCATCACGATCGACGAATTCCGCGCGGGCTCGGCCGTGCGCGCGACGCCGGTCGGGAGCGTGCCGATCTGCGAGACCGACGTGCAGGCAGGTGCGCTCGGCATGCGGCTGAAATCGCACGATAGCCTGAGCGTCGCGTGCCGCTGGGCGCATCGCGATGATCAGCGCTGGGCGGTCTCGCAGGCGGTGGTCGATGGCGCGCCGGCGCTCGAACACGTGATGCGCTTCACGCGCATCGACGGGCAAGGCGCATTGCGTCTCTACGAGATGTCGTTCGTGCTCGACGAGCTGACCGCGGAGGATCTGCGCGACGCGCTCGAGGATCGTTATGGGCCGCCGCGTCTCGCGACGCGCAACGCGGCGGCGCCGGCCGCGATGCCGATGTACGTATGGGAGAACGCGGTCAGTTCGATCACGCTGTGCTTTCTGCCGGGCAGCCGCAACGGTACGCTCACGTATCTGCTGAAGGGCTCGGATGCGTGGATGAAAGCGGTCGTGCGGCAGTGGCAGGCGAGCGGCGCCGACGCGGGCTGATGATTGCCTGCCAAGCCTGATTATCGGTGCGAACCCAACGCCGAAAGCGGATGGCGTCTGGCTAGCGCTGCCACGCTTTAACTCCTTTTCATCTTTCTCGCCACGGAGCCAGCATGACCGCACTACGACTCATCCTGGTGCTCGGCGCCGCGAGCTGTCTCGCGGCCTGTTCGAATACGCAGACCAGGTCGATCGTCGAAACGCCGATGGCGCCGCCGCTTGCGTCCGCGCCGTTGAACGTCAACACGCAAGGCGCGATCTATCAGGCCGGCGCGCCGCTGCTGCTGTATGAGACGCCGCGCGCGCAGCATATCGGCGACGTGCTGACGATCCGGCTGTCCGAATCGTATAGCGGCAACAACAGCGCGAGCGCATCGGCGAACCGCGCGAGCAGCATCACCGCGACCGCCGCGGACCAATCGACGAACGCCGCCGCGCGGCTCGCGAAACTGTTCAATATCGGCTCGGCCAGCACCGACTACAAGGGGCAAGGCAATCTGCGCGACATCAGCGATATGACGGGCACGCTCGCCGTGACTGTGATCGGCACGGTGTCGGGCGGCAATCTGGTCGTGTCGGGCGAGAAGGTGATCGCGATGAGCGGTACCCGCGACCGTCTTCGGTTGTCGGGCATCGTCAATCCCAAGGATATCGAAGCAGGCAATTACGTTGCGTCGAGCAAGGTCGCGAACGCGCGCATCGAACAGGCGGGCCTCGGCATGGTCAACGACGCGACGACGATGGGTTGGCTGCAGCGGATGTTTCTGAGTGTGCTGACGTTTTGACCGTCAGCCGCGTCAGCGCGCTGCGCGTTGTGCGCGACACGCAGGTCACATCAACCGGCTCGGATCAGATCGACTCGCGCCGCTAGCCGAGCGTCGGCGCGAGCCCGCGTTCGGCCGCGCCGAGCTCGCCATCCGGCACGAACACATAGCCGCGTCCCCACACCGTCTGCACGTAGCGCGGTTCCGATGGGTCCACTTCGATCAGCCGACGCAAGCGCCAGATCGATACGTCGAGACTGCGATTGCGATGCGCTTCGCTATTGCCGTGCAGTTTCTCGAGCAACTGCGCACGTGTGAGCACGGTCATCGCGTGCGTGACGAACACCTTCAGCATCGCGAATTCGCTCGAACGCAGCGTGATGCGTTCGCCGTCGCGGCGCAGTTCGCGCGCGGGGAAGTTCACTTCGAAGCGGCCGAAATGATAGGGCGCGCGGTGCTCGGGCGCGCCCGGCGCGATCGAGCCGCGACGACGCAGCACGGTGCGAATACGCGCGACGAGCTCGCTCGGTTCGAACGGCTTGCCGAGATAGTCGTCAGCGCCAAGTTCGAGGCCGATCACGCGATCGATCGGATCGGCGCGCGCGGTCAGCAGAATCACGGGAATGTCGTCGCCGGCGACGCGCAACGCGCGCAGCGCGCTGATGCCATCGAGCTCCGGCATCATGATGTCGAGCACGACGAGCGCGGGACGCTCCTGCTGCAATCTGCGCTGCAACGCCAAGCCATTTTCGAGCGTGGAGACGTTGAAGCCGCGCCCGTGCAGATATTCGCTGACGAGCTCGCGTACGATGGGATCGTCATCGACGATCAGGATGGTCTGGTTCATTCAGGTCATCTTAGTGATGCGCACGGGCCGCGCAAAGCGCATACCGCTTTCCAATCCTTTCCCGTGTAAGGCGCTGCAAGCGAACGCACAGCCGCGGGTCTTCAGCGGGTCGGCGGGAAGGCCTGCGAGGTTTGCAGGGTCTGCTGTTGATGCTCCTGGCGCGCGAAATCGGTCCGATCGACGACCATCCGCTCGATCAACCCGCCGAGCTTCACCGAGGCCGACGAGAAGCGGTCGGTGTTCAGGCCGCCGGTCTGATAGCGCGCGGTGACCAGAATGCGGCCGCTCTGGATCAGCGTCAGATCGATGATCGACAGGTACTGGATGGATTCGTCGCTGAACGAGCGGCGCCCATAGTCGATCGCGGCGTTGTAGACGAGCCGCGCTTCGCAGCCGGCCGGCGAGGTCCCCGGATTGTAGACGTCCGAACGAATGCCGCGCCGCTCGAGCGCGAGCTGCAGCGCCGGCACGAAATCGCCGACCGACACCGTCGGATTCACTTCGATGCACACGTGCTGCACATCGGCGGGCCGGCCGTTGACGAAGGTCGGCGACGAGTAGTTCGACGCGATCGCGTAGCCGGCCTGGATCACGGAACCGGTGGCGTCGGCGGCCTGGATCAGCGTCCATGCGCAGCCGTCGAGCGTGAGCGTCAGCGTCGCGGCGAAGGCGGCGAGGGCGCAGCGACGCCGGGATATCAGCGAGGCGATCGGACCGAGGCGCGAAGGCTTGGTTGCGGCTGGCGCGCGCACGGTTGGCGGCGAGGTCATGAGGCAGCGCCCGATCCCGGTCACGAGATTCGCTGGGTCATCGAAAGCAGCGACGGCCGCGCGCTCAGCGCGTCACGCGCACTCGCAGTTCGTTCTGGCCTTGCACGCTCGCGGTGACGTTCACGCGGCGCGCGTCGATGGTCACGACGAAATGCTGGCGCACCGGTGTGTTGACGTCGTGCACGACGCGCGGAAAGCAGGCGGCGATGTCGGCGCCGAGTTCTTCGAGCGGATCGTTGATGACGCCGTCGGCTTGCCAGTGCGCGCGCCAGTGGCAGTCGTACGCGTGCGCGGTAGCGCGGCAATCGTCGGAATGGGAGACGCCCGGCAGTTGCGCGGCGGTCTCGTTCGGCAGTTGCCGGAAATCGCTCGCATCGACGATGTGCGTGAGCGCCGCGCAGATATCCGCGGGCTGGTTCGGCTCGGCGGTTTGCGCGGCGTCGACGGCGTTCGTGAAGAGCAGCGCCGCGCCGCAGGCGAGCGCGAGGCGCGGGAGCAAAGTCGGGAGCAGAGGTGAAACACGGCGAGCGAATGACATGGGCGAGAAGTCCGGAGAGCGGTTGCGATCAAAGACGTGACTGACGTCAACGAAGGCCGACGCATGGCGCGGCCCGTACGACTATCGTCGCTGCTCGCGGGCATTTTCAAAGCGCGGAACAGCTTGCGCGCTTCGCAAATGCTTCCGAACTCTTCTCGTGTCTTTCCGGATGTTGCGCACGACGCGCGGGGGCGGCGTCGTGCGCTTAATTGAAGTGAGCGCTGTGCGCGTCGCTCACGCCGCTATCGCTTCGGCCGAACGCTCGACGTCGAGCGTTTCGTCATGGAACGCAGCAAGCGATTCGCGATGCGCGACGCTGACGATCGCCGCCTTCGGCAGCCGCTCGGTGAACAGTCGATAGAGCCGCGCCTCGTTTTCCGCGTCGAGCGCGCTGGTCGCTTCGTCGAGGAACAGGTAGTCGGGCTTGTGCAGCAGCACGCGCGCGGCGGCAAAGCGCTGCTGCTCACCCGGCGACAGCACGCGGGTCCAGTGCCCCGTTTCCTGCAGACGGTCCGCGTATTCCGACAGATGGCAGGTGATGAGCGCGTCGCGGCATTCGTCGTCCCCATAGGTGTCCGCCGCCGACGGATACGCGAGCGCCGCCTTCAGCGTGCCGATCGGCATGTAGCTGACCTGCGGAATGAACATCATGCGCGCGTTGACCGGCGCGTCGATCGAGCCGTCGCCGAACGGCCACAGGCCCGCGAGCGCGCGCATCAGCGTGCTCTTGCCGGCGCCCGACGGACCGCGCACGAGCCAGCGCGAGCCCGGCCGGATCGCGATATCGCGGATGCGCGACAGCGGGTTGCCATTGGGCAGCGCGAGCGTGAGGCTGTCGGTGGAAAGCGAGTTGCTGTCGACGAAATGCAGATTGATGCCGCCGTGTTCCGTGGCCGGCGACACCGATTCCTTCAGACGCGGCGAATGCACGACGCGCTTGAATTCGCGCAACCGGTTCACGGTCGCGCGCCATTCGACGAGGCTCGTATAACTGTTGATGAACCACGAGAACGAATCGCTGACGGTGCCGAACGCGCTCGAAATCTGCATCAGCACGCCGAACGTGAATGCGCCCGCGAAGTAGCGCGGCGCGGCGACGACGATCGGGAAAATGATCGCGATCTGGCCGTAGAAGCTCAGCACGAAGGTCAGGCGCTTCGTGTACTTCATCACCTGCCACCAGTTGTCGCGGATGCGGCCGAACAACGTGCGCGCGTTCGTCTTCTCGGTTTCCATGCCGTTGTAGAACGCGATCTGCTCGGCGTTCTCACGCAGCCGGATCAGACCGAAACGGAAATCCGCCTCGACTTTCTGCGCCTGATAGTTGATCGACACGAGCGGATGGCCGACCTTCTGCATAACGAGCGAACCGACCACCGCATACAGCGCGGCGGCCCAAACCATGTAGCCGGGGATATGCAGCGGCGTGCCGCCGAGCGAAATACTCAGCGCGCCCGCGAGCGTCCACAGGATTGTGATGAACGACACCAGCGTGACGACGGTCGACAGCAGATCGAGCGTCAGCGACAGCGTGGTGGTCGCGAACGACTGCAGGTCGTCGCTGATCCGCTGGTCGGGGTTGTCGGCGAGGCGGTCGCGCTCGATGCGGTAGAACGCGCTGTCGTTGAGCCACTCGTTCAGGTAGCGGGTGGTCAGCCACTGGCGCCAGCGGAAGCCGAGCATCTGACGCAGATAGCGTCCATACACGGCGAGGATGATGAAGCCGAACGCGAGTCCGGTAAAAATCATCAGCAGATGCGGGAAGTCGTGGACGTTCTTCTCCTGCAGCGCGTTGTAGAAGTCCCTGCTCCAGCTATTCAGGCGCACGTTGATCCAGACGACGAGCAGGTTCATCACGATGATCGTAATGAGCAGTCCCCATGCGATGCCTCGTTCCTCGGAAACCCAGTAAGGCTTGATCAGGCTCCAGGCGGAGACCTTTTCGTCGGACGGCAGCGCGGGGCTGGCGGAAGTATGTGGTGTCATGAGCGTCCTGATGAAGTGCTGACCCGAAGTGCATTCCGGCGGCGTACGGGTCCGATCTGGTTGACCCATGTCGGGCGATCCCGCTGACAGCCGGCCCTTTGCGAGGCCGTGGCTGAGGCGGGTCTGCGATACCTGGCCGGGCATCGCGCCCTCGCGCTCGATGCACGCGAGTCCGGACGGGCGCCCGATTCTGGCGTGACGCCCTTAAGCGAAAATTAATTTTTCGGGGCCGGCGTCCGCCGGGATGCCACTGCCACGCATGCGGCCACGAGGGTCGCGCGCGCCGCGTTTTTTCGGCACCGGTCACGGCATTGTGCCAGAGCGCCGGGCCGATTCGCATCGGCATCTCGCTAGACGGTGCCAGATCAAAATCGCGGCAGCGACGGCGGACCGCTGGTTTGCGGGCGCCGCGCCTTTTATGGTCTAATGACCTGCGACGAAACAGGGGTGCTTCGCCCACAGGCGGCATGATTTTCATGCCGGGGCGGCGAGGCTGAGAGAGACCCTTTGCACCCGATCCGGGTAATACCGGCGCGGGAAGTTTCCGGAAGCAACCGTCTTCCATTCCCCGCCGGGCGGCGAGCGCAGCTCACATGCACACGCCGTGACCGGCCGGCTTCACCCGCCGGTTTCGTCCTGGGTACGTGCGTTTTTGGCCGTACGGAAAGGACTCGATGACCGCCTATTCTTCAGACATGCATCTTTCTCTTCGTCACGCCGGCTCCGGCGTGCCGTGCCGCTTTGGTTTCGCCCGCGGCTGTCAAACGGAGCGGGTGCGATGAGCCATTCCGCTCGACCGGATTTCGCCGTGCTCGGCGGCGGTTTGTGCGGCCGGCTGGTCGCGTGGCACCTCGCGGGCGACGGACATCGCGTGTCGCTCTATGAGCGCGGCGATGCCGCCGGCTCGCAGGCTGCCGCGTGGGTCGCCGCGGCGATGCTCGCGCCGCTGGCAGAAGCCGCCAGCGCCGAGCTGCTGATCACACGGCTCGGTGCGAGTTCGCTCGAAAGCTGGCCGCGGGTGCTCGCCGAACTGCCGGAGCCGGTGTTTTTCCAGCGCAACGGCACGCTCGTCGTCTGGCATTACGCGGATCGCACGGAGGCGCCGCTGTTCGAGCGCCGCGTGCGCGCGAACGCGCCGGCCGAGTTGCTCGACGGCGGCTTCGTCGCGCTTTCCGGCGCGCAGCTCGGCGCCGCCGAACCCGCGTTGGCCGGCCGCTTCAATCAGGGCTGGCTACTGCCGCGCGAGGGCCAGCTCGACAACCGCCAGGTGCTGTCCGCGCTCGCCGCGGGGCTTGCCGAGCGCGGCGTCGACACGCACTGGAACACGCCGATCGACGACGCGTCGCTGCCCGACGCCGGTATCACGATCGATTGCCGCGGGCTCGGCGCAAAGCCTGTGCTGCCGACGCTGCGCGGCATCCGCGGTGAAGTTGCGCGCGTGCATGCACCTCACCTGCAGCTGACTCGCCCGGTGCGGCTGCTGCATCCGCGCTACCCGCTGTATATCGCGCCGAAGCAGAACGGCCTCTACGTGATCGGCGCGACCGAGGTGGAGGGCGAGGACATGTCGCCCGTCAGCGTGCGTTCGGCGCTCGAGTTGCTGAGCGCGGCGTTCTCGGTGCATCCGGGCTTCGGCGAGGCGCGCATCCTCGAGCTGAATTCGCAGTGCCGGCCGACCTTGCCCGATCACCGTCCCGCGCTGCTGTGGGACGGCGCGCGCACGTTGCGCGTGAACGGCCTGTATCGGCACGGCTTTATGATCGCGCCGGAAGTCGCCGACGAAGCCGTACGCTTCGCGAGCGCGCTGCTCGACGGCCGTGTCCGGGACGCCGACGCATTCGCCGGCTGGCGGCGCGACGCACGCTGGAGCGAGCTGTTCCAACAGCATTTCGCGCGTGAGCCGGCCTGAGCGTAGCGGCAAACGTGCCGCACGCGATGCCGCTTGCGCCATCGATTGAACCGTATTCGAACACCATGGACATTCATATCAATCAGAAGCCGTTGTCGCTGCCCGAGGGCGCGACTGTCGCCGATGCGCTTGCCGCCTTTGGCGCGCGTCCGCCGTTCGCGGTCGCGCTCAACGGCGATTTCGTCGCGCGTGCGCAGCATGCGGCGCGCGCGCTGCAAACGGGCGATCGGCTCGACGTCGTGCAGCCGGTCGCGGGCGGCTGAGCGCGCTCGCGCCAGCCTGCTGCTTACCGAATGCAACAACCGTCGCCGAAAACCCATTGCCGTCACGCGGTCGGTTCTAGCCGCGACGGCAAACCAGGATGATGCAAATGACTTCACACGAGAGCGCCGACGCGCTGACCCTATACGGTCAAACTTTCGCAAGCCGCGTGCTGCTCGGCACGTCGCGCTACCCGTCGCTGCAATCGCTGTCAGATTCGATCGACGCCGCGCGCCCCGGCATGGTCACCGTCGCGCTGCGCCGTCAGATGAACGAGGGCAACGCGGAAGCCGGCTTCTTCGATCTGCTCAAGCGCCACGGCGTGCCGCTGCTGCCGAATACGGCGGGCTGCCTGAGCGTCGGTGAAGCGGTGACGACCGCGCACATGGCGCGCGAAATCTTCGAGACCGAGTGGATCAAGCTCGAACTGATCGGCGACGACTACACGTTGCAGCCCGACCCGGTCGGGCTGATCGAGGCCGCCGCGCGGCTCGTCAAGGATGGCTTCAAGGTGCTGCCGTACTGCACCGAAGATCTGGTGATCGGCCGCCGTCTGCTCGACGCCGGCTGCGAGGCGCTGATGCCGTGGGGCGCGCCGATCGGCACCGGCAAGGGCGTGGTCAATCCGTACGGGCTGCGCGTATTGCGCGAGCGGTTGCCGGACGTGCCGCTGATCGTCGATGCCGGGCTCGGCGTGCCGTCGCATGCGGCCCAGGTGATGGAGTGGGGCTTCGACGGCGTGCTGCTGAATACGGCGGTGTCGCAGGCGACGCACCCCGACGCGATGGCGCGCGCGTTCGCGCTGGGCGTCGAGGCGGGCCGGCAGGCGTATCTCGCGGGCCCGATGGCCGAGCGCGAGAGTGCGCACGCGAGCACGCCGGTGGTCGGCATGCCGTTCTGGCATCAGGATGGAGGTGTGGCATGACGCAGTCGTTGACGCTGAAGGACCGCGATCTGTTCTGGCCGACGGCCGACGAACTCATCGAAGCCGCCGAGCGCATCCGCGCGCGGCTTGGCGACTGGCCGCCGACCCACGCGCCGTGGCGCATCTGCCTGATCGCGCCGGACGAACCGAACGGTGGCGACCTGATCGTGGTCGCCGACGCGCAGCAGCACGGCGAGCAGATCGCGCGCTGGCTGACGCGGGGCGCGGGCGTGATCGTCGCTGCGGAAAACCGCGCGACGCTGCATCTGGGCGGTGAGAAATACGGCCTCGAAGGCCATCTGGCGGAAGACTGGATTCCCGCGCTGGCCGCGTTCCTCGACTGCGGTTTCGATCCGCACGACGCGCTGGTGCTCGCGCTCGCGTGGCGCGACGGCGACGAGACCCGCGCCGACGACGCTTTCCCGTCCGACCTCGGCCGCTTTCCGCGCCTTACCGACCTGCCGCCGGCACCCGCTAGGGCGTTCCCGCGCTGCCCGGAAAAGCTCGGCTTGTATCCAGTGCTGCCGACCGCGGACTGGGTCGAGCGGGTGGTCGGGTTCGGCGTGAAGACGGTGCAGTTGCGCCGCAAGTCGGCCGAGCCCGCCGACGAACTGAAGCGCGAGATCGCCCGCTGTGTGGCGGCCGGCCGCGCGCACGACGCGCAGGTGTTCATCAACGATCACTGGCAGGCGGCGCTCGAGGCGGGCGCGTACGGCGTGCATCTCGGCCAGGAAGACGTTCATACTGCGGATCTGTCCGCGCTGGCCGACGCGGGCATCCGTCTGGGCCTGTCCACGCACGGCTTTTACGAGATGCTGAAGGCGCTGCATTTTCGTCCGAGTTACATTGCATTGGGCGCGGTGTTCCCGACCACGACCAAGGTCATGCCGACCGCGCCGCAGGGCTTGCGGCGCCTCGCACGCTATGTGCGGCTGCTCGACGGTGTGGTGCCGCTCGTCGCGATCGGCGGGATCGATCTGCAGGTGCTGCCGGAGGTGCTCGCGACCGGCGTCGGCTGCGCGGCGGTGGTGCGCGCGGTCACCGAAGCGGCAGACCCGGCCGCCGCCGTTTCTGCACTGCAACACACGTTTACGCAATAATCGTCAGGCATAGTCAAGGAACGGGGCACCTCAACGCAGCTTTTGCATGATGGCCCTATAATTCGGCCTTCCGTGTAAAAGGATTGTCAGTTTGGTGCCTTCCTCCCCCGAGACCATACTCGAGCTGCGCGACGTCGACTTCGGCTACGGCGACCGGCTCGTCCTGTCGAATCTGAATCTGCGCTTTCGCCGCGGTCAGGTCGTCGCGGTCATGGGCGGCTCGGGTTGCGGCAAGACCACGGTGCTGCGGTTGATCGGCGGCCTCGTGCGCGCTCAACGCGGCCAGGTGCTGTTCCATGGCCAGGACATCGGCGGGCAGACGCGCGAAGGCCTTTACGCGCTGCGCCGCAAGATGGGCATGCTGTTCCAGTTCGGCGCGCTATTCACCGACATGTCGGTGTTCGAGAACGTCGCCTTTTCGCTACGCGAGCACACCGATCTCCCCGAAGAACTGCTGCGTGACCTCGTGCTGATGAAGCTCAACGCGGTCGGCCTGCGCGGCGCCCGCGATTTGCTGCCGTCGGAGATTTCGGGCGGCATGGCGCGGCGCGTCGCGCTCGCGCGCGCGATCGCACTCGATCCCGAACTGATGATGTACGACGAACCGTTCGCCGGCCTCGACCCGATCTCGCTCGGCATCACCGCAAATCTGATCCGCACGCTGAACCAGGCGCTCGGCGCGACGTCGATTCTCGTCACGCACGATGTGCCGGAATCGTTCGCGATCGCCGATTACGTGTACTTCCTGTCCAGCGGCGGGGTGCTCGCCGAAGGCACGCCGGACGAGCTGCGCGCGTCGACCGACCCGACCGTGCGGCAGTTCATCGACGGCGCGCCGGACGGCCCGTTCAGATTCCACTATCCTGCGCAGACGCCGCTCGCGGCGGACTTCGGCATCGGCGGAGGCCAGTCATGATCAGTACGATCGGTCGCTCGGTCATCACCGGGCTCGGCACCGCCGGCTACGCGACGCGCTTCTTCCTGCGGCTCGTGCTCGAAATTTTCCCGCTGCTGCGCCGTCCGCGTCTTGTCACGAAGCAGATCCACTTCGTCGGTAATTATTCGCTCGTGATCATCGCGGTATCGGGGCTGTTCGTCGGCTTCGTGCTCGGGCTGCAGGGCTATTACACGCTGAACCGTTATGGCTCCGAGCAAGCGCTCGGGTTGCTCGTCGCGCTGTCGCTGGTGCGCGAGCTCGGGCCGGTCGTGACCGCGCTGCTGTTCGCCGGGCGCGCGGGCACGTCGCTGACCGCCGAAATTGGCCTGATGAAGGCCGGCGAGCAGCTCACCGCGATGGAAATGATGGCTGTCGATCCGGTCAAAGTCGTGATCGCGCCGCGCCTGTGGGCGGGCATTATCTCGATGCCGATCCTCGCGGCGATCTTCAGCGCGGTCGGTGTGCTGGGTGGTTACGTGGTGGGCGTGCTGCTGATCGGCGTCGATGCCGGCGCGTTCTGGTCGCAGATGCAAAGTGGCGTCGACGTTTGGCGCGATGTCGGCGCCGGGGTCGTCAAGAGCGTGGTGTTCGGTCTCGCGGTGACCTTCGTCGCGCTGTTTCAGGGCTACGAGGCAAAGCCGACGCCGGAAGGCGTGTCGCGCGCGACGACCCGCACGGTCGTGTACGCGTCGCTCGCGGTGCTCGGGCTCGACTTCCTGTTGACCGCACTGATGTTCAGCTAAGGCCGCGCAGCGTGCCGACTGCCGGCGGCGTACGATGCGCCGCGCACGGCGGGAAGCGGCGGCGGCGCGGCGGATTCACTTTGGGATGACGATGAAAAAGAATGTTCTCGACTTCTGGGTCGGCCTGTTCGTGGTGCTGGGTTTCGTGGCGTTGCTGTTTCTTGCGCTGAAGGCCGGCAATATGAGCTCGCTGTCGTTCCAGGCAACCTACCCGGTCAAGCTCAAGTTCGACAACATCGGCGGGCTGAAGCCGCGCGCGCCTGTAAAGAGCGCCGGCGTGACGGTCGGCCGGGTCGCGTCGATCGGCTTCGATAGCAACACCTACCAGGCGCTCGTCACGATCGATATCGACAAGCAATTCGAGTTTCCGAGAGACACTTCGGCGAAGATCCTGACCTCGGGTCTGCTCGGCGAACAATACATCGGGCTCGAGCCGGGCGGCGACTCGGAAATGCTGAAGGCGGGCGATACCATCGCGATGACGCAATCGGCGATCGTGCTGGAAAACCTGATCGGCCAGTTCCTGTATAGCAAGGCCGCGGATTCCGGCGCAGCGAAGCCCGCTGCATCCGCCCCCGCACCGGCGCCGGCAGCGCCGGCTTCCGGCGCTGCCGGCCAGTCAGGCCAATAAGGAGAACAACGATGCAGACGAAACTGCAGACCCCGCGCAGCGGCGCGCGCGTCCTACAGTTCGGCAAGGTCGCCGTGGCGGCTGCGCTACTCGCCGGTTGCACGACCGTGCAGACGCCGACCAAGGGCGACCCGTTCGAAGGGCTGAACCGCACGATCTTCACCATCAACGACAAGGTCGACCAGTACGCGATCAAGCCGGTCGCCCAGGGCTACGTATTTGTCACGCCGCAGCCGGTGCGCGACAGCGTGACGAACTTCTTCTCGAACATCGGCGACATCTATATCGCGGCGAACAATCTGCTGCAGTTGCGTATCGCGGACGGCGTGTCGGACATCATGCGGATCGTGATCAACACGTTGTTCGGCGTCGGTGGCCTGTTCGACGTCGCGACGCTCGCGAAGCTGCCCAAGCATGACAACGACCTCGGTCTGACGCTCGGCCACTACGGCGTGCCGGCGGGTCCTTACCTCGTGCTGCCGCTGTTCGGGCCGAGCACGGTGCGCGACGCGTTCGGCTCGCTCGGCAACTACTACGTGAACCCGATCAGCTACATCGATCCGCCGGGCTTGAGCTGGGGCTTGTGGGGCTTGAACATCGTCAATACGCGCGCGAACCTGCTCGGCGCGAGCAACCTGCTGGAAGGCGCGGCGCTCGACAAATACTCGTTCGTGCGCAATGCGTATCTGCAGCGCCGCCAGTATCTGCTGTCGGACAACCGCCGGCGTCCGCAGGACCTGCCGAGCTATGAAGAGGAAGCGCCGCTGCCGAAGTACGACGAAGGTGAGACGGGCGCGGCCGCAGGGGCGGCAGGTGCGCCGGCCGGCGCTGCAACCGGCGCGGCGGGCGCCGCTGCGGGCACGCAGGGTGCTGCGGCAAAGGCGGCTCCCGCATCCGGCGCGGCCGTGGCAACACCGCAAGGCGCGTCGGCACCGCAGGGCGCGTCGGCGCCGCAAGGCGCGTCGGCGCCGGAGGCCGCGTCGGGCACCGAAACCCCGCCGCTCGACCTGAAAGGCGGCCCTGAAACGCAGATTCCGGCCGGTCAGCTGGTGCCGCCCACGCGCTTCAACTTCCCGTCGTTCAGATTGCATTGAACGTGCAGCCGTAACAGATCGATACGACTCTCGCAGTTTGCGCATGGATTGCCGTCAAACTCGCGTGATAAGGTCCGTTCAACCTGTTGCACTATTTTTGAGGCAAAGCTCGATATGAAAAAATTCTTCCTGATTCCGTTGTTTGCCGTGTTGTTTTCATTCATCAGCGCGGGCGCATCGGCGCAAACCGTCGACACCAACTCCCCCGAGGCGCTGATCAAAACCGTCACCCAGCAGGTGATGGACGCAATTCGCGGCGACAAGTCGATCCAGCAGGGCGACATCACCCACATCACGGCGCTCGTCAACGAAAAGATCCTGCCGTACACGGACTTCCGCCGCACCACCCAGCTCGCGATGGGCCGCAACTGGCGCACCGCGACGCCCGAGCAGCAGAACCAGGTGGTCGAGCAGTTCAAGATGCTGCTGATCCGCACGTACTCGGGCGCGCTCGCGCAGGTGCGCGACCAGCAGATCCAGTTCAAGCCGTTCCGCATGAACCCGGACGACACCGACACGGTGGTGCGCTCGGTCGTGATGAACAATGGCCAGCCGATCGAACTCGACTATCGCCTGTACAAGACGACGCAAGGCTGGCGCGTGTATGACCTCAACGTGCTCGGCGCGTGGCTGATCCAGGCGTATCAGCAGCAGTTCAACGAGCAGATCCAGCAGAAGGGCGTGGACGGACTGATCCAGTTCCTCACGCAGCGCAATCAGCAACTCGCCGCGGGCAAGCAGTCGTGAGCGACGTGCTGAACCAGGTCGCGAACCGCTTCGACAGCGGCGCGACGCTGACCCACGAGAGCGCGAAGGCCGCGCTCGCGGCGGGTCTGCAACGTATTGCGGCCGGCGCGCGCGGCGTCGATTGCGCGCCGCTCACGCAATTCGATTCGTCGGCGCTCGCGGTCCTGCTCGCGTGGGTGCGGGCCGCGGCGGCGCGCGGCGACAAGTTCGAAATCATCAATCTGCCGGCCGGTCTCGCCAGTCTCGCGCAGGCCTACGGCGTCGATACGCTTCTCTCTCCTGTCGCCTCCAGCATGGTTGCGTCAGCGCGACATTGACGCTCCTCTAGCGTCGTCTCCCCCCTTCCGGCCAGGCCGGGGGTGTCAGTTTTTGCCCTATAATCAAACGTTTTTTTGGGGCGTTGAACTGGCCCCCTAATCGGCCCCGGTTCCGTTTCTTCCAGCATTTGCACGTCCCCAAGCTCCATCGGGGCTACTTCAGGCGCCGCGACGCGCGCGGCCCATAGTCATGTCAGCCATAGAAATTCGTAACGTCAAGAAGCGCTACAAGGACTTGCAGGCGCTCAAGGGCGTCAGCCTCACGGTCGAAGAAGGCGAGTTCTTCGGACTGCTCGGTCCGAACGGCGCGGGAAAGACGACGCTCATCAGCATACTCGCGGGTCTCGCCCGCGCCGACGAAGGCAGCATCGCGGTGCGCGGTCACGACGTGGTCGACGATTTCCGCAATGCGCGCCGCGCGCTCGGCGTGGTGCCGCAGGAACTCGTGTTCGATCCGTTCTTCACGGTGCGCGAAACGTTGCGCATCCAGTCGGGCTACTACGGTCTGCGCAACAACGACGCGTGGATCGACGAGATCATGGCCAATCTCGATCTCACCGAAAAAGCCGATGCCAACATGCGCGCGCTGTCGGGCGGCATGAAGCGCCGCGTGCTGGTCGCGCAGGCGCTCGTGCACCGTCCGCCGGTGATCGTGCTCGACGAGCCGACCGCGGGCGTCGATGTCGAACTACGCCAGACGCTGTGGAAGTTCATCTCGCGCCTGAATCGCGAAGGCCACACGATCGTGCTGACCACGCACTACCTGGAAGAAGCCGAATCGCTGTGCGACCGCATCGCGATGCTGCGCCGAGGCGAGGTCGTTGCGCTCGATCGCACCAGCACGCTGCTGCAGCGCTTCGCCGGCATGCAGCTGTTCGTGCGCTTCGCGCACGGCGTGCTGCCCGCCGATCTGCGTCCGCTCGAGGCGGAAAGCGGCGCCGGCAACGGCAATGGCCGCCAGCACCTGCTGCGCCTAACGAGCTACGACGACGTCGAGCGCATCCTCGCGCAATGCCGCGCGGCCGGTTGTACATTCGAAGAAATCGAGGTCCGCAAGGCCGACCTCGAAGACGTGTTCGTTCAGGTGATGAACGGTCCAGAAGTGATCGAGGGGCTCGCATGAGCGGCTACAGTGGATTCGGCACGCTGTTTTACAAAGAACTGCTGCGTTTCTGGAAGGTATCGTTCCAGACCGTGCTCGCGCCGGTCATCACCGCGCTTCTTTATCTGACCATCTTCGGCCACGCGCTGCGCGGCCACGTCGAGGTCTATCCGGGCGTCGAATACACGAGCTTCCTGATTCCGGGTCTCGTGATGATGAGCGTGCTGCAAAACGCGTTCGCGAACAGTTCTTCGTCGCTGATCCAATCGAAGATCACCGGCAACCTCGTGTTCGTGCTGCTGCCGCCGCTGTCGCACTACGAGATGTTCGCGGCCTACGTGCTCGCGGCCGTGGCGCGCGGGCTGTGCGTCGGCTTCGGTGTGTTCATCGTGACGATCTGGTTCGTGCCGCTCGCGTTCACCGCGCCGCTCTACATCATCGTGTTCGCGATGTTCGGCGCGGCGATTCTCGGCACGCTGGGTCTGATCGCCGGCATCTGGGCCGAAAAATTCGACCAGCTCGCCGCGTTCCAAAACTTTCTGATCATGCCGCTCACGTTCCTGTCGGGCGTGTTCTACTCGACGCATACGCTGCCGCCCGGGTGGCGCGAAGTATCGCGGCTCAATCCGTTTTTCTACATGATCGACGGCTTTCGCTATGGCTTTTTCGGCGTGTCGGATATCGACCCGCTGATGAGCCTCGCGATCGTCGCCGGTTTCTTCGTGGTGCTGGCTGTCGTGGCGATGCGCATGCTCGCCACCGGCTACAAGCTGCGCCACTGACGAGGAGCTTCTCTCATGTTGCCGACTCCCGAACAGGTCAAACAGTACATTGCAGCTGGACTCGCGTGCGAGCATCTCGCAGTCGAAGGCGACGGTCAGCATTTCTTTGCGACGATCGTCTCGCCGAGCTTCGAAGGCAAGCGCCTGATCCAGCGCCATCAACTCGTGTATGCGGCGCTCGGCGAGCGCATGCGCGAAGAAATCCACGCGCTCAGCATGAAGACGCTGACGCCCGCCGAATGGCAGAACGCGTAATCTGGAAATTTAGTGCGAGTTACTCACGAAGGGCGCGACGCAGCTAGCGGCGCGCCGAACACAGACAAAGCAGGTCCGGGCGCGACCCGGGCCGATCAGGAACCGACAGGCATGGATAAACTCATCATTGAAGGTGGCTACCCGCTCTCCGGTGAAGTTGTCGTCTCGGGTGCGAAGAACGCGGCATTGCCGATCCTGTGCGCGGGTCTGTTGACCGCCGATCCGGTGCATCTGGAGAACGTGCCCGATCTGCAGGACGTGCGCACGATGCTCAAGCTGCTCGGCCAGATGGGCGTGCGTATCGAGGCAGGCGAAGGGCGCGTCGCGCTCGACGCGTCGAAGGTCGACAACCTCGTCGCGCCGTACGAGATGGTGAAGACGATGCGCGCGTCGATTCTCGTGCTCGGTCCGCTCGTCGCGCGCTTCGGTCATGCGCGCGTGTCGCTGCCGGGCGGTTGCGCAATCGGCGCGCGTCCGGTCGATCAGCACATCAAGGGTCTGCAGGCGATGGGCGCCGAGATCACGATCGAGCACGGCTTCATCGAAGCGCGTGCGAAGCGTCTGAAGGGCGCGCGCATCGTCACCGACATGATCACCGTGACCGGTACCGAGAACCTGCTGATGGCGGCGGTGCTCGCGGAAGGCGAAACCATCATCGAGAACGCCGCGCGTGAACCCGAAGTGGTCGACCTCGCGCATCTGCTCGTCGCGATGGGCGCGAAGATCGAAGGCATCGGCACGGATCGCCTCGTGATCCAGGGCGTCGACAAGCTGCACGGTGCGAAGCACACGGTCATTCCGGACCGCATCGAAGCGGGCACCTTCCTGTGCGCGGTCGCGGCGGCAGGCGGCGACGTCACGCTGCGCAAGATGCGTCCGCTGCTGCTCGAAGCCGTCACCGAAAAGCTGCGCGATGCGGGCGTGACGGTCGAGGAAGGCGACGACTGGATGCGCGTGCGCATGGACAAGCGCCCGAGCGCGGTCACGTTCCGCACCTCCGAATACCCGGCGTTCCCGACCGACATGCAGGCGCAGTTCATGGCGCTCAACACGATCGCCGACGGTACGTCGCAGGTCGTCGAGACGATCTTCGAAAATCGCTTCATGCACGTGCAGGAACTGAACCGCCTCGGTGCGAGCATCACGATCGACGGCAACACCGCGCTCGTGACCGGTGTCGAGAAACTGTCCGGCGCGAAGGTGATGGCCACCGATCTGCGCGCGTCCGCGAGTCTCGTGATCGCCGCGCTGCGCGCCGAGGGCGAGACGCTGATCGACCGTATCTATCACCTCGATCGCGGCTACGACCGCATGGAAGCGAAGCTCAACGCGATCGGTGCGAAGGTGCGCCGCGTATCCGGGAGCCAGGCATGAGTTCGATGCCGCAAACGTCGTCGTCGCCGGCGGTGAGCGCGCCGCTCACGCTCGCGTTGTCGAAAGGGCGTATCTTCGAGGAAACGCTGCCGCTGCTCGCGGCGGCCGGCATCGAAGTCGCCGAAGATCCCGAGAGTTCGCGCAAGCTGATCCTGCCGACCACCGACCCGAACCTGCGCGTGATCATCGTGCGCGCGACCGACGTGCCGACCTATGTCGAGTACGGCGCGGCCGACTTCGGCGTGGCCGGCAAGGACGTGCTGCTCGAGCATGGCGGCAGCGGTCTGTATCAGCCGGTCGACCTGGACATCGCGCGTTGCCGGATGTCGGTCGCGGTCGCGGCGGGTTTCGATTATGCGAACGCGGTGCGCCAGGGCGCGCGTCTGCGTGTCGCGACCAAGTACGTTGAAACCGCACGTGAGCATTTTGCCGCCAAGGGCGTTCACGTCGATCTGATCAAGTTGTACGGTTCAATGGAACTGGCGCCGCTGGTCGGCCTCGCCGACGCGATCGTCGACCTGGTCAGCTCGGGCAATACGCTGCGCGCGAACAATCTCGTCGAGGTGGAGGAGATCATGCAGATTTCGTCGCGCCTCGTGGTGAACCAGGCGGCGCTAAAGCTCAAACGCGCCGCGTTGCGGCCAATTCTCGACGCGTTTGCCAATGCGTCGTCGAAAACCGGCGCCCCGGCGGCCTGACTGAACGATGGCACGCTGATCACGCTGCGACTCAGCGCCTTACCGAAACGGATACCTGTATGTCAACCAAGATTCGCAAACTCGATTCCACCGCTCCCGACTTTCAGAAGTCGCTGCATGCGGTGCTCGCGTTCGAGGCGAGCGAAGACGAAGCCATCGAGCGCGCGGTCGCGCAGATTCTGAACGACGTGAAGGCGCGGGGCGACGACGCAGTGCTCGAGTACACGAACCGCTTCGATCGCATCGATGCGAAAAGCGTGGCCGAGCTCGAACTGCCGATGGCGGAGCTCGAAGCGGCGCTCGAAAGTCTCGAGCCGAAGCAGCGTGCGTCGCTGGAAGCGGCGGCGGCGCGCGTGCGCGGTTATCACGAGAAGCAGAAGATCGAGTGCGGCAGCCATAGCTGGCAGTACACCGAAGCGGACGGCACCGTGCTCGGCCAGAAGGTCACGCCGCTCGATCGCGCGGGCATCTACGTGCCGGGCGGCAAGGCGGCGTATCCGTCGTCGGTGCTGATGAACGCGATTCCGGCGCGGGTGGCCGGCGTGCGCGAAATCGTGATGGTCGTGCCGACGCCGGACGGTGTGAAGAATCCGCTCGTGCTCGCGGCGGCACTGCTAGGCGGCGTCGATCGCGTGTTCACGATCGGCGGCGCGCAGGCGGTGGGCGCGCTCGCGTACGGCACGCAAACCGTGCCCGCGGTCGACAAGATCTGCGGCCCCGGCAATGCGTATGTCGCGTCGGCGAAGCGTCGCGTGTTCGGCACGGTCGGCATCGACATGATCGCCGGGCCGTCGGAAATTCTCGTGCTGTGCGACGGCACGACCGATCCGCGCTGGGTCGCGATGGACCTGTTCTCGCAGGCCGAGCACGACGAGCTCGCGCAGTCGATCCTGCTGTGCCCGGACGACGCGTTCATCGCGCGTGTGCAGGAAGCGATCGACGAACTGCTGCCCACGATGCCGCGCCACGAGGTAATCCGCACGTCGCTCGAAAATCGCGGCGCGCTGATCAAGGTGCGCGACATGGCCGAGGCCTGCGCGATCGCCAACGACATTGCGCCGGAGCACCTCGAAATTTCGGCGCTGGAGCCGCATCAGTGGGCGCAGCAAATCCGCCACGCGGGTGCGATCTTCCTTGGCCGCTACACCAGCGAGAGCCTCGGCGACTACTGCGCGGGCCCGAACCACGTGCTGCCGACGTCGCGTACCGCCCGGTTCTCGTCGCCTCTCGGCGTTTATGATTTCTTCAAGCGCTCGAGCCTGATCGAGGTCAGCGCGGAGGGCGCGCAGACGCTCGGCGAGATCGCCGCCGAACTTGCATATGGCGAAGGTCTGCAAGCGCACGCACGCAGCGCCGAATTCCGGATGCGGCAGAACAACAACGAACGCGGCTGAGACGGAAGCGGCGAGGGCGGAGACTGCCGCGCGAGCGACGCATCGAGCACCCGCCCCGTTCAATAACGACGACAGAGACCAACCCGAGCGCCCTGCACCGACGACGCCGACATGGCAGTCTTCGCCCGGCCGGGCCCCGAAGCTATGACGACACCTCAAGACATCATCCGCAGCGACGTGCTCGCAATGACGAGCTATCCGGTTCCGGACGCCACCGGTTTCATCAAGCTCGACGCGATGGAAAACCCGTTCCCGCTGCCGCCGGAACTTGCCGCCCATCTCGGCGAGCGTCTGGCCGGCGTCGCGTTGAACCGGTATCCGGCGCCGCGTCCCGAGCGACTGATCGAGCGCATCCGTCACGTGATGGGCGTGCCGGCGGGCTGCGACGTGCTGCTTGGCAATGGCTCGGATGAAATCATCAGCATTATGTCGGTCGCGTGCGCGAAGCCGGGCGCGAAGGTGCTCGCGCCGGTGCCGGGCTTCGTCATGTATCAGATGTCTGCCAAGCTGGCGCATCTCGAATTCGTCGGCGTGCCGCTGAAAGCCGACTTCACGCTCGATACCAACGCGATGCTCGCGGGCCTCGCCGAGCACGAACCGGCGCTGATCTATCTCGCGTATCCGAACAACCCGACCGGCACGCTGTTCGATGACGCCGCAATCGAGCGCATCATCGCCGCGGCGGGCAAGAGCCTCGTCGTGATCGACGAGGCGTATCAGCCGTTCGCGCAGAAGAGCTGGCTGCCGCGCGCCGACCAGTTCGACAACGTCGTCGTGATGCGCACGGTGTCGAAGTTGGGCCTCGCCGGGATCCGCCTCGGTTATCTGGTCGGCAAGCCTGCGTGGCTGACCGAATTCGACAAGGTGCGCCCGCCGTACAACACCAACGTGCTGACGCAGGCCGCCGCCGATTTCCTGCTCGACCACATCGGCGTGCTCGACGCGCAGGCCGCGCAATTGCGCGACGAACGCGAGAAGCTCGCGCAGGCGGTGGCCACGCTGCCGGGCGCCGAAGTGTTCGACAGCGCGGGCAACTTCCTGCTCGTGCGGGTGCCCGATGCGTCGGTATTGTTCGAAACCCTGCTAACGGCACGTATCCTGATCAAAAACGTGAGTAAAATGCACCCATTGCTGGACAACTGCGTGCGTTTGACCGTCGGTTCGCCGAACGAGAACGCGCAGTTGCTCGCCGGCCTGAAACTCGTGTTGCGGTAATCCGCCGCATCGAGCGGCGGCACCGAGCCGCTGCATGGAACGGCTGCACTGAGCAGCCCGCCATTAGTCCACCCCACATTACTAGCGCTTTTAAGCCAGATTCGAGGAATTGCCATGCGCCTTGCGGAAGTCGTTCGCAACACCAGCGAAACGCAGATCCGTGTGAAGATCAACCTGGACGGCACCGGCCAGCAGAAGCTGGCCACCGGTGTGCCGTTCCTGGACCACATGCTCGACCAGATCGCCCGCCACGGGCTGTTCGACCTCGAGATCGAAGCGCATGGCGACCTGCATATCGACGACCACCACACGGTCGAGGACACCGGTATCACGCTCGGCCAGGCTGTCGCGAAGGCGATCGGCGATCGCAAGGGCATCCGCCGCTACGGCCATTCCTATGTGCCGCTCGACGAAGCGCTGTCGCGCGTCGTGATCGATTTTTCCGGGCGTCCGGGCCTCGAATTCCACGTGCCGTTCACGCGCGCGCGCATCGGCACGTTCGACGTCGACCTGTCGATCGAATTCTTCCGCGGCTTCGTGAACCATGCCGGCGTGACGCTGCATGTCGACAATCTGCGCGGCATCAACGCTCACCACCAGCTCGAAACGGTGTTCAAGGCGTTCGGGCGCGCGCTGCGCATGGCCGTCGAACTCGACGAGCGTGCGGCCGGACAGATTCCGTCGACCAAGGGCAGTCTCTGACCGAACGGCCGTAGCAGGCTTTAACACAGGGTTTCACCGCCCCCAACGTCTTCAGGCCACTCACCTTCACGCGACTCGTCGGGCAGGACCGCATTTGCCGGCACGTCGTTCTACGCCGCGCGGCGGCATCGATGGATCGAGGGCAGAGCGGCCCAACTTGAAATGAAAACTTCGATAGCGATTGTGGATTACGGAATGGGCAACCTGCGCTCGGTTGCCCAGGCACTGCGCAAAGCGGCGCCGGAAGCGGACGTGGCGATCGTCGATCGTCCGGAAGCGATCCGTGCGGCCGACCGCGTGGTGCTGCCCGGCCAGGGCGCGATGCCCGACTGCATGCGCAGTCTCGGCGCGTCCGGTTTGCAGGAAGCGGTCGTCGAGGCGTCGCGCAGCAAGCCGCTGATGGGCGTGTGCGTCGGCGAGCAGATGCTGTTCGACTGGAGCGCAGAGGGCGACACGCCGGGGCTGGGTCTGTTGCCCGGCAAGGTGGTGCGCTTCGAGCTCGAAGGCCGCCTGCAGGACGACGGCTCGCGCTTCAAGGTCCCGCAGATGGGCTGGAACCGCGTGCGTCAGGCGCAGCCGCATCCGCTGTGGGACGGCGTCGCCGACAACGCGTTCTTCTACTTCGTGCACAGCTACTACGTGGTGCCGGACAACCCGACGCACACGTCGGGCGAGACGGTCTACGGCGTGCCCTTTACCTCGGCTGTAGCGCGGGATAACATTTTCGCCACCCAGTTCCACCCCGAAAAGAGCGCCGAGGCGGGTTTGCGCGTGTATCGCAACTTCGTGCACTGGAACCCGTGAACGCCTTTCTTTATCCCGTTGCCGCGCGTGCGTCGCGCGGTGCCGCGGTCCCGCATCCGACCGGCGCCCCACTGGAGCGCCGAAAGAGTTGTACTAAACTAGCGAGACGGTATTGCGGCGGGCTGATCCGCCAGCCGCTGCCGCCGACCTTCAATCCACTCCCAGATAACACCCGATTGCTATGCTGCTGATTCCCGCCATCGACCTGAAAGATGGTCAGTGTGTACGCCTCAAACAGGGCGATATGGACCAGGCGACGATTTTCTCCGAGGAACCGGCGGCAATGGCCCGACATTGGGTCGACCGCGGCGCGCGTCGTCTGCATCTCGTCGATCTGAATGGCGCGTTCGCCGGCAAGCCCAAGAACGGCGATGCAATCCGGGCGATCATCGACGAAGTGGGCGGTGAGATTCCGGTTCAGCTCGGCGGTGGCATCCGCGACCTGAACACGATCGAGCGCTATCTGGACGACGGTTTGTCGTACGTGATCATCGGCACCGCGGCGGTGAAGAACCCCGGCTTCCTGCAGGACGCGTGCACCGCGTTCGGCGGCCACATCATCGTCGGTCTCGACGCGAAAGACGGCAAGGTCGCGACCGACGGCTGGAGCAAGCTGACCGGTCACGAAGTGGCCGACCTCGCGCGCAAGTTCGAGGACTACGGCTGCGAGTCGATCATCTACACCGACATCGGCCGCGACGGCATGCTGCAGGGCATCAACATCGAAGCGACGGTGCGCCTTGCGCGCGCGGTCAAGATTCCGGTGATCGCGAGCGGCGGTCTGTCGAACCTCGCGGACATCGAATCGCTGTGCGAAGTCGAAGGCGAGGGCATCGAAGGCGTGATCTGCGGCCGCGCGATCTATTCGGGCGACCTCGACTTCGCGGCCGCGCAGACGCTCGCGGACAAGCTGCGCGAAGCGGACGACGCTTAAGCGCGGCGTCGGCCGCGCTTGCCGGGAAGCTCGCGCCGTGTGCCGGCGTGGCACTCACCTCGGCTTGCGGCACTCGCTCGACCGATGGCTTGCCGGGTAGCGCGCTTCGCACGATCACGCAACCGGAACCTCGGCGGCCTGCGGCCAGCACTTCACTCGCGGCGCGACGCAACCGCTCGCGCCGGCACCGTGCCGCTTGCCCGCAAGCGAGCGGCCTCATCAGCGGTATTGGCAGAATTGCACGATCATGGCTCTAGCTAAACGCATCATCCCTTGTCTCGACGTCACCGCGGGCCGCGTGGTCAAGGGCGTCAACTTCGTCGAACTGCGCGACGCCGGCGACCCTGTCGAAATCGCGCGCCGTTACGACGATCAGGGCGCCGACGAACTGACGTTTCTCGATATCACCGCGACCTCGGATCAGCGCGACCTGATCCTGCCGATCATCGAGGCGGTCGCTTCGCAGGTGTTCATTCCGCTGACGGTCGGCGGCGGCGTGCGTGCGGTCGAAGACGTGCGGCGCCTGCTGAACGCGGGCGCGGACAAGATCAGCATGAACTCGTCGGCGGTCGCGAATCCGCAGCTCGTGAAGGACGCGACCGACAAATACGGCTCGCAGTGCATCGTCGTCGCGATCGACGCGAAGCGCGTCTCTGCCGACGGCGAAACGCCGCGCTGGGAAGTGTTCACGCACGGCGGACGCAAGTCCACCGGTCTCGACGCGGTGGAATGGGCGCGCCAGATGGCCGAGCTCGGCGCGGGCGAAATCCTGCTGACCAGCATGGATCGCGACGGCACCAAGAGCGGCTTCGACCTTGCGCTGACGCGCGCGGTGTCGGACGCGGTGCCGGTTCCGGTGATCGCCTCGGGCGGCGTCGGCAATCTGCAGCATCTCGCCGACGGCATCAAAAGCGGTCACGCGGATGCGGTGCTGGCCGCGAGCATCTTCCACTATGGCGAACACACGGTCGGCGAGGCCAAGCGCTTCATGGCCGACCAAGGCATTTCGGTGAGGTTGTGACGTGACGAATCCTTCGGCAGTGAACTGGCTCGACAAGGTCAGGTGGGACGCGAACGGCCTCGTGCCGGTGATCGCGCAGGAAGCGTCGACGAACGACGTGCTGATGTTCGCGTGGATGAACCGCGAGGCTCTCGCGAAGACCGTCGAGACCGGCCGCGCGGTTTATTTCTCGCGCTCGCGCCAACGCCTGTGGTTCAAGGGCGAGGAATCCGGCCACGTGCAGCACGTGCATGAAGTGCGACTCGATTGCGACGAAGACGTCGTGCTGCTGAAGGTCGAGCAGGTCTCGGGCATCGCATGCCACACCGGCCGCCACTCGTGCTTTTTCCAGAAATTCGAAGGCTCGGTGGACGACGGCGACTGGCAGGCCGTCGATCCCGTGCTGAAAGACCCCGAACACATCTACAAATGACGCAATCCACGCAAAACCCGTCGCCCGCCGAGGCTTCCACGCTCGACACGCTGTTGCGCCTCGCGGCGTTGATCGATGGCCGCAAGGGCGGCGATCCAGACACCTCGTACGTCTCGCGCCTGTTCCACAAGGGCGACGACGCGATTCTGAAGAAGATCGGCGAAGAAGCCACCGAAGTCGTGCTGGCCGCAAAGGACACTCGCCACGGCGGCGTGCCGAAGGCGCTGGTCGGCGAGGTCGCGGACCTGTGGTTCCACTGCCTCGTGATGTTGTCGCATTTCAATCTGAGCCCCGCCGACGTGATCGCCGAACTCGAGCGTCGCGAAGGCCTGTCGGGCATCGAGGAAAAAGCGCTGCGCAAGAGCCGCGAGCGTGAGGCAAACGGCGACTGAGCAGCCGGAGCGGAAATCTGGCATTTCCGCTTGAACTCGCGCGCGCTGGCGCCTATATAGCGGTAACCGCACCTTCGTGAGGACGCAAGCATGGAACAGCCGCAAGGAAGCTACCCGCCGCCGGTCTACCGCCACGCGATGGAACCTGAGCGGGAGCGCAGCCTGCGCACGCTCACGCACGTGCTGTACGCGCTGTATGCGGTTCATTGGCTGACCGGTGGGCTCACCATTCTGGTCGCGATCATCATCAACTACGTGAAACGGGCCGACGTGGCCGGCACGCCGTACGAAGCGCACTTCGAATGGCAGATTCGCACGTTTTGGATGGGCCTCGTCGGTTATGCGATCGGCGCGTTGCTGTTGGTCGTCGTGATCGGCATCCCGGTGCTGTGGGCGGTCAGCATATGGATGTTGTACCGTATTATCAAAGGCTGGCTGTATCTGTACGATAACAAGCCATTCGCGAATCCGGCCGGCTGGGTCTGAACGCTAGCCGGTCCGCACGCGCGGACCGGCATTCGGGTCGAACCTCGTCGCGTGCGGCTTCGCTCGCCTAAGTCATACCGCGTCAGGAACACGATGAGTCACGATCCGAACTGTCTTTTCTGCAAGATCGCCGCTGGCGAAATCCCCTCGACCAGAGTCCACGAAGACGACGAGTTCGTCGCCTTCCGCGACATCCGTCCGGCGGCAGAAACGCATGTGCTGGTGATCCCTCGCAAGCACATTGCAACGCTGTCGAACTGCACGGAAAGCGACGCGCCTCTGCTTGGTAGAATGCTTGTCTTGGCCGCTCGACTGGCGGAGCAATTGGGGGTCGCGTATAGCGGCGGCGAAACGGGCTTTCGCACGGTAATCAATACCGGTCCGGGCGGTGGTCAGGAGGTGTATCACCTGCACGCGCATATTCTCGCGGGACCGCGCCCCTGGCATCGCATGGGCTGAGCGGGCGCACGGGTCATGCGCGCCGCGTGGCGAGAGCACACCGCCGCGAGTTTTGGTCGAGGACAATAGCGCCGTCGTTATTTTTACCGCTGTGTAATACCGTCGACGCGATCGCCTGACCACAATGACGGCGGTTCAGACTGCGGCGCACTTTGCGAGCGAGCTGGTGCGACCTGCGGTAACGTAGAGATAGAGGCAGACGAAGCGCACGCGCTTCAGGTTAGGCAAATTTGCCGCATCGAGATGCGGCGTTGGGGTTAAGGAGAGTAGTCATGGGTTCGTTGAGTATTTGGCATTGGTTGATCGTTCTGTTGATCGTCGCGCTCGTGTTCGGCACGAAGAAGCTGCGCAACATCGGCAGCGATCTGGGCGGCGCGGTGAAGGGCTTCAAGGAGGGCATGAAGGAAGCCGAATCGCCGTCGGCCGACGCGCAACAGCAGCAGCGCGAGTTGCCGCGCAACGGCGCGGTGGACGTCGAAGCGAAAGAAAAGACGCAGCAATCGGGCGATTACCGCTAAGCCGCGGCGTTTGCGCCGTTCCCGCATTTCTGACGGACATTTCACCTCATGCTGGACCTCGGTCTAACCAAGATGGCGCTGATCGGCGTCGTCGCGCTGGTCGTCCTCGGGCCTGAGCGCCTGCCGCGTGTCGCCCGCACGGCCGGCGCGCTGTTCGGCCGCGCCCAGCGGTACGTCAACGACGTGAAGGCCGAAGTCACGCGCGAAATCGAGCTCGACGAACTGCGGCGCATGAAGACCGAGTTCGAGAAGGCCGCCAGCAACGTCGAAACGACGGTTCAGGACAATCTGCGCAAGCACGAGAATGAACTGAACGAGGCATGGAAGAGCGGTACGTCGGTGTCGCCGAGTATCGCCGGCGGCGCGCTCGAAGACGCCGGCAGCGGCGTCAGCGGCAGCACCGGTGCCACCTCGTGGCCGGTCAGTACACCGGCCGCCGCGCCCAAACGCAAGAACTGGCGCGTCCAGCAAAGCGCCACCCCCACCTGGTACAAGCGAGCGAGCCTGCGCCGCACGCGCGTGCAGTCGGGCGCCGCGCGCGTTGCGCGGCACACACCTGCCAACCTGCGTCGTCCGACGCGGTTTTTCTGATGTTCAGATCGACAATCCCTAACCGAGGGCCGGTGTGAGCGACCCCCAGCAATCCCAGAACGAAGGCGCCGAAGAGACCTTCATTTCCCACCTCGTCGAACTGCGTGACCGCATCATCCGTGCGGGGCTCGCCGTCATCGTCGTGTTTATCGGGCTCGTGTACTGGGCGCCGGACATCTTCAAACTGCTCGCGCGGCCGCTGATGATGAATCTGCCGAAGGACGGCAAGATGATCGTCACCGACGTCACCGGCTCGTTCTTCGTGCCGATGAAGGTGACAATGCTGGTCGCTTTCGTGATCGCGCTGCCGGTCGTGCTGTACCAGATCTGGGCGTTCGTCGCGCCGGGACTCTATCAGCACGAGAAGAAGCTGGTCGCACCGCTGGTGGCGAGCAGCTATACGCTGTTCCTGTGCGGCATGGCGTTCGCGTATTTCGTCGTGTTTCCGACCATCTTCCGCGTGATGGCGCACTACAACGCGCCGCTCGGCGCGGAAATGACAACCGATATCGACAATTACCTGAGCTTCGTGCTCACGATGTTCATCGCGTTCGGTGTCACGTTCGAGGTGCCGATCGTCGTCGTCCTGTTGGTGCGGATGAACGTGGTGACCCTGAAGAAGCTGAAGGAGATCCGGCCGTATGTGATCGTCGGCGCGTTCGTGGTGTCGGCCGTCGTGACGCCGCCGGACGTGTTTTCGCAGCTGATCCTCGCGGTTCCGCTGATTCTGCTGTACGAAGCCGGCATCGTCGCGGCGCGGTTGATCGTCGGCAAGCAGCCGGTGGTCGTCGAGGATGCGAGTCCGCCGCCGTCTAATTGAGGTGCCGGGACTCGGTGCCCGGCGTCACATGAAAAGGGCAGTTCATCACGGACTGCCCTTTTTCGTTGCGTTCGTCGCGGCCTTGACCTCAACCACCTTCGTCGTCCGGCTGATCGCCGCCGTTTTCGTCTTCCGGCTGTTTCGGCGGCGGCGGGCGTTTGCCGATCATCACGTCGAGATCGATCTGATGGCCTTTGCGTACCAGATGCACTTTTGCCGCCGTGCCCGGCTTGATCTGCGCGATCACGTTCAACAGGCGCGTCGTATCGGTGATCACCTGGCCGTTCACGCTCGTCAGGATGTCGCCGGGCTTGATGCCCGCGCGGTCGGCCGGTCCGCTCTTCAGCACCCCGGCGACGATCGCGCCTGACTTCTGATCGAGCCCGAACGACTCGGCGATTTCCGGCGTCACGTCCTGCGGTTCGACACCGATCCAACCGCGCGTGACTGTACCGGTCGTGATGATGCTCTCGAGCACGCTGCGCGCGGTCGACACCGGAATCGCGAAGCCGATGCCGAGCGAGCCGCCCGAGCGCGAGTAGATCGCGGTGTTGATGCCGAGCAGATTGCCGTTCACGTCGACGAGCGCACCGCCCGAATTGCCGGGGTTGATCGGGGCGTCGGTCTGGATGAAGTTTTCGAACGTATTGATGCCAAGGTGGTTGCGGCCCAGTGCGCTGACGATGCCCATCGTCACGGTCTGCCCGACGCCGAACGGATTGCCGATCGCGAGCACGACGTCGCCGACGCGGGTCTGGTCCATCCGGCCGAGCGTGATGGTGGGCAGATTGCTCATGTTGACCTTGAGCACCGCCAGATCGGTCTCGGGGTCGATGCCGATGACCTTCGCGCTGGCGGTGCGGCCGTCGGCGAGCGCGACTTCGATCTGATCGGCGCCGTCGACGACGTGCTGGTTCGTTAGAATGTAACCTTCCGAACTCACTATCACGCCTGAGCCGAGATTCGAGGCAGGCTGCTCCTGCTGCTTGCGATTGTTCCTGTCGCCGAAGAAGTAGCGGAACAGCGGATCTTTGGCGCGCGGGTCGGGCGGCAGCGAGCCATCCTTGCTGGAGAACACGTTGACGACCGCGGGCATGGCCTTTTGCGCCGCTTCGGCATACGACGTTTCGGCATGCCCTTTGCTGATGCCCGGCGCCACTTCCCGCAGCGCCACGATTGGTTCGGCGAGTTGTCTGCCGAATTGTCCTTGACGCTGCAGCCACTGCGGTTTGAGGGTCGCAATGATGAACATCAGCGCCAACAGCACCGTCACCGCTTGGGCAAATAACAGCCAAAAGCGTCTAAGCATCTGAAGACAAGAGGTCTATATGGATCGGATTGAACTTGAATTGTACTTGAACAATCTCCTTGAAACCGCGCGCTTCAAGGACTATTGCCCGAACGGACTGCAGGTCGAAGGGCGCCGCCGGATCAACAAACTCGCGACCGGTGTGACCGCGTCGGTGGCCTTCCTGGAGGCCGCGCTCGACTGGGGCGCGGACGCCGTGCTGGTCCATCACGGCTACTTCTGGCGCAACGAGGCGCCGCAGATCACCGGCCGCAAGCACGCTCGACTGAAGCTGCTGCTCGCCAACGACCTGAACCTGTTTGCCTACCACCTGCCGCTCGACGATCATCGCGAATTCGGTAACAACGCGCAGATCGGCGAGAAGATGGGCTGGATCAGCGACGCGCGTTTCGGCGACAACGACCTCGGCTGGCTCGCCACGTTGCCAATGCCGATCTCGCTTTCGCACCTGAGCGCGGAAATCGCGCAAACGCTGGGCCGCACGCCGCTCGTGTTCGGCGATCCCGATATGCAGCTGCGCCGCGTCGGCTGGTGCACGGGCGCCGCGCAAGGGATGTTCGACGCGGCGATCAACGCGGGCGTCGACGTCTACGTGACCGGCGAAGTATCGGAGTCGGTAATGCATACGGCGGCCGAAAGCGGCGTCGCCTTTCTTGCGGCCGGCCACCACGCGACAGAACGTTTCGGCGTGCAGGCGGTGGGCAAGCATCTGTCCGAATCGTTCGATATCGAACACTTGTTTATCGACATTCCGAATCCCGTTTGAATTGCGAATTGCATTAACGAAGAAAAAGGCGCGAATACCGTAGAAGGCGCTTAAAAGGAGGTACAAAAAAGTTTGCGATCGGTACGGACAAACCCTGAGTTATCAAGGGCTTCGCACGGTTTTTGGCAATCGGCCCTTGTAAATGGCGACTCCATTCGAGCAAACTAGCGGCGGTAGAAGCGACGTGAAGGAAAAATCCAACTCAGAAGTGGGGCGTGTGATGCGAGACAAAGAAGAGGAACGCGTCGATGGCAGCCGCCGTAACTGGCTGGTAGCGACGACCGTAGCAGGCGGCATAGGAGGTGTTGCCGTTGTCGTACCCTTTGTTAGTTCGTTTGCACCATCCGAAAAGGCCAAGGCTGCAGGTGCCCCGGTCGAAGTCGATATCAGTGGTCTGAAGCCCGGCGACATGATGACGGTCGCCTGGCGTGGCAAGCCGGTGTGGATCATCAACCGCACCGACCGCATGCTCGCCGATGTTCAAAAAGCCGATAGCCAGGTAGCGGACCCCCACACGCAGAATCCCTTCTCGATGCCGCTGCCGGACTACTGCAACAACGAATTCCGTTCACGCGCCGAGAACAAGCATCTGCTGGTTGCCGTCGCCGTTTGCACGCATCTGGGCTGTACGCCGACGCCACGCTTCCAGGAAGGCCCGCAGCCCAATCTGCCCGACGACTGGCCCGGCGGCTTCCTGTGCCCGTGCCACGGCTCGACCTACGACATGGCCGGCCGCGTCTTCAAGAACAAACCCGCCCCGCAGAACCTCGACATCCCGCGCTTCATGTTCACGTCGGCGACGGCCCTTGTGATCGGGAAGGACGAAAAAGGAGAAGCGTAATGGCGAGCGAACACGAAGTAGAGACGACCGGGCTGGCTGGTTGGATCGACCAGCGCTTCCCGATGACTGCCACGTGGAAGAAGCACGTTTCCGAGTACTACGCGCCGAAGAACTTCAACTTCTGGTACTTCTTCGGTTCGCTTGCATTGCTGGTGCTGGTCAACCAGATCGTCACCGGCATTTGGCTGACGATGAACTACAAGCCCGATGCGACGCTTGCGTTCGCGTCGGTCGAGTACATCATGCGCGAGGTGCCGTGGGGTTGGCTGATCCGCTACATGCACTCGACGGGTGCGTCGATGTTCTTCGTCGTCGTGTATCTGCACATGTTCCGCGGGCTTTTGTACGGCTCGTACCGCAAGCCGCGCGAGCTCGTATGGATCTTCGGCTGCCTGATTTTCCTGAGCCTGATGGCCGAGGCGTTCTTCGGCTATCTGCTGCCGTGGGGCCAGATGTCGTTCTGGGGCGCCCAGGTGATCGTGAACCTGTTCTCGGCGATTCCGTTCATCGGGCCGGATCTGTCGCTGTGGATTCGCGGCGACTATGTCGTGTCCGACGTCACGCTGAACCGCTTCTTCGCGTTCCACGTGATCGCGATTCCACTGGTCCTGGTCGGCCTCGTGATCGCGCACCTCGTCGCGCTGCACGAAGTCGGCTCTAACAACCCGGACGGCATCGAAATCAAGGCGAAGAAGGGGCCGGATGGCGTGCCGCTCGACGGCATTCCGTTCCACCCGTACTACTCGGTGCACGATTTCATGGGCGTGGCGATCTTCCTGCTAATCTTCGCGGCGATCATCTTCTTCGGGCCGGAAATGGGCGGTTACTTCCTCGAAGCGAACAACTTCATTCCCGCGAATCCGCTGCAGACGCCTCCGGAAATTGCGCCGGTGTGGTACTTCACGGCGTTCTACGCGATGCTGCGCGCCACCACCGATCCCTTCAAGATCGTGCTGATGATCGTCATCGCGTTACTCGGGTTGCTCGCGCTGGTGCGCGCACGCGGCAAGTGGAAACTCGGTTTGCCGGTGCTCGCGGTGCTGGTGATCGTCGCGATGGTCTTCACCGAATCGAAGTTCTGGGGCGTCGTCGTGATGGGCAGCGCGGTTATTTCGCTGTTCTTCCTGCCGTGGCTGGACCGCTCGCCGGTCAGGTCGATTCGCTACCGGCCGTTTTTCCACAAGGTTTTCTTCGGGATCTTCGTGATCGCGTTCCTGACGCTCGGCTTCCTCGGCACGCGGCCGCCATCGCCCGCCGCAACGCTGATCGCCCAGATCTGCGCGCTGGTGTACTTCGCGTTTTTCCTCGGCATGCCCTTCTGGACGCGGCTTGGCAAGTTCAAGCAGCCGCCGGAACGGGTGCGGTTCAAGCCTCACTAATCGCGAGCCAGGAGAACACAAAGATGAAAAAACTGCTTTCGATATGCGCGCTGGTCGGCGCGACCGTGCTTGCGATGTTGGCCGCTCCGGCCCACGCGGACGAGAATTTCCCGCTCAGTCGCGGGCCGGACAACACGAACAATTTCGCTTCTTTGCAGCGCGGCGCGCAATTGTTTGTAAACTACTGCCTGAATTGCCACAGCGCGAACCTGATGCGCTACAACCGCCTGACCGATCTCGGCATCACGCCGAACGAAGTCCAGGCGAATCTGCTATTCACCACCGACAAGGTCGGCAACACGATGACCGTGGCGATGCGCCCGGACGACGCGAAATCGTGGTTCGGGGCGACGCCGCCGGATTTGTCGGTGGAGGCGCGGGCGCGCGGCACGGACTGGCTGTACACGTATCTGCGCAGTTTTTACCGCGACGATACGCGGCCGACTGGCTGGAACAATCTGGTGTACGAAAACGTGAGCATGCCTCACGTGCTGTGGCAGCTTCAGGGGCAGCGGGCGGCGAAATTCGGTGACGAAACCGACGAAAGAACCGGCGAAAAGGTACACAAATTCCTCGGCTTCCAGCAACTCACTCCGGGGACGATGTCGCCGGTAGATTATGATTCTGCTGTGGCCGACCTCGTGTCGTACCTGTCATGGATGTCCGAACCAACGCAGCAAATCCGCAAGCAACTTGGCGTGTGGGTGGTGTTGTTCCTCGGTATCCTGAGCTTTTTCGCCTGGCGACTGAACGCCGCGTACTGGAAACATATCAAATAATCACGCCGCTACACGGCGTGGCGCCGGCGCCAGGAAAGACCTGCTGAACGGTTTTTCCGTGCGCTGGCCCTTCAGCTTTTTGAGGAAACGTAAACATGATGGTTCTGTATTCCGGCACTACTTGCCCGTTCTCCCAGCGTTGCCGGCTGGTGTTGTTCGAAAAGGGCATGGACTTCGAGATCCGCGACGTCGACCTGTTCAACAAGCCGGAAGACATCGCCGTGATGAATCCGTATGGTCAGGTGCCGATTCTCGTCGAACGGGACCTGATTCTGTACGAATCGAACATCATCAACGAGTACATCGACGAGCGCTTCCCGCACCCGCAGCTGATGCCGGCCGATCCGGTGCAACGCGCGCGGGCACGCCTATTCCTGCTCAACTTCGAGAAAGAGCTGTTCGTCCACGTCGGCACACTCGAAAACGAGAAGGGCAAGGCAGCGGAGAAGAATCACGAGAAGGCGCGCCTCGCGATCCGCGATCGCCTGACGCAGCTCGCGCCGATCTTCCTGAAGAACAAGTACATGCTCGGCGAAGAGTTCTCGATGCTCGACGTCGCGATCGCACCGCTCTTGTGGCGCCTCGACCACTACGGTATCGAGCTGTCGAAGAACGCCGCGCCGCTGATGAAGTACGCCGAGCGCATTTTCAGCCGCCCGGCTTATATCGAAGCGCTGACGCCGTCGGAAAAGGTGATGCGTCGTTGAGTTTGGCTTTGGTGTGCGCGCGCCGCATTGCTTCGATGCGCGCCCGCGCCCGCAAGAGGACTGTTGATGCAAGAGATTTCCACGAAGCCTTATCTGCTGCGCGCGCTCTACGAGTGGTGCACGGATAACGGCTACACACCGCACATCGCGGTCCGCGTCGACAATCAGACGCGCGTGCCGCGTCAGTTCGTGCGAGACAACGAGATCGTGTTGAACATCAGCTTCGAGGCGACCAGCCAGTTGCAGATGGGCAACGAGTGGATCGAGTTCAACGCGCGCTTTTCCGGCAAGTCGCACAAGATCGAAGTGCCGGTCGCCAATATTCTGGCGATCTACGCGCGCGAGAACGGCCAAGGTATGGCGTTCCCGGTCGAATCGGCGGGCGGCGAGGCTCAGGATTCGGGCGCGGATGCCGCGGACGAAGCGGACACGCCGGCGGCGCCGCGCGCCGTCGAAACCGCGCCGGGCGACCCGGCCGCGGCCAGCGACGCCGACGACAAACCGCAACCCGACGACGATGGATCGAAAGGTGGCGGAAGGGCTCGCCTTAAGATCGTGAAATGAAGTAGAATCACGGCCTCATGCCGGCTTAGCTCATCAGGTAGAGCGCTTGACTTGTAATCATGAGGTGGCGGGTTCGAGTCCTGCAGCCGGCACCAGATTGCTTTATCAGCAGTAACTGGAAATGCTTGAAAACCCCGTCGAAGCACACGCTTCGGCGGGGTTTTTCTTTTTTCGTCAGTCGAGTCGCCGCGCTAGACCGATTTGACCTCGCCGCCGTCCATCTGCAGCGTCGAGCCTGTCCAGCGTGCTGCGTGCTGCCGGCGTTATGACGAAAGCCATCGGCTCCGCGATTTCCTCGGGTGTGCCATAGCGTGAGATGCCCGTAGCGGCATCCGGCTCAGACAGGTCAAGAACGGGTCGTTCTTGCCCCGCACCGCCAGCAGAGGCGGTCGGTAGGTGCGGAAGTACTCCTGAAACGCCGGGTACAGAGCGACATTGTGGCGATGGTCGCGGAACAGATCGAGCTGGACCTCGTCGGCGTTCGGGGGACGCAGTAGAAGTCGCCAATACGGGTCACCACGAGCGCCGTTGGAGTTCGACGGTGCTTTTTTCGTCTTTAGCCCATGCCGGAAAGACGTTGGATGCGGTGTGAAGTGAGCCGCTGGCTAGCTCACAAATCACGATATCTCTTTCACCTTGTCCATAGTAGACTTTTTAATCTGTAATCGGCGGGCCTAAATGCAGTGCGGGCCAAGGTGCGCCGTTCGATGGCTCAAACATCACGCAATCTCCTTCGCCTTGTCGATCGTGGACTTTTTAGTATTTGGTCGCCGAACTTCGGCCGCCCCGCCGTTTCAGGTGAGTCACTGAATGGCTCAAAAATCACAATATCTCTTTCACCTTGTCGATCGTAGACTTTTTGGTCTGCAATTGACCCGCTAAAGTGCGCCCATGCCTTGAGGTGCGCCGCCTCACGGCTCAAAAATCACGATAGCTCTTTCACCTTGTCGATTATGGACTTTATTGTCTACATTTGGCGCGTCTAAACTTACCTGATCATCGTCACCAATCCATGCGGCGCCGCGAAGCCGCACGGCGGCGGTACGGTACTATTCGGGCGTCGCCCGGGATGGCGGGCAGCCGCCAGACGTTCCGGTCCGCTGCCGCGGTCCACGTCGCCGGCGGCGTCACATCGACTCCATTGCACCATGACCAACCCCGCAACTCTCACCTGGCCCGAAGCCGACGGCCCGCGCACCGCACGCTGGCGCTCCGAAGCGGCCGTGCCGCCGCCGAAGCGCGTCGTCGTCGCCGACGACCGCACCACCGCCGATTCGGCCTACCGCCTCGCCTGCGAAGGCACCGCGCTGTTGTGGCACGGCGACTTCCAGAACGCGCGCCAACTGTTGCAGGCGGTCACGCGCCGACTCGAACGCAAGGCGCGCAAGCAGGGAGCGACACCGCTCGACGCGTTCAACCTGCATCGGCAGGCGCAGTCGCAACGCGCCCGCACGCTCGGCATGATTCTGATTCCGCTCGATGCCGACTACGGCATTTCCCTGCGCCGCGCGCCCGACGTGCGGCAGGCCTGCACCGAAGCGTACGGACCGGCGACCGGCGAGGCGTCGGTGGTGTCGTTGCGCGAGTTGCTCGGTTTGATCGGCGCGCACGAATGGCGCAAGAAGGGTGTCGAGATCGCGGCGCTCGGCGAGCGCATTCATCCGCACTACGGCGTGTTCTCACCGGTGCGTGGCGAGTACGTCGATCTGGTCGCGCGCGCCGCGCTGCCGTCGCTGGATCTCGCGTTCGATATCGGCACCGGCACTGGCGTGCTGGCCGCGCTGCTGGCCAAACGCGGCGTGCGCAAGATCGTCGCCACGGATCAGGATGAGCGCGCGCTGGCGTGTGCGCGCGAAAATCTCGCACGCCTGGGCTACGCCCGGCAGGTCGAGATCGTGCAGGCCGATCTGTTTTCGGACGGTCGGGCGCCGCTCGTCGTCTGCAATCCGCCGTGGGTGCCGGCGCGGCCCGCGTCGCCGCTCGAATACGCGGTCTATGATCCTGACAGCCGCATGCTGCTCGGCTTCCTGAACGGCCTCGCTGATCATCTGACACCGGGCGGCGAAGGCTGGCTGATCATTTCGGATTTCGCCGAGCATCTCGGGTTGCGCACGCGCGCATGGCTGCTGGCGGCGATCGAGCACGCGGGGCTCAGTGTGGTGGGACGCGAGGACATTCGTCCACGGCATCCGAAGGCCAGTGATCAGAACGATCCGCTGTATGTTGCGCGAGCGGCCGAGATCACGTCGTTGTGGCGGCTCAAGGTGCGGTGACGGCGAGTGCGTGCGTCACGCCGATGAGCGGCGCGCTTCGAGATACGCGCATGCGCCCCGGCCGGCCACGAGCCCGCTGGCAAAACAGGCCGTCAGCAGATAACCGCCGGTCGGTGCTTCCCAGTCGAGCATTTCGCCCGCGCAGAATGCGCCGGGCATCCGGTCGATCATCAGATGTGCGTCCAGCGCCTCGAATGGGATGCCGCCCGCCGTGCTGATCGCTTCGTCGATCGGTCGCGCGCGCAGCAGTCGCAACGGCAGCGCCTTGATCGCGTGGGCGAGACCGCGCGCATCGGCGAATGCTTCTTTCGACAGAATCTCGTGCAACAGCGCCAGCTTGACCCCGCCGATGCCAATCCGCCCATGCAGATGACTCGCAATCGAGCGTGAGCCGCGCGGCCGCGTCACTTCCTCGATGACCCGCTCGAGCGGCAAGCCTGGCGCGAGATCCAGCCCGACGATGAGCTCGCCGTCGGCCAGAATCCGCTCGCGGATCGGCGCCGACAGCGCGTAAATCAGACTCCCTTCGAGGCCTGTTTCGGTCAGAAGTATTTCACCTTGTCGATTGTGGACTTTTCCGTCTACATCGGTGAAGGAAATCGCGATCGTCTTGATCGGCTGACCAGCGAAACGCTCGCGCAGATACGGGCTCCAGTCCGCGTCGAAGCCGCAGTTCGCAGGGCGCAACGGCATCACCGGCACGCCGCGCGACATCATCAGCGGCACCCACGCGGCGTCGGAGCCGAGCCGCGGCCAACTGCCGCCGCCGAGCGCGAACACGACCGCGTCGTAGCTCACCGTCTGCTCACCGTCGGGCGTGGCGAAGCGCAGCGCGTGCGCAGCGTTGTCTTCTGACACTGAGACCCAGCCGTTCCACTTGTGACGCATGTGGAACTGCACGCCCGCTTCGCGCAGTCGATGCAGCCACGCGCGCAGCATTGGCGCGGCCTTCATGTCGGACGGAAACACGCGCCCCGAACTGCCGACGAACGTCTCGACACCCAATTCGCGCAACCAGGCGCGCAGCGCGTCGGGACCGAACGCGTCGAGCAGCGGCGCGATGCGGTCGCGGCGCGCGCCGTAGCGGTCGAGAAACGGCTCCAGCGCTTCCGAATGCGTGATGTTCATGCCGCCTTTGCCCGCCATCAGGAATTTGCGGCCGACCGACGGCATCGCGTCATGTACGTGGACTTGCACGCCGCGCCGGGCAAGCGTCTCGGCGGCCATCAGGCCGGCGGGGCCGCCGCCGATTACGGCGACGCGGGTGGAATCGAGCGAGGAGGGCATGCGGTTCGGCAGATCTGCGGGGGAAAAGGGCGCTGCGCCGCCAGCGATCGAACGGACGGGCGGCGCGAAGGGCGTTATTGTCACACCGCGCGCGGCGCGCGGCAAACGCCGTCGAACGCGGTCGAACTGCGTTCACCGCTTGGCTCGCGCCGCACGCGACCTATACTTTTCACACATCTTCCTCGATCGTCTGGTTCAAGGAGATTGTCATGACCCGCAAATACATCGACTGCCGCGAATTTCCGAGCGAAATGAACTGCACCGTCGCGATGTCCGCCGACAGCGACAGCGAACTGCTCGAAGCCGCGGTCCAGCATGCCGTCAGCGTTCACAAGCACGCGGATTCGCCGGAGCTGCGCGCGCAGCTGAAGACGCTATTTCATGAGGGAACGCCGCCCGCCGAGGCGCCGCGCGCTTGAGATACCCGTGCAAAGGGAGTGTGGAAGCCCGCGTCGCGAGCGGCATCTAGCCGCCCGCGCGCGGTCATGTTGCAGCAGTCTTTTGGTCACACGCGAAACGCGATACCAAGCCATCCTAACCAACATGCCGACGCGCTAACCCGGATACGCCTCATCGACCTTCAGCCCGGCGAGCTTGAAGATCACCCGCAACGTCTGCGGCTTGATGTCGCGTCGCGACGCGAGCGTCGTCATCACGAAGTCGAGCACCTTGGCGTACTTGAGCATCGTCAGGCAAGTTTCGAGGTCGACGTTGCCGTCGCGCATGACCTCGGCGAGCCGCAGCATTTCCGTGGAGATATCGCGAGCCATCTCCAGTTCGAGTTGCTGTTTCTCCGACCATGCCGGCGCGGTGGTGAGCTTCGCAAGCATTTCCTGAAACTTCTGTTCGACATTTCCGTTGGGTACCGTATCCATTGCCGCCTCTTCGGTGATCTTCCGAGCGCGCGACCGGTAGCAAAGCCGGCCGCTGCTGGTTACGTAACGTTCGGCCCGCGTTGCGGGACCGCTCTCCCCACATGCATCCGGTTCGCGTGTCCGGTCGCACGACCGGACAGCCTCCTGTTTTCGGCGACACGGCTTGCACCCGCGGGCTCAGCCGGCGCGCAAGCTGTTTTCAGCCATTCTCGAGACACCTCCGCGCAGCGCCTGTCGAGCAGGAAGTGTTCCCAGCAGAGCACCTATGTCGCGCGGTCCGCGCGGCGTGCTCGCTGGGAATGCCGCAGTTTGGGTAAACTGGCAGTAACTTTTCTCTTTTTCCGTCATCTGTCGCACGTTCGCGCTGCAATTGATGGCGACCCACACGATGTCCGGCAAAACCCACGAAATCCGTCCCAACCAGTCCGTCGAACTGCTCAAAGAACTCCACATCCTCACGCGCGACGGCAAGATGAATCAGGACAGCCGTCGCAAGCTGAAGCAGGTCTACCACCTGTTCCAGTTCATCGAGCCGCTGCTCAAGGACCTGAAGGACCAGCAGGGTTCGCTGACGCTCGTCGATCACGGCGCGGGCAAGTCATACCTCGGTTTTATCCTGTACGACCTGTTTTTCAAGGAGTTTCAGGACGCCGCTGGTGGGGCTTCGCACATTTATGGCATCGAAACGCGCGAGGAACTGGTGACGAAGTCCGAAGAGCTGGCGGCGCGGCTCGGCTTCAAGGGGATGTCATTTCTGAATCTGTCGGTGGCCGAGTCGATCACCTCGACGCAGCTGCCCGCCGAAATCGACATCGTGACCGCGCTGCACGCGTGCAATACCGCGACCGACGACGCAATCCGTTTCGCGCTCGAAAAGCACGCGAAGTACATCGTCGTCGTGCCGTGCTGCCAGGCCGAGGTGGCCGGCGTGCTGCGGCAGAACAAAGGCAAGGCTCTGAAGAACGCGCTCACGGAAATCTGGCGGCATCCGCTGCACACGCGCGAATTCGGCAGTCAGATCACGAACGTGCTGCGCTGCCTGCAGCTCGAAGCGCATGGCTATCAGGTCAGTGTGACCGAGCTGGTTGGCTGGGAACACTCGATGAAAAACGAGCTGATCATCGCGCAGTACAAGGATCTGCCGCGGCGCCGGCCGGCTGAGCGGCTCGGCGAAGTGCTGGACACGCTCGGACTCGATGCGCTTAAGGAGCGTTTTTTCGTGCCGGCCTGAGGCGCAGCCTGGCGCTTCACCTAGCGTTTCATCAACGCATCCCAGCCTTTGAGGCCAATGCGCCGCAGCGTTTCCTGATTGCGCTCGTAAATCTCTTCCGCGTTGGGAAAGGCCTGCACGGCTCGCTCGATGCTGTCTTCACGCAGCAGATGCAGGATCGGATACGGCGCCCGGTTCGTGTAGTTTTCGATGTCGTCGGGCTCGCTGCCTTCGAACTGGTAATGCGGATGAAAGCTCGCGATCTGAATCACGCCTTCGAGCCGCAGTTGCTGGATCAGGCGGTCGGCGAAGAACAGGCAGTCGTTGAAGTCGAGAAAGTCGCCGAACGCACGCGGCAGGATCAGCAGCGTCGTGTCGATGGCGGCGGGGTCGGCGGCGACGAGCGACTGCAGTTCGGCTTCCAGGTCGGTGAGTACAGCTTCGAGCGTGTCCGCTTCGCTGACCGCATAGCGAATCTGCTCCTTCACATGCACGGCCTTTGCGAACGGACACAGGTTCAAGCCGATCACGACCTCGGTCAGCCAGTGACGGGTCGTGGCGATAACGGCGTCGTGGGATTCGGCGGGCAACGGCATGGCGGAAGGATGAGACGGGGAAACGCGCAATTCTAAAGGACCCAGTCGACGGACTGACTCAGCGAGCCTGCTTCTTTGCGCAAGCGGCCGCAATCAACTGCGCGGCGACTCGCGGCGCGGCGAGGATCGGCCCGCAGCCCGGCCCGTAAGTCTGGCTCGCCGCGTACACGCCCTCGATCAGCAGGCCGAGCCCATCGGCGAGCGCTTGCGGATCGTCGGCGCCGGCCGCCGTCGACAGTTCGACGAGGCGCGCCATCAAGCGCTGCTTGTTGCGGAACACGAACTGCCGCGCCGGATGCGTGGTATCCGAAAACTCCACCGACACGTTCACGAACGGGCAGCCGCGGTAATGGTCGACCGAGGCGCGCACCGCGAGGTCGTCGAAGTACTGCTGAAGCTGCTTCGCCGGCTCGCCCGGATGTTTGGCGAAACTCTTCTCGACGTAGCCGAAGAACTGCTCGTCCTTCTGTTCCAGATACGCCATCACCAGCTCGTCCTTCGACGAAAACTGCCGATACAGGCTCATTTTGTTCACACCCGCGCGCTCGACCACCGCATCGACGCCGACCGTGCGTACGCCCTCGCGATAGAACAACTCGCTAGCCGCGCGCAGCAGATGCTGCTGCGCCTGCGGCCCCGCGGTCTGTGCGCCGCGCGCACGCCGCGAGCGAGTAGCGGCGGGCTTGAGAGTTTCGCTGTCGGACATGGCAAGTCACCCGAATGAAATTGACGCCTTGACATGTTACCGACCAGTAACTAACATCGCAACACCATTGTGACTGATCTGTCACAAATCATTTTCCGAAGCCGTAACAATACGAACGATGCCGCCACCCCGGCCGCGTCGATTGGAGAACCGATGAACTGGGCTGCGCGACTGATAGGCGGACGTTTCCACTATGGCTGGTTGACCGTCGCCGTGGTGTTCCTGGTGTTGCTCGCGGCGGCGGGTACGCGCGCGACGCCGAGCGTGATGATGGTGCCGCTCGAGCACCAATTCGGCTGGAGCCGCGCGACGATTTCGCTCGCGATCTCCGTGAACATCGCGCTATACGGGCTGATGGGGCCGTTCGCGGCCGCCGCGATGCAGCGCTTCGGTGTACGTCCGACGCTGCTGAGCGCGCTCGGCACGATGGCCGCGGGCGTCGCGCTGTCGTCGCTGATGACGCATCCGTGGCAGATGGTGCTGATCTGGGGTGTGATGGTCGGCGGATCGACCGGGGTCGCGGCGCTGTCGCTGTCGGCGACCGTCGTCACGCGCTGGTTCACGACGCGCCGCGGTCTCGTGATGGGTATCCTGACCGCCAGTTCGGCGACCGGCCAACTGGTGTTCCTGCCGCTGCTCGCGGCCGTCGCCGAGCATTACGGCTGGCGCCAGGTCGTGTGGGTGGTCGCGCTCGCGGCGGGCATCGTGATTCCGCTCGTCGCGTTCCTGCTGCCCGAGCATCCGGCCGACATGCAACTGCGCCCATACGGCGAACCACACGACGCGCCGATTACCACGAGCATCACCAGGCAGAACCCGCTTTCGATCGCGTTCGGCACGCTGGCGTCGGCGAGCAAAACGCGCGATTTCTGGCTGCTGTTCTTCAGCTTCTTCATTTGCGGCGCGAGCACCAATGGCTATGTCGGCACCCATCTGATCGCGATGTGCGGCGACTATGGCATGACCGAAGTGCAGGGCGCGTCGCTGCTCGCGGCGATGGGCGTGTTCGACCTGTTCGGCACCACGCTGTCGGGCTGGCTGTCGGATCGCTTCAATAGCCGCGTGCTGCTGTTCTGGTACTACGGGCTGCGCGGCCTGTCGCTGATGTATCTGCCGCATGCGTTCGGCATCGACTTTTTCGGGTTGCCGCTGTTCGCGGTGTTCTACGGTCTCGACTGGATCGCCACGGTGCCGCCGACCGTGCGTCTCGCCACCGACGTCTACGGCAAGGAATCGGCGCCGATCGTGTTCGGTTGGGTGGTCGCCGGCCACCAGCTCGGCGCGGCGTTCGCGGCGCTCGGCGCGGGCATGCTGCGCGCGAGCCTCGGCACTTATACGGTCGCGTCGATGATTTCCGGCGGCTTGTGCCTGATCGCCGCCGTGATCGTGCTGCGCATCAACCGCCCGGCCAAAGTGCCGGCGCCGCAGGCAATCTGAATCGCCTTCGCGGACCGCGCAGATTCGCCGTCAGTAATGCAACGACGCACGGCCCCATCACGGGCCGCGCGCGGTTTTTCAGCCAGCGCGCATAGCGCCGTGCTGCAAGTTGGAGCGCGCATCGAAAGCCCGTTATGCTATGTGGCCTCGGGCAACCGCCCGACGATCATGAATTTCTACCGAGAGAAGCGCATGGCCAAGAAACCCGCCTCAACTGAAGTTGCCATTCACGAGCTGATTGCAGGCCGCTGGAGCCCGCGCGCGTTTTCGAGCGAGCCGGTGAGCCACGATCAATTGCGCGCCGTGCTCGAAGCGGCGCGCTGGGCGCCGTCCTCGTATAACGCGCAGCCCTGGCGTTTTGTCGTATTCGATCGCAGCGTCGATGAAGTCGCGTTCAAGAAGGCTTTCGCCACGCTGGTGCCGTTCAACCAGGGCTGGAATGCGCCCGCGCCGGTGCTGATCGCCGTGACCGCGCACACCTTGACCAACAAGGGCGACGTCAATCGCTGCGCGCTCTATGACGCGGGCGCGGCAGCGATGGCGCTGGTGCTGCAGGCGCACGCGCTCGGCCTCGCCGCGCACCAGATGAGCGGCTTCGACGTGAACGCGTTCCGCACCACCTTCGAATTGCCGCAAGACGTCGAGCCGATCGCGATGATCTCGCTTGGCCATTACGGCGACGTCGACAAACTGGACCCGGTCCTGCGCGAACGCGAGAAGGCGCCGCGTCAGCGCGTGGCGCTCGCGGAAATCGCGTACGGCGGCGGCTGGAAGAAGGCGTTCTGAGCAACGGACTCGCGGCGCTTGCCGCGTGACTTCGCCAGGCAGTCAGGTACGCGCGGCACGGTCCGCGCGTTTTTCATCGGCGCGCTGCACGCCGTACTCTTCATCCGTCACGCTCGACAGCGGCGCCGCCACATGCTCGAGCGACTTGCGCTCCGCGTCGACACCCCAGATCGCCGCGACGAGCGCCGCCGCGAGCATCAACCCCGAGCCCACCAGATAGCCCGAAAACACTTCGCTGCGCTGATGCGTGTCGATCAGCCGACCGAAAAACGCCGGCCCGATGATGCCGCCGAGCGCGGTGCCGAATGCATAGAAAACGGCAATCGCGAGCGCGCGGATTTCGAGCGGAAACGATTCGCTGACGGTCAGATACGCGGAACTCGCGGCCGCCGACGCGAAGAAGAAAATCACCATCCAGGCGACCGTCTGCGTGACGACGGTCAGCAGTTGCTGCTCGAACAGATAACCCGACAGCGTCAGCAGGATCGCCGACATCGCGTACGTCGCGGCGATCATCTTGCGTCGGCCGATCACGTCGAATAGCCGCCCGAGCACGAGCGGCCCCAGGAAATTGCCGAGCGCGAAAGGCAGCAGATACCAGCCGATGTCGCCGCCCGGCACGTGATAGAAGTCGGTGAGGACCAGCGCGTAGGTGAAAAAGATCGCGTTGTAAAAGAATGCCTGCGCGGTCATCAACGTGAGACCGACCAGCGAGCGGCGCCGGTGCAAGTTGAACAGCGTATGGAACACCTCGCGCAACGGCGTATGGTCGCGAGCGCGCAGGCGCAGCCGCGTGAGGCCGTCGTCGGCGAGCGTATGGCCGTCGTCGCGAAAACGCGTTTCGATGCCCTCGACGATCGTCCGTGCATCGCGCTCGTCACCGTGCGTGAGCAGCCAGCGGGGGCTTTCGGGTATCCAGATGCGCATCGGCAGAATCCCGAGCGCGAGCACCGCGCCGATGAAAAAGCACGCGCGCCAGCCCCAGTCGGAAGGCAGCAGATGCGGGTCGAGCAGCACCAGCGAGCCCGCGGCGCCGAGCCCCGCGCCAACCCAGAAAGTGCCGTTGATACCGAGGTCGGTCCAGCCGCGCACGCGTGCCGGCGTGAATTCCTGGATCGTCGAGTTGATCGCCGTATATTCGCCGCCGATACCCGCACCGGTCAGGAAACGGAACAGCATGAAGCTCATCAGATTCCACGACAGCGCGGTTGCCGCGGTCGCGGCCAGATAAAGCGTCAGCGTGATGAAAAAGAGCTTGCGGCGGCCGAGTCGGTCGGTCAGCCAGCCGAAACCGAGCGCGCCGAGCACCGCGCCTGCAATGTACGCGCTGCCGGCGAGGCCGACGTCGGCATTCGAAAAGCGCAGCGCCGGGCTGGTTTTCAGCGCGCTCGCGACCGCACCGGCAAGCGTCACTTCGAGCCCGTCGAGCAACCACGTCACGCCGAGCGCGACTACGATCAGCGTGTGAAAGCGGCCCCACGGCAGGCGGTCTAGCCGCGACGGCAGGTCGGTTTCGATCAGCATGGCGTGGTGGTCATCGACGGCGGCGGCGGGCGGCACGCTCATGACGCGAAGTCTCCTCGATGGCGAAATGGAGCGGCGTATCCGGTCGGATGCAGCAAGATCCGTTCCGCGCCGGGATTTCACTCGATCTTTCCGCAGTCCCGTCAGCTTCAGTTGATGCTGCCGGAGTTTTCGTGATACAAAGCCGCTCCCCTTTCTGTGCGCGCCAGCCGTGAGCGGCCATTCCTGCCATGAACTATTGCGCGATTGACTTCGGTACTTCCAATTCGGCCGTTGCGATTCCGAGCGGCCCGCAGCTAAAGCTGGCGCCGGTCGAAGGCGCGTACACGACGCTGCCCACCGCGGTCTTCTTCAATACCGACGAAAACACCACCGAATTCGGGCGCGCGGCGCTTGCCGCCTACATCGACGGTTTCGACGGCCGGCTGATGCGTTCGATGAAAAGCATTCTCGGCTCGCCACTCGCCGAAAATACGACCGATCTCGGCGATGGCAGTGCGATCAAGTACACCGACGTGATCGCGACGTTCCTGACCCATCTGAAGCGCGCGGCCGAAGCGAGCGCCGGCGGCGCGATCGACCGCGCGGTGCTGGGCCGCCCGGTGTTCTTCGTCGACGACGATCCGCGCGCCGACCAGATGGCGCAGCAACAGCTCGAAGCCGCTGCGCGCACGGTCGGCTTGCGCGACATCCACTTTCAGTATGAACCGATCGCGGCTGCGTTCGATTATGAATCGCACCTGAGCGCCGAAGGACTCGTGCTTGTGGCGGACATCGGCGGCGGTACGTCGGACTTTTCGCTCGTGCGAGTGGGGCCGGAGCGGATGAAGCGCGTCGAGCGCAAGGACGACGTGCTCGCGCATCACGGTGTGCACGTCGCGGGCACGGACTTCGACCGCCGGGTCGAACTCGTGACGATCCTGCGCGAACTCGGTTATCAATCGCTCGATCCGCAAGGGCGCGAAATCCCGAACCGGATTTATTTCGATCTCGCGACCTGGCATCTGATCAACACCGTCTACACGCCGAAGCGCGTCAGCGAACTCGCGCTGATGCGGCACCTTTTCATCGAGACGAAGCACCACGACCGGCTGATGCGCGTGGTCGAACAGCGTTTGGGGCACGCGCTCGCGGCGCACGCGGAAGAGGCGAAGATCGGCGTTGCAGCGGGCGGCGAGACCGTGATCGATCTCGAGCAAGTGGAAGAGGATCTGCGCCTCGCCTTCGACGAAGCGCAACTCGTCAAAGCCGGCGAGGATGAAACGCGACGCATCGTGCAGGCTGCGCGCGATACGGTGCAGGCGGCGGGTGTCGCACCGCGCGAGCTCGACGCGATTTATTTCACCGGCGGCTCGACCGGTCTCGCGTTTCTGTCGGGCGCGCTGGCGGCCGCGTTTCCGGACGCGAAAGCGGTGTTCGGCGACCGTCTTGCGAGCGTGGCGACCGGCCTCGGTATTCACGCCCGACGCGTGTTCGGATAATCGCGAATAATCGGAAAATAATCCGCCGCGAATTGCGAATGCGGCAAATTTAATCCATTGATTTCGATTCGCCGCAGATAAATAAAAAAACCCCGCCAAGGCGGGGTTTTTTGCGTCCAGAAGGAAGCTAGAAGCTTACACCGGCTTGATGTTAGCTGCTTGCTTGCCCTTCGGGCCCGTCTTCACTTCAAACGTGACCTTCTGGTTTTCTTGCAGCGTCTTGAAGCCGTCGACGCGAATTTCCGAGAAATGCGCGAACAGATCTTCACCGCCGCCGTCCGGAGTGATGAAGCCAAAGCCCTTAGCGTCGTTGAACCACTTGACGGTACCGGTTTCCATATTACTTTTTCCTAAAAATGGTGAATAAGGCCGAAGCCCGGGGTGCATGAAAATCAAGGAAGGGGGTAATGGGACCAACCGGAGTACCGTTGATGGGCGAACTACGAAAGAACCACTTCACTCGCCACTTGAAATCCTGCTGGAACGTTATACGGCGAATTCGGACGAAGGTCAACAGTCTGCACGAAACTTTGCTGGATTGTTGCAAAGATTTCTTACAAAACTTGCGCGTGGGGCTGATTTTTTGCTAGGGAGAACCCTTAGTCGGCCGGCGGTTCCACTGCAGCAACCCGGTGCAACCGTTAAACTACGCGCCGCGCGTCGGTTGCACCTGTTCCGCATCTGGACGCGCTTGCATGCGCGTCACCCGTTGCCACCGCCACAAGCGATGTCGGGCGGTGCCGACATGGTTCTGATTTAGGAGAAGACGTGAAAAGTTCTATACAACGGAACATCGGGCCGTTCGCGCTGATGCTGACCGGTCTCGGTTCCATCATCGGGTCCGGCTGGCTGTTCGGCGCGTGGAAGGCTGCAAAGATTGCCGGTCCCGCTGCAATTTGCGCATGGATTATCGGCGCGGTCGTGATTCTCGCGATTGCACTGACCTACGCGGAACTCGGCGCGATGTTTCCGGAATCCGGCGGGATGGTGCGCTATGCGCGCTACTCGCACGGCGCGCTGGTCGGTTTCATCAGCGCCTGGGCCAACTGGATCGCGATCGTGTCGGTGATCCCGATCGAAGCCGAAGCATCGATTCAATACATGAGTACGTGGCCCTATCCTTGGGCGCATGCGCTCTTCGTCGACGGATCATTGACCACCAACGGTCTGTTGCTGTCCGCCGGCCTCGTGATCATCTACTTCCTGCTCAACTACTGGGGCGTCAAGCTGTTCGCGCGCGCCAATTCGGCGATAACGATCTTCAAGTTCCTGATTCCGGGCGCGACGATCGTCGGTCTGATGATGACCGGCGTCCACACCGAGAACTTCGGCCAGACGGGCACGTTCGCGCCGTACGGCTGGTCGGCGGTGCTGACTGCGGTCGCGACGAGCGGGATCGTGTTCGCGTTCAACGGTTTCCAGAGCCCGGTCAACCTGGCCGGTGAAGCGCGCAATCCGGCCAGGAGCGTGCCGTTTGCGGTGATCGGCTCGATCCTGCTCGCGCTCGTGATCTACGTGTTGCTGCAGATCGCGTACATCGGCGCCGTGAATCCGGCCGACGTGGTGAAGGGCTGGAGCCACTTCAACTTCGCTTCGCCGTTCGCGGAACTGGCGATTGCGCTGAACCTGAACTGGCTGGCGTTCCTGCTGTACGTCGACGCGTTCGTGAGCCCGAGCGGCACCGGTACGACCTATATGGCGACCACGACGCGGATGATCTACGCGATGGAGCGCAACAACACGATGCCGAAAATTTTCGGCCAGGTGCATCCGTTCTACGGCGTGCCGCGTCAGGCGATGTGGTTCAACCTGTTCGTGTCGTTCATCTTCCTGTTCTTCTTCCGCGGCTGGAGCTCGCTCGCGGCGGTGATCTCGGTCGCGACCGTGATCTCGTACCTGACCGGCCCGATCAGCCTGATGGCGCTGCGCCGCGCGGCAACCGATCTCGATCGTCCGCTGCACATCGCCGGCATGAAGGTGATTGCGCCGTTCGCGTTTGTCTGCGCGTCGCTGATCCTGTACTGGGCGAAGTGGCCGCTGACCGGCGAAATCATTCTGCTGATGGTCGTCGCGCTGCCGGTGTACTTTTATTTCCAGGCCAAGCAGGGCTTCGAGGGCTGGGGGCGTGACCTGAAGGCAGCCTGGTGGCTGGTCGCGTATCTTCCGATCATGGCGATCCTGTCGCTGATCGGCAGCAAGGAGTTCGGCGGCTTCGGCATCCTGCCGTACGGCTGGGACATGCTCGTCGTGATCGCCTTCTCGTTGGTGTTCTACTTCTGGGGCGTGAACAGCGGCTACCGTTCGGAATATCTGGACGAGCGGCTCGTGCACGACGAAGTGCTCGAAGGTATCGGCGCGCACTGAGCGTTCGCCACAACCGAAGGGGCCGCTCGAAGCGGGTCCTTCGCGGTAGAGAAAAAGCCCGCCTGATCGATGATCGGGCGGGCTTTTTCGTTGGTCGTTGCGGCTGGCTGGTTCCGCGGCGGATCAGGCGGTGGCGGTGCCGAACACGTAGTTGGTCATTGCGAGCGAACGCTGGTAGGTGCCGAGCGACTGGATCGCAAGCGAATAGTCGTCGTCGGCGGCGCCGAGGGCGGCGAACACCGGCAACAGATGCTCGTCGGTCGGATGCATCAGCACCGCGTGCGGCGCCTGGCGGCGATAGTCGAGCAGCGCGTCGATATCGCGCGCGACGAGCTTGTCTTCGAACCAGTCGGTGAATTCGCTCACGCGCGGATCGGCGTCTTCCGGGCGAGCGGAGAAATCGGCGGCGCGCAGGTTATGGGTGATCTGACCGGAGCCGACCACCATCACGCCTTCGTCTTTCAGCGCGCGCAGCGCCCGGCCGACGCGGAAATGATGCGCGGCGTCCTTGTGCGGCTGGATCGACAGTTGCGCGACCGGCACGTCCGCTTGCGGGAACATCAGCAGCATCGGCACCCATGCGCCGTGGTCGAGCCCGTGCGGCTGCACGTCCGCGACGATGCCGCTCGCGCCAAGCAGCGCGGCGGCGCTGCGCGCGACATCGGGTGCGCCCGGTGCCGGGTATTGGATTTCGTAAAGCTGACGCGGAAAGCCATAAAAATCGTGGATGGTTTCAGGCGCCGTCGCGATGCTGGCGAGTGGCTGGGCGGTGCCCCAGTGCGCGGACAACATCAGGATCGCCTCGGGACGCGGCAATTGCGTACCGAGCGCGCCGAACTCGGCGGACGGCATCGAAGGATCGATCGGCAACGTGGGCGAGCCGTGGGACAGGAAAAGCGAAGGTAAGCGGTTCATGACAGCAACGCGGCCGTGACAGCACGGCACTGAGAAATTGGGTTGCTACCAATATAGGTCCGCACGCCAGCTTGATAAATGGGCGCGCGGGGAATTGATTGTGTCGCAAATGTTGTTAATTCGCGTTGCCGCTGCTAATCCTGCGCGTCCCGCAGTCCTTGCCATGCCGGCGACAACGCCGGTCCCAGCGCAAACAGATCGAGCACGCGTGCGACCGTATGGTCGACCATCTCGTCGATCGAAGCAGGCTGGTTATAGAACGCGGGCAGAGGTGGGAAGATCACGCCGCCCATCTCGGTGACGGCAGTCATATTGCGCAGATGCGCGAGGTTCAACGGCGTTTCGCGCACCAGCAGCACTAGGCGGCGACGCTCCTTCAGTGTCACATCGGCGGCGCGGGTGATCAGATTGTCGGCGAAACCGTGCGCGATGCTCGCGAGCGTTTTCATCGAGCAGGGCGCGACGATCATGCCGTCAGTCGCGAACGAGCCGGACGCGATGCTCGCGCCGACGTCGCGCACCGAATGGACGACATCCGCGAGCGGATGCACGTCTTCTTTGCCCAACTGGAGTTCATGCTGGATGTTGAGCCAACCCGCGCTCGAAATCAGCAGGTGGCTCTCGACACCGCCGAGCCGCCGCAGCGTCTCGAGCAGCCGGATGCCGTAGATGGCGCCGGTGGCGCCGGTGATCGCGACGATCAGCCGGCGGGGCGCCGCGATGCGTGCTTGCTGCATGGCTTGCGGCGCCTGATAAAGCGAACGGAGCGCAGAGCGCTCAGGCCGCGGCGAACAGCTGCTGCAGTTCGCCCGATTCGTACATCTCCATCATGATGTCCGAGCCGCCGATGAATTCGCCCTTCACATACAGCTGCGGAATGGTCGGCCAGTTCGAGAACACCTTGATGCCCTGACGGATTTCGTCGTCTTCGAGCACGTTGACGGTCTTGATTTCACCGACGCCGCACGCTTTCAGGATCTGGATGGCGCGGCCGGAAAAACCGCACATCGGGAACTGGGCCGTGCCCTTCATGAAGAGAACGACGTTGTTGCCGTCGACGATTTGCTTGATGCGTTGTTGCGTATCCATGACTGACCTTGCGGTTCCGATAAAGGATGGGAATAGGCTGAAATGATAGCGGATTTCGCTACTTGCGGCCGTAGCCGCGTCGCGCCGGGGGTTTTAGCCTCGGCGACCGCCCTCAGGCCGCCGCGGCGCGCAGCACGCCCCCGCTGATGCGCTCGATACCGGCGAGATCGCGCTCCGAGCGGACCTCGGCAAAACCGCCCGCGCTCAGCAACGCGCGCACGGCTTCCGCCTGGTCGTAGCCATGTTCGATCCAAAGCGCGCCATCGGCGGCGAGACGCTCGGGGGCACCGGCGACGATCGCGCGGATCGCGCTGAGGCCGTCGGCCTCGTCGGTGAGCGCGCCGCGCGGCTCGAAGCGCAGATCGCCTTCGGCCAGATGCGGGTCGCCGCTCGCGATATACGGCGGATTGCTGACGATCGCGTCGAAGCGCGGCGCGGCGTCGAGCGAGGCGTACCAGTCGCTGTGCAGGAACGTCACGGCGCCGCCGGGGCGCTTCGCGTCGAGCAGGCGCGCGCCGTTGACCGCGGCGACGGCGAGCGCGTCGGCCGAGCGGTCGAGCGCCCAGACCTGGGCGTCGGGCCGCATCGACGCGATCGCCACCGCGATTGCGCCGGTTCCGGTACCGAGATCGAGCACACGTGGGCGCGGCCGGGTTTCGATCGCCGCGAGCGCGGTCTCCACCAGCAGCTCGGTTTCGGGACGCGGGATCAGCACGTGCGGCGTGACTTCGAATTCGAGCCCGAAGAACTCGCGCGCGCCGACGAGTTGCGCGACCGGCTCGCCGGCCATGCGCCGCGCCTCCAGCGCGCGATAACGCTCGACGCTCGCCCGCTCGAGCGGCTCCGCGCCGCGCGTGATCAGCTGCGTGCGCCGCCAGCCGAGTACATGGGTGAGCAGAATCCGCGCTTCGAGCGGCGGCAATGGCGATGCGCGCAATAGCGCGTCGGCCGTCGCGGGCGGAGCGGCGGGGTCTAGCGGGATTGGGGAAGCGTCGGTCATTGGCGGGGCGTCAGTCCGCGTCGCCGAGCGAGGCCAGCAGCTCGGCCTGATGCTCGCTGACGAGCGCCGCGATCAGTTCTTCGAGATCGCCGTCCATGATCGCGTCGAGGCGATACAGCGTCAGGTTGATGCGGTGATCGGTGAGGCGCCCCTGCGGGAAGTTGTAGGTGCGGATGCGCTCCGAGCGGTCGCCCGAGCCGATCAGGTTCTTGCGCGTCGCCGCTTCCTTCGTCTGCTGCTCGTGCGTTTGCTTATCCTTGATGCGCGCTGCGAGCACCTTCAGCGCGCGGTCCTTGTTCTTGTGCTGCGAACGGTCGTCCTGACATTCGACGACGATGCCGGTCGGCAAGTGCGTGACGCGCACCGCGGAATCGGTCTTGTTGATGTGCTGGCCGCCCGCGCCCGACGCGCGGAACGTGTCGATACGCAGATCGGCCGGATTGATCTCGACCTCGCCGATCTCGTCCGCTTCCGGCATCACCGCGACCGTGCAGGCCGAAGTATGGATGCGGCCTTGCGTTTCGGTGGCCGGCACGCGCTGCACGCGATGCCCGCCGGACTCGAATTTCAGCTTCGAATACGCGGCATCGCCGGCAATTCGCACGATGAGTTCGCGATAGCCGCCGAGATCCGATTCGCTCGCCGACATCATCTCGACCTGCCAGCGATTGCGCTCGGCATAGCGCAGATACATGCGCAGCAGATCGCCAGCGAACAGCGCGGATTCGTCGCCGCCGGTGCCGGCTCGGATTTCGAGGAAGATGTTGCGCTCGTCGTTGGGGTCCTTCGGCAGCAGCATTTTCTGAAGTTCGACGCCGAGCGTCTCCATACGATCGCGCGCCGCGCGGATTTCCTCTTCGGCGAAATCGCGCATCGACGCGTCGGCGAGCAATTCCTGCGCGGTGGCCGCGTCGTTTTGCGCCTGGCGCCATAGCCCGTAATGCTCGACGACCGGGCCGAGCTCCGCGTGTTCGCGCGTGAGCTTGCGGTATTGGTCGAGGTTGGCGGTGATGTCCTCGCGGCTCAACAGGTCGTTCAGTTCGGCCAGCCGGGTGGTCAGCTGGTCGAGCTTGCGTTGCATGCTCGTTTTCATCGGGCGGGTAGCGGAGCGGACTCCGGAAAGGATGCGGCCAGGGGAACGGGCGAATGCCCGGGGCGGAAGCACTTCGCGAGCCACGGCGGTGGCGCGCGGGGTGCGGCGAGCGTTGCGCCGCTAACGCTCGGAAGAGCCGGGGTGTTTGTAGAAGCCGCTCATCAGCTCGATCAGCTTGTCACGGTTGTCGCTGCTCGCGCGGTTCAACGCGTGAGTAGGACCATGGATCAGCTTGTTGGTGAGCGACTGCGACAGTGCTTCGAGCACTGCAGCCGGGTCGTCGCCGCGCGCGAGCATTTTCTGTGCGCGTTCGACTTCCGCGCGGCGCAGCGTGTCGGCCTGCGTGTGCATGTGGCGGATCACGGGCACGATGCTGCGCGCGTCGAGCCACTGCATGAAGTTCTGCACGCGCGTTTCGATGATCGCTTCGGCCTGCGCGACCGCAGCCTGGCGCGACGCATTGCCTTCGCGGACGATCGCGCCGAGGTCGTCGACGGTGTACAGGAACACGTCTTCGAGCTGGCCGGCTTCGGGTTCGATGTCGCGCGGCACCGCGAGGTCAACCATGAAAATCGGTCGGTGACGGCGCGCCTTGACCGCGCGCTCGACCGCGCCGAGACCGATGATCGGCAGCGTGGACGCCGTGCACGACACGATGATGTCGAACTCGTGCATCCGGGAGGGCAACTCGGAGAGCGGAATGGCGCGGCCGTTGAAGCGCTCGGCGAGCCGCATGCCGCGCTCAGCCGTGCGGTTCGCGACGACGAGTTCACGCGGATGCTGCGCGGCGAAATGCGTCGCGCAGAGCTCGATCATTTCGCCCGCACCGATGAACAGCACGCGCTGGTTCGCGATCTTGTCGAAAATGCGTTGGGCGAGGCGTACAGCGGCGGCGGCCATCGATACCGACTGCGCGCCGATTTCAGTGGTGCTGCGCACTTCCTTTGCGACGGCGAAGGTGCGCTGGAACAACTGGTTCAGGTAGGTGCCGAGTGCGCCGGCTTCGGAGGCGGTGCGGACCGCGTCCTTCATTTGCCCGACGATCTGCGTCTCGCCGAGCACCATCGAATCGAGCCCCGACGCGACGCGGAACGCATGCCGCACGGCTTCGGACTGCGGCAGCGCGTAGACGTGCGGCGCAAGTTCATCGATGGGGAGATTGTGGTACTTCGACAGCCACTGTACCGAGGCTTCGCGTGCGGCGAGGTCGTCGGTCGCGCAGTAGAGTTCAGTGCGGTTGCACGTGGAAAGAATTGCCGCTTCCGGCGCATTGGGGGCCATGCGGCCCAGCCAAATGCCTTTGAACGTATCCAGAGCAGGCTTGATCTGTTCGAGCGGAAACGCCACGCGTTCGCGCAAGGCGACAGGCGCAGTGTGATGGTTGATTCCGATCGTTAGAAGCTGCATTTGGGGGAGCTATCGTTCAGCCTCATATTATAGCGTTTTCACGATTCTCACATCCTGCACGCCGAATACCCAGCATGCGTCAGCTCTCGCCTGTCTGAGTCTCCGGCGGAATCGCGTCGAGCTGGTAACCGTAACCATAGACCGGTGTCAGCGCGTAGCCAAGTTCCGGACGCAGTTGCAGCTTGCCGCGCACGCGCGACGCGTGAGTGTCGATGGTGCGCGACTTGACGTCGCGCCGGCGCGACCACACGGTTTCGAGAATATGCGCGCGCGACACCGGTCGCGCCAGATTGTTGAACAGCAGCAGCGCGAGGCGAAATTCCTTTGGCGTCAGGATGACGGTCATCTCACGGAAGGTCACGGCGCAATTCGCCGCGTCGAAGGTATAGCCGCCGATCACGTCGCGCCGACGTTTGGGTGGCCGCCGCAGGCCCGCGCGGCGCTGCAGCGCCTCGACTCGCGCAAGCATTTCGGGGCCGCGCACCGGTTTGCTGAGGCAGTCGTCGGCGCCCGCGTGCAGCGCGGCGACGATCTGGCATTCGCTCGGTGCCGCAATCAGCATCATGATGGGCAGACCTGGCAGAATTGAGCGCGCGCGCGGGATCACGTCTTCGGCGCAATGGTCGCCGGCCCAGCTTTCGGTGATCAGCAGATCGAAAAATTCATCGGTGGCGTGCTGCAGGAAGGTGGCGCTGGTGGTGAAGTGAAGGCACACATGGCCGCCGGCGAAAATCAGCCGGTCGACCAGCTTGGCGTGTTGCAGGTCGGGTTCGATAAGTGCGATACGCATGGCGCGGCGTCAGCCTGGCAACGAGCGGAGCGTGAGGGGTTTTCGTCAGGCTTACAACTTGCCTAAGTACACCCCGACCCCTAAACTCAACCGCTATGCGGAAAGCGCCGTGCTGAACTTCTATAGTTAAAGAGGCCAAAATGCTAGCCTTGGCGGCTCCGTCGTCCTATGAGACGAATCCGAAATTGAACTTGTCCTGTTTCGGCACCCAATCCGGAGCCCACGCCTGATGGGGTGGCCAGGCATTCTCGTTCTCGGCGTCGTGATCGGCCTCGCGGGCTGGTGGTTGCACCCGCTGCGCAGGCTGAGCCGCGCGCGCTGGTGGGCCGCGCTGTTGGCCGGCGTGCTCGGCGCGAGCGTCGCGCGCATGGCCGGCAACGTGACGGGTCTTTTCCATGACGGCGACATGCTCGAATGGCCGGTATGCACCGCCGTCGCGCTGATCGCCGTCGCCGTGACGGTCGGTCTCTTTTCGCGCCGGTCAATCCGTCGATGAATCCTTGCAGGTAACTCCATGAACGCCCGACTCCCCGAAACCTCCTCCATTCCCGAGCGCCTCGCGAGCCTGCGCGCCGCGATGGCGCGCGAAGGCATCGCCGCTTACCTCGTGCCGTCGGCCGATCCGCATCTGTCCGAGTATCTGCCAGGGCGCTGGCAAGGCCGCCAGTGGCTGTCGGGCTTCACCGGCTCGGCCGGCACGTTGATCGTCACCGCCGATTTCGCCGGCGTCTGGACCGACAGCCGCTACTGGGAGCAGGCAACCGCGCAGCTCGCCGGCACCGGTGTCGAGCTGATGAAGATGACCGGCGGCCAGCTGACGACGCCGCATTTCGAATGGCTCGGGCAGAACGTCCTGAGCGGCGGCACGGTCGGGGTGGATGGCGCGGTGCTCGGCGTCGCGGCCGCGCGTGCGTTGAGCGCGGCGCTGAACGGGCGCGGCGTGCAACTGCGCACCGACATCGACCTGTTCGAGGCGATCTGGGCGCAGCGCCCGGCGCTTCCCGCCGACGCCGTCTTCGAGCACGCTGCGCCGCAAGCGGGCGTCGCGCGCGCGGACAAGCTCGCGCAGGTGCGTCGCGCGATGGCCGACAAAGGCGCGCAGTGGCACTTCATCTCGACGCTCGACGACCTCGCCTGGCTGCTGAACCTGCGCGGCGCCGACGTCAGTTACAACCCGGTGTTCGTCGCGCACGCGCTGATCGGCGTGGATCGCGTGTCCCTCTTTATCGCCGACGGCAAAGTGTCGCCGGCGCTCGCCGACGTGCTCGCGCGCGACGGCATCAGCGTCGAGCCATACGCGAAAGCCGCCGACGCGCTCGCCGCGCTACCAGCCGGCAGCACGCTGCTGATCGACCCGCGCCGCATCACGTACGGCTCGCTGCAGGCGGTGGCGTCGTCGGTCAAGGTGGTCGAGGCGGTCAATCCGTCCACGTTCCTCAAGTCGTGCAAAACCGCCGCCGATGCCGCGCACGTGCGCGACACGATGGAGCAGGACGGCGCGGCCCTCGCCGAATTCTTCGCCTGGTTCGAAAGCGCGCTGGGTCGCGAGCGCATCACCGAACTGACGATCGACGAGCGTCTGACTGCCGCTCGCGCGCGCCGTCCCGGCTTCGTGTCGCTGAGCTTCGCGACGATCGCGGGCTTCAACGCGAACGGCGCGATGCCGCACTATCGCGCGACCGAAGAGTCGCATGCGGTGATCGAAGGCAACGGCCTGCTGCTGATCGACTCGGGCGGCCAGTACCTGAGCGGCACGACTGACATCACGCGCGTCGTTCCGATCGGCACGCCGAGCAACGAACAGCGCCGCGATTTCACGGTCGTGCTGAAGGGCATGATCGCGCTGTCACGCGCGCAATTCCCGCGCGGCATCCGCTCGCCGATGCTCGACGCGATTGCGCGCGCGCCGATCTGGCAGGCCGGCGCGGACTATGGCCACGGCACCGGTCACGGGGTTGGCTACTTCCTGAATGTGCACGAAGGCCCGCAGGTGATCTCGCACTACGCGCCGGCCGAACCGTGGACCGCGATGGAAGAGGGCATGATCACGTCGAACGAGCCGGGTCTGTATCGGCCGGGGAAGTGGGGCGTGCGCATCGAAAACCTCGTGCTGAACGTGGCCGCGGAAAAAACCGAATTCGGCGACTTCCTGAAGTTTGAAACCCTGACGCTGTGCCCGATCGACACGCGCTGCATCGAGCTGGCGCTGCTGCGCGACGATGAACGCGCGTGGCTCAACGCCTATCACGAGACGGTGCGCGCGCGTCTCGCCCCGCATGTATCGGGCGACGCCAAGGCGTGGCTCGAACTGCGCACGCAACCGATCTGAGCGTAGCGGCGACCTTGCAAACGGAGCGTGGTGCATGGCGATCAAGGCAGTGGTGTTCGATTTCGGCGGCGTGCTGATCGACTGGAGTCCCGAGTACCTGTACCGCGAGCTGATTCCCGACGAATCGGAGCGCCGCTGGTTCCTCACGCACGTCTGCTCGATGGACTGGGTGATCCGCCAGGACGGCGGGCAGCCGATCGTCGAAGCCACCGACGAGCTGATCGCGCAGTTTCCCGATCACGAACCGCTGATCCGCGCGTTCTACGAGCGCTGGCATCAAATGGTCGCGGGCGTGCTCGACGACGGCATCGCGCTGATGGAGAAGCTCGAAGTGGCCGAGGTGCCGCTCTTCGGGCTCACCAACTGGTCGGCCGAGACCTTCCCGTATGCGTGGGAGCACTATCCGGTGCTGCGGCGCTTTCGCGACATCGTCGTGTCGGGGCGCGTGAAGCTCGTGAAGCCCGATCCGGCGATCTTCGCCGAGATGCGCCGGCGCATCGAGCTGCAGATGCCCGGCGTCGAGCCGGCCGAACTCGTCTTCATCGACGACAACGCGAAAAACGCCGAAGCTGCTACGGCGCTCGGCTGGCACGGCGTGCATCACACGAGCGCCGCGCAAACGGAAGCGAAGCTGCGCGAGTTGGGCTTGTCGGTTTGAGCTGAGCGCTACCGCTACTGTCCCAGCAGATTCTTCAACGCATTGCCGAGGCCTTTGACGGTCTCGCCCGCACCCTTCGCGACACCTTCGACGCTGACCCCCAGCGCCTTTGCAAACCCCTCGCCGATGCGCTTGAGGATCCCTTCGCGTACCGAGAACTTCGGATCGCGCAGATCGCCGTCGAGCACGAAATGCAGTGTGATGTTGCCGTCATGCGTCTTGAGCGCGGCGACGGCGGCGCGGGTCGGAATCGACATGAACGTCTCGAGCGGATTGTCGGTTTCGGCGAGTTGCAGATTGTGGACCGTCACCGTGCCGGGCGCGTGCAGATGATAGTTGCGCACTGTCGATTCGATCGACAGATCGACCGTACCGCCCGTCACCTGCGCGCGCGTGCCGGCCTTCTTCAGCAGATAGGGATCGAGCATCGCGACATCGACACCATGCAGCGTGGTCGTCGTCTGCGAATCGCGGCTGGCGATCTTGATCCAGCCGTCGAACGTCACGGTGCCGGTATGCGCCGGACCCTTCAGCGCGCCGCGAACGCTGACGTTGGTCGGCTCCGCAAGCGACGGCAGATGCAGATTGTCGACGCTCGCGTTCGCGTTGCTGACCGTGACCTTGAACGGCGGCGGCCCGACGCTCATGTCGTAGAAGTGGAAGTTGCCGTGTTCGAAGCGGATATGGTCGACCAGTTTTTCGCGTGGGATCGACGCCGCCGTGCCGGCGCCGCCCGGATGATCGCCGCGGTTCAGCGATTCGCGCAGGTTCGGCAGCAGAATCAGCGAGCCGTCCTTCGTGCGTAACACGGCCATGTCGAAGCCGCGCACGACGACCTCGCGGATATGCATGCGCCGCGCGATCAGATCGCGCACGTTGGGGGTGATCGTGATTTCGTCGGCGCGTAGCGGTTCGCCCGCCGGCCAGCCCGGCGGCGCTTTCAGCACGACATGGGTCAGGTGTACCGAAGTGAGGCCGACGTCGATACTGTCGGCGCTGCCGAGCGGGCCGAGCGCCGCGCTGACGCGATTCTTGACTTCCTGTTGCGCGAATTGCATCGCGCCGATCAAGATCAGAATCAACGCCAATAGCGTTCCGCCCACGACGACGATCCAGCGCCTGCCCTTCGACATCGCCATGCCTGTGTCTCCTCGTCAACGCGCTGCGCGTCGCGCGGCGCCGTGTTGACCGTCTGTCGTATGCGCGGGACTGTCACGCGCGCCTCCATCAAGTGACGAATAGCAACGCGCATGCCCCGGGACCCGTCCGGCATTGCGCCAGACGGGCCGGTGTGCCCCGCCTGTTAACGCGAGATCGGCTTGTAGCGCAGACGCTTCGGGCGCGCGCCTTCCTCGCCGAGACGCGCGCGCTTGTCCGCTTCATATTCCTGGTAGTTGCCGTCGAAGAACGTAACTTGCGAGTCGCCTTCGAACGCGAGGATATGCGTCGCGATACGGTCGAGGAACCAGCGATCGTGCGAGATCACGAGCACCGAACCCGCGAATTCGAGCAGCGCGTCTTCGAGCGCGCGCAGCGTTTCGACGTCGAGGTCGTTCGACGGTTCGTCGAGCAGAAGCACGTTGCCGCCCGCGATCAGCGTCTTCGCCAGATGCAGACGACCGCGCTCGCCGCCCGACAGATTGCCGACGATCTTCTGCTGGTCGCCGCCCTTGAAGTTGAAGCGGCCGATATACGCGCGCGACGGCGTTTCGTACTTGCCGACCGTCAGCACGTCGGCGCCGCCCGAGATTTCCTCGAACACCGTCTTGTTGGCTGCGAGCGCTTCACGGCTCTGGTCCACGTAAGCGAGCTTGACGGTCGGGCCCTGCACGATCTCGCCCGAATCCGGTTGTTCGCGGCCGGTCAGCATCCGGAACAGCGTCGACTTGCCGGCGCCGTTCGGACCGATGATGCCGACGATCGCGCCGGCCGGAATCTTGAAGCTGACGTTATCGAGCAGCAGACGATCGCCGTACGACTTGCTGACGTTCTTGAACTCGATCACTTCATTGCCGAGGCGGTCGCCGACCGGAATGAAGATTTCCTGCGTTTCGTTGCGCTTCTGGTAGTCCTGGCTGTTCAGTTCCTCGAAGCGGGCGATACGCGCCTTCGACTTCGCCTGACGGCCCTTCGGGTTCTGGCGCACCCACTCGAGTTCCTTCTTGATCGCCTTCTGGCGCGCCGACTCCGACGCTTCTTCCTGCTTCAGGCGCTCTTCCTTCTGATCGAGCCAGCTGCTGTAGTTGCCCTTCCACGGAATGCCGTGACCGCGGTCGAGTTCGAGAATCCACTCGGCGGCGTTGTCGAGGAAGTAGCGATCGTGCGTGACGGCGACCACAGTGCCGGGGAAGCGCGTCAGGAACTGCTCGAGCCATTCAACCGATTCCGCGTCGAGGTGGTTGGTCGGCTCGTCGAGCAATAGCATGTCGGGCTTTTGCAACAGCAGCTTGCACAGCGCAACGCGGCGCTTTTCGCCGCCCGACAGATGCTCGATCTTCGCGTCCCACGCCGGCAGGCGCAGTGCGTCGGCGGCGATTTCGATCTGCTGCTCGGCGCTGCCGTCGGTCGTCGCGAGGATCGCTTCGTACTTCGCCTGCTCGGCGGCGAGCGCGTCGAAGTCCGCGTCCGGCTCCGCGTAGGCCGCGTAGATCTCGTCGAGCTTTTTCTGGGCGTTGAACACGTCGCCGAGGCCTTCCTCGACCGCTTCACGCACGGTTTTCTGCGGATCGAGCTGCGGCTCCTGCGGCAGATAGCCGATGTTCAGATTCGGCATCGGCGTGGCTTCGCCTTCGATCTCGGTGTCCACACCGGCCATGATGCGAATCAACGTCGACTTGCCCGAGCCGTTCAGACCGAGCAGGCCGATCTTCGCGCCGGGAAAGAACGATAGCGAAATGTCTTTGAGGATCTGGCGCTTGGGCGGCACGATTTTGCCGACCCGGTTCATGGTGAAAACGTATTGGGCCATTTGCTTGCAGTAGACGTTGACGATGCCGGCCGCGTGCGGGCGGGCAGTCGGGGTTGAATGGGTAATCGGTGTGAGGGCCGGGCGGAGCACCCGGCGCCGGCCGGCGCGGCGTCGGATTCGACGACGCTGCCATGCGCGGCATGTGGTTCAGGTCGCATTGTACTTCGCCCGGCGGGGGCCGGGCGGCAGGGCGGACGCTGGCGGGCCGCTTCACGCACCGGGTGGTGCGCTATTTGCCCGCACCGTGTCGCCGATCTTCGAGCCGTTGCGCGACGCCGCCGTGCCGGAGCAGGCGGCGGCGTCCAGCCGCTGTGTCAGTTCGCGCGCCGTCCCGTCACGGGATCGAAGAAGTGCAGATGTCGTGCAGGCAGCGCGAGCTGCAGCGTCTCGCCCGCCGCCGGACGATGAGCGTGCGGCAGTCGCGCGGTCACGTCGTGCTTGCCCCAGCGGCCGTGGGCGAGATTGTCCGCGCCGAGAATCTCGCAGGAATCGACGGTGAGCGTCGCATCGGCCGTGCCGGGGCTCAGATGCTCGGGGCGAATGCCGAGCGTCCATTCGCGGCCCGTCGCGACTTCGCGGCCGATCGACGGCACGCCCGCGAGCGGCAGCTTCGGGCCGTTGCCGGCGACGTCGAAGGTCGAGCCGTCGTCCGAAACCCGGCCTTCGAGCAGGTTCATCCCCGGCGAACCGATGAAGCTCGCGACGAACACCGTCGCCGGCCGCTCGTAGACTTCGGTCGGCGCGCCGATCTGCTCGGCGTGGCCCTTGTTCATCACGATCACGCGTTGCGCCAGCGTCATCGCTTCGATCTGGTCGTGCGTGACGTACAGGCTCGTGGTCTTAAGGCGCGCATGCAGGCGCTGGATTTCGAGGCGCATCTGCACGCGCAGACGCGCGTCGAGATTCGACAGCGGTTCGTCGAACAGAAACACCGCCGGTTCGCGCACGATCGCGCGGCCCATCGCGACGCGCTGGCGCTGTCCGCCCGACAGTTCGCGCGGCTTGCGCTGCAGCAGCGCGCCGAGTTCGAGAATCTGCGCGGCGGCTTCGACGCGTTTCGCGATCTGCGCGCGATCGACGCCCGCGATCTTCAGCGCGTAACCCATGTTCTCGGCCACGCTCATATGCGGATACAGCGCGTAGTTCTGGAACACCATCGCGATGTTGCGATCCTTCGGCTCCAAGTCGTTGACGACCTTGCCGGCGATCGAGATGCTGCCGTCGGAGATGCGCTCGAGGCCGGCGACCATCCGCAGCAACGTCGATTTGCCGCAGCCGGACGGGCCGACCATCACGACGAATTCGCCGGCGGCGACGTCGACGTCGATGCCGTGCAATACGAACTGTTTGCCGTCGTAGGTTTTCTTAACGTTTTGCAGAGTCAGTGCAGCCATGCGGTTCTAGCCTTTGATTTTGAGTGCTTGTCGCAGTCCGCCATACCGGATCACTTTTCCGAGTCCACGAGGCCGCGCACGAACCAGCGCTGCATCGTCAGCACGACGGCGAGCGGCGGCAGCATCGCGAGCAGCGTGGCCGTCATCACCAGATGCCATTCGGTCGCGGTATCGCCTGAGGCGATCATCCCTCTGATGCCGATCACGGCGGTGGTCAGCGACTGCTGGCTCGTGATCAGGATCGGCCACAGATACTGGTTCCAGCCGTAGATGAACGTGATTACGAAGAGGGCGGCCATCGTGGTCCGCGACAGCGGCAGCACGACGTCCCAGAAGAAGCGCAGCGCGCCCGCGCCGTCGACGCGCGCGGCTTCCATCAGCTCGTCGGGCAGCGTCTTGAAGAACTGGCGGAACAGGAACGTCGCGGTCGCCGACGCGATTAGCGGCAGCGTCAAACCGGTGTACGTATTGCTCAGATGCATCGACGACACCACCTGCACGGTCGGAAAAATCCGCACTTCGACCGGCAGCATCAGCGTGATGAAAATCAGCCAGAACGCGGCCGTGCGAAACGGAAAGCGGAAGTAGACGATCGCGTACGCGGAGATCATCGACACGGCGATCTTGCCCACCGCGATCACGAGCGCCATCACGAGGCTGTTGAGCAGCATGCGGTTGAACGGCGCCGCCGCGTTGCCGGTACCCTGCGTCCAGATCGTGACGATGTTTTCGAACAGGTGCGTGCTGGGCACGAGCGACAGCGGCACTATGAACACCTCGTGATCGCTCATCGTCGCCGCGCAGAACGCGACGTACACCGGAAACACCACCAGCGCGACGCCGATGATCAGCACCGCGTGACAGAACAGGTCGAAACCGCGTCGGTTCTCGATCATGAGTATTGAACCCTGCGTTCGATGAAGCGGAATTGCACGACGGTCAGCGCGACGACGATGATCATCAGCACGACCGACTGCGCGCCGGAGCTGCCGATGTCGAGCCCCTGGAAGCCTTCGGCGAAGATCTTGTAGATCAGCGTGCGGGTCGCCTGGCCTGGTCCGCCGCCGGTCGCCGCGTCGATCACCGGGAAGGTGTCGAAGAACGCGTAGGTGATGTTGATCACCAGCAGAAAGAACGTGGTCGGCGACAGCAGCGGCAGCGCGATGCCGAAGAAGCGCCGCACCGGACCGGCGCCGTCGATCGCGGCCGCTTCGATCAGCGAGCGCGGAATCGCCTGCAGCCCCGCGTAGAAAAACAGGAAGTTATAGCTGATCTGCTGCCAGACCGATGCGAGCACGACGAGGAACATCGCCTGACCGGGGTTCAGCGCGTGATTCCACACGACGCCGTATTTCGCGAGCGCGTACGTGACGAGGCCGATGCTCGGGTTGAACAGGAACGACCACAGCACCGCGGCGATCGCGGGCGCGACCGCGTACGGCCAGATCAGCAGCGTTTGATAGGCCTTCGCGCCGCGCATCACGCGGTCCGCACAGACCGCCAGCAACAGCGAGATCACGAGGCCCGACACGGTGACGAGCGTGCAGAACACGATCGTCGTGTTGAACGACGCGAGATATAAAGGATCGGCGAACAGCTGCTTGAAGTTCGCGAGTCCGACGAACTCGCTCGACGTGCCGAACGCGTCCTGAGTTTGCGTCGATTGCCAGAGCGCGACGCCGGCCGGCCACAGGAAGAACACCAGCGTGATGATCAGCTGCGGCGCGACGAGCAGGTACGGCAGCGCGCTGGTGCCGAAGTAAGAGCGCTTATCCATCGGGATTCTCGAGATGTGTTGCAACGACTTCGGGTTCCGGCGCAAGCGCGCCGGAACCCTGCCAGCCGGCGATGCTTAGCTACCGGCCTTTTCGAAGCGGCGCAGCAGTTCGTCGCCGCGCGAGACGGACGAATCGAGCGCCTGTTGCGGCGTCTTCTTCTCCGCCCACACCTGCTCGAGTTCTTCGTCGATCACGGTGCGAATCTGCGGCATGTTGCCCAGACGCAGACCCTTCGTGTACGGCAGCGGCGGTTTGTTAAGCATCTGGCGGATCGCGGTGTCGCTGCCCGGGTTCTTGTCGTAGAACCCCTGTTGGCGCGTCAGATCATATGCGGCGGTCGTGATCGGCAGATAGCCGGTGTCCTGATGCCACTTCGCGGCGACCGGCGGCGTGGCCAGATACGCGAGGAACTTTGCGACGCCCTTGTAGACGGCCGGGTCCTTGCCCGACAGCACCCACAGGCTCGCTCCGCCGATGATCGCGTTCTGCGGCGCGCCCTTCACGCTGTCGTCGTACGGCATCATGCCGGTGGCGAAGCTGAACTTCGCGTATTTCTTGATCGTCGCGAGCGAGCCCGACGAGTTCGTGATGATGCCGCAGTCGCCGCTATAAAACTTCGACACCGGTTCGTCCTTGCGGCCGACATAGGTGAACGTGCCGTCCTTCGCCATGCTTTGCAGGAACTGGATGTGCGCGACCTGCTGCGGCTTGTTGAATTCGAGCTGGGCGTCCATGCCGTCGAAGCCGTTGTTACGCGACGCGAACGGCGCCGCGTGCCACGCGCTGTAGTTCTCGAGCTGAATCCAGCTCTGCCAGCCCGACGAGTAGCCGCACGACAGGCCCGCGGCCTTCAGCTTCTGCGCATCGGCGTGCAACTCGGCCCAGGTCTTCGGCGGCTGGTTCGGATCGAGGCCGGCCTTCTTGAACGCATCCTTGTTGTAGTACAGCACCGGCGTCGAGCTGTTGAACGGCATCGAAATCAGCTCACCGGTCTTCGAGTCGCTGTAATAGCTGGCGATGGTGGGCACGAAGGCCTTCTGATCGAGCGGCACGCCCGCGTCCTTGAAAACCTGCGTGACCGGGACGATGGCTTTCTTCGCCTGCATCATCGTTGCGGTGCCGACTTCGTAGACCTGCAGGATCGCCGGCGCGTTGCCGCTGCGATAGGCGGCGATGCCGGCGGCGAGGGTCTGGTCGTAGGTGCCCTTGAACACGGGCACGATCTTGTAGTCGCTCTGCGATTTGTTGAAGTCGTTCGCGATGTCGTTCAGACGTTCGCCCAGCGCGGCTTCCATCGCATGCCAGAACTGGATTTCGGTCGCGGCGTGAGCCGCCTGGCTGACGCCGATGCTCAATACAGCGGCGACGGAAAGTGAGCGGAACAGCGGCTTGTAATTCATCGATTTATCTCCTGTTCGTAAGGGCGCGGACGCGAATCGCGCGATTCTATTTGTGTTCGATGACATTCCGGCGTCGGTGGCCGGGTGGCGCGGACCATGGGTGGCGGCGCGCCGGAAGCCGAAATTTAGCATCGGCTGTCATGGAAAGGAAATATATGGGACTCTATTCGGGAAGATCGTCCGCGATCCAGCTCATTGCATGGGGCCGCATAGATGTGTTTGCGCGACCATTACCACTTTTGACATTCGCCAACCTTCGGCCGGAATGCCTTCTTCATGCATGGCGACAGCAAGAGTCATCCAGGTAGCGCGTCGAACGGATGCATCGTTATTTCGAACCGCGCCGTCCGCGAGCGAATCTGGTTAAGCGGTGACCACCAGCTTCGGGTAGAACGATGAAGAAACTCCTTGCACTCCTGATCTTGGTGTGTGCGTCAGCAGCGGTGGGGGCCGTGCAAAGCAACACGCCCGCCGAGGTATCAGCGGCGATCGGCCGGAAAGGGGCGAGCGCGTTTTTCAGGTCGTTGGACGAAGCGGCTGTCGATAGGCTTTTCGAGCAGATAGGGACAGGCCGCGCAGATTGGGTCGCACCTGCGCCCAAACTGGCTGTCGGGGCCGACGGTGCCAACGCGGAAGGGTTGGGAATCGCTCTTGCCTATGCGTTGCCGAGAAATCCCGCGGCCGTCTTGAAGGTCGTAGACCCGCTCGAAGGCGATGGCCACGTTCTGGCGATATCACGTGTGTGCGGCATTCCGTTTATTGACGATGCGCCGAAAAACTACAAGGCCAAAGCATTGCACGCTGTCTCGGCGATCACCACTGCAAATCCGCACATCAAGGCCCGTTGTCTCGACGCACTGCGCAAACCGTAGCGCGCAAACAAAAAAGCCCGCAACCCCTGAGGGTTCGCGGGCCTTACTCGGGCAGCGCAGTGTGCGCCGCTTCGCGCTTACACGTTGAACAAGAAGTTCATCACGTCGCCATCGTGCACGACGTACTCCTTGCCTTCCGCGCGCATCTTGCCGGCTTCCTTCGCGCCTTGTTCACCCTTGTAGGTGATGTAGTCGGCGAAGCTGATCGTCTGCGCGCGGATGAAGCCGCGCTCGAAGTCCGTGTGGATCGCGCCGGCCGCCTTCGGCGCCGTATCGCCGATGTGGATCGTCCACGCGCGCACTTCCTTCACGCCGGCCGTGAAGTAGGTGTGCAGGCCGAGCAGTTTGTAGCCCGCCCGGATCACGCGGTTCAGGCCCGGCTCTTCCATGCCCATGTCGGCGAGGAATACTTCCATGTCGGCTTCGTCGAGGTCGGCGATGTCCGCTTCGACCGCCGCGCACACGGCCACGACCGGCGAGCCTTCCGCGGCCGCGAACTTCGTGACCGCGTCGAGGTGCGGATTGTTCTCGAAGCCGTTTTCCTTCACGTTGGCGACGTACATCGTCGGCTTCGCGGTGATCAGGCAGAAAGGCTTGAGCGTGGCCTTTTCTTCATCGCTCAGATCGAGCGCGCGGACCGGCTTCGCCTGGTTGAGTTGCGCGCGGACCTTCTCCAGCACCGCCACGTTCTTCACGGCTTCCTTGTCGTTGCCAGACTTGGCCGCCTTGGAGTAGCGCGCGAGCGCCTTTTCGACGGTGCCGAGGTCGGCAAGCGCGAGTTCGGTGTTGATCACCTCGATGTCCGACAGCGGATCGACCTTGTTCGCGACGTGAATCACGTTGTCGTCCTCGAAGCAGCGCACGACGTGTGTGATCGCATCGGTTTCGCGGATGTTCGCGAGGAACTGGTTGCCGAGGCCTTCGCCCTTGCTCGCGCCGGCCACCAGACCCGCGATGTCGACGAACTCGACCACCGCCGGCAGGATGCGCTCCGGCTTGACGATCTCGGCAAGCGCCTTCAGACGGGCGTCCGGCACCTCGACGATGCCGACGTTCGGCTCGATCGTGCAGAACGGATAGTTCTCAGCGGAGATGCCCGCCTTCGTGAGTGCGTTGAACAGGGTGGACTTGCCGACGTTAGGCAGGCCGACGATGCCACATTGGAGGCTCATGGAAATCCTTCAGTGAATCAGTAGGTTGCGTGATGCGCTCGACGCTGCGCGCGGATTCGGAAAGCCTTCGCGTCAGGAGGGGCGCGGCAGGCTCAGCGGAGCGGACAAGTCACCGAATCGGGGCGTTGGCTCGACGATTGAGTGCGAGTTTTCACGGAAAGCGCAATTGTAACCCGTTCGCCCGCGCGGACCGGGCGGCGCATTTGCGCATCGCCACTGTAAAATTGTCAGTTCAAAGCCGGCAGAGCTCCATTTCCGGGGGACCAGCGTGCGAATGATGAGATGGGTCGGAATCGGCGTCGCCGCCGCGATCGTGGTGGGCGTGGTCGCGGCATGGGTCGCGCCGGATTTCGACGAAGCGCAGGCAACCACCGACCGTCAGACGATCGACTGTTTGTCGACCCACCTGTCGCACGCAGATCGCGCCGACATCGCACGGTTCGCTGACAAGAACGACTACGACTCGTTGTGGAGCGTGTTCGACCGCGTGTTCCCCGACTGCGCGGTGCGCAGCGATCAGCGCGATCGCAAGGCCGAGCTCGAGGCGGCGGCATGGCGCAACCTCTCGTCCGATCGCGATTTCATGCGCATGCGCGAGGCGAACGCGGCGCTCGCGGCGAGCGCATCGACGCGTTAGCACGACCCATCAGGGGACCGCGCATGGAGCCCCAAATGCCCGCGCCCGTCGATCCGTCCCCCGCACCCCCCGCGGCTATAATGCGCGCATGAACGCACACCACCAGACCTTTGATGCCGCCGTGATCGGCGGCGGGCTCGTCGGCAAGACCGCGGCGCTCGCGCTCACGCAAGCCGGACTGCGCGTCGCACTGCTCGCGCAGCCTTGCGCGGCGCTGCCGGCGGGTGCTGCCTTCGACTCGCGCGTCTATGCGTTGTCGTCGAGTTCGCAGGACTTGCTCGAACGGCTGCGGGTCTGGCAGGCGCTCGATCACTCACGGCTTGGTCCCGTCTACGACATGCGCGTCTACGGCGACGCGCACGCCGAACTGCATTTCTCCGCGTTTCAGGCATCGGTGCCGCAGCTTGCGTGGATCGTCGAGTCGTCGGTGATCGAGCGCGCGCTCGATGCCGCGCTGCGCTTCCAGCCGAACCTCACATGGATCGACACGCGCGCGCAGGCACTCGATTTCTCCGTCGACAGCGCGAGCATCGGCCTCGCGAACGGCAACGTGCTCGAAGCGGACCTGGTAGTCGGCGCGGACGGCGCGCACTCGTGGGTGCGCGCGCAGATCGGCTCGAAGATGGTGCGCCGCGACTACCGACAGATCGGCGTGGTCGCCAATTTCAAGGCAGCGAAACCGCACGGCGAAACCGCGTATCAGTGGTTCCGCGACGGCGAGATCATCGCGTTGCTGCCGATGCCGGACGGCCACCTGTCACTGGTCTGGTCGGCCCGCACCGAACACGCCGAGCAATTGCTCGCGCTCGATCCCGAGCGGCTCGCCGCCGAAGTCGAGCACGTGAGCGGTGAACAGTTCGGCGCGCTCGAGTGTGTCACGCCCGCGCAGGGCTTCCCGCTCGCGCTGCAAACTGTCGACCGGCTGGTCGCGCCGCGTGTCGCGCTGGTCGGTGATGCCGCGCATCTGATCCACCCGCTGGCGGGGCAGGGCATGAACCTCGGCTTGCGCGACGTCGCCGCGCTCGCGAGCACGATCGGTGGCAAGGAGTCGTTTCGCGATCTCGGCGACATGGTGCTGCTGCGTCGCTACGAACGCGCGCGCCGCGAAGACATCCGCGCGCTGATGATCGCCACCGACGGCCTGCAGAAACTGTTTGCGGTGCCCGGTCCACTCGCGCGCGCCGTGCGCAATACCGGCATGGCGTTCGTCGGCGCGCAGCCGTTCATCAAGCGCTGGCTCGTGTCGGCCGCGCTGGGGTAAACCGCAACGAAGCGTCGCGCGGATAGCCGATGGCCGGTCACGGGCGCCCGGGACAGGTATCATGACCGGATCGACGCGCTGCGATCCGCCCCTATCCGGCCCTTATCCGAACCCGATCGAACCTGATCGAACCGATAGGCGGCCAAAGCGCGCGGCCGGAACGTAACGAACGCGCAGGTGCGCGAATGACCCCCAGGACTCCAGCATGAAAAAGACTTTCCGCATCGCCGCCGCCGCCCTCGCGATCGCTGCCGTCACGCTCGGCTGCTCGGCGCAGGCCGACCAGACCACCGACAAGCTCAAAGCCACCCTGCAAAACCGTCTGTCCGACGTGACGATCAAGGGCGTGTCGAAGACACCGATCGCGGGCCTGTACGAAGTGAACCTCGGCACGCAGATCATTTACAGCGATGCGACCGGCGACTACCTGATGCTCGGCGACATGGTGGACTCGAAGACGCGCAAGAATCTGACCGAGGCACGCCTGTCGGAAACCAACCGCATCGACTTCGCGACCCTGCCGTTCGGCGACGCGGTGAAGGTCGTGCGCGGCAACGGCGCGCGCAAGATCGCGGTGTTCTCCGATCCGAACTGCCCGTACTGCAAGCAGCTCGAAAAAACGCTGCAGTCGATCGATAACGTGACGGTCTACACCTTCCTGTACCCGGTGCTGTCGCCGGATTCGACGGCCAAGTCGAAGTCGATCTGGTGCTCGGCCGATCGCGCGAAGGCGTGGGAATCGTGGATGCAGGACCGTCAGGCGCCGACCGCCGCCGCCACCTGCGACACCGCCGCGATCGACAAGAACCTCGCGCTCGGCCGTTCGATGAACGTCGAGGGCACGCCGACTGTGTTCCTCGCCGACGGCCGCCGACTGCCGGGCGCCGTGCCGGCCGACCGGCTCGACAAGGAACTGTCGGCGGTGCACTGAGCCGCGCGCTGCACGCAGCACCCCGCACGCCTCAGGCGCGCAACAGATGCAACGTTCAAACGAAAGGAGGCGCACGCAGCGCCTCCTTTCGCATCAAGCCCCGAACTTCTTCGCCTCACTCTCCTGACATTCCCAAACGCCGCCGATGAAGCCGATCCGCTACACCATCGTTCCGAGTAGCCCCGCCGCCCACCTGTTCGAAGTCACCGTGACCGTCGCCGATCCCGATCCGGCCGGCCAGCGTTTCATGCTGCCGGTGTGGATTCCGGGCAGCTACATGGTGCGCGAGTTCGCGCGCAACATCGTGACGCTGCGCGCGGTCAACGACGCGGGCCGCAAGGTGCGCGTCGAGAAGGTCGATAAGCACACGTGGCAGGCCGCGCCGGTCAAGGGAGCGTTGACACTGCGCTACGAGGTGTACGCATGGGACATGTCGGTGCGCGCCGCGCATCTGGACGACACCATCGGCTTTTTCAACGGCACGAGCGTGTTCCTGTCGCCGCTCGGCCATGAAGACGCGCAGTGCGTGGTCGATATCCAGAAGCCGCAGGGCGCCGCGTATCGCGACTGGCGCGTCGCGACCGCGCTGCCGGAAGCGCGCGGCACCCGGCGCTACGGCTTCGGCGAGTACCGCGCGCAGAACTACGACGAGCTGGTCGACCATCCGGTGACGCTCGGTGAGTTCGCGCTCGCGACGTTCAAGTCGCACGGTGTACCGCACGACGTCGTGATCGGCGGCCGTGTGATCGGGCTCGACATGGAGCGGTTGTGCCGTGACCTGAAGCGCATCTGCGAGGCGCAGATCGCACTGTTCGAACCGAAATCGAAGAAGGCGCCGGTCGAGCGCTACGTGTTCATGACGCAGGCCGTCACTGACGGTTACGGCGGTCTCGAGCATCGCGCATCGACCGCGCTGATCTGCAATCGCACCGATCTGCCCGTGCAGGGCCGCGATGCGATGAGCGAGGGCTACCGGACCTATCTCGGTCTGTGCAGCCACGAGTATTTCCACACGTGGAACGTGAAGCGGATCAAGCCGGCCGGGTTCGCGCCGTATGACCTCGGCGTCGAAAACTACACGTCGCTGCTGTGGCTGTTCGAGGGCTTCACGTCGTATTACGACGACCTGATTCTCGTGCGCAGCGGCGTGATCTCGCAGGACGACTATTTCGGCCTGCTCGGCAAGGTGATCGGCGGCGTGCAGCGCGGCAGCGGGCGCCTGAAGCAGAGCGTCGCCGAAAGCTCATTCGACGCATGGGTCAAGTACTACCGGCAGGACGAGAACGCGCCGAACGCGATCGTCAGCTATTACACGAAGGGCTCGCTGATCGCGCTCGCGTTCGATCTGACGATCCGCGCGCAAACCGGCAATCAGAAATCGCTCGACGACGTGATGCGTCTGCTCTGGAAGCGCTTTGGCCGTGATTTTTATCGCGGCAAGCCGGTCGGCGTCGATGAAAGCGAGATCGAGGCGATTTTTGCGGAAGCGAGCGGCGCGGAACTCGCCGAACTGTTCGCCGAGGGCGTGCGCGGCACGCGCGATCTGCCGCTCGACGCGTTGCTCGCGCCGTTCGGCGTGACGCTCGCGCCGGACGTCGACAAGAACGGCAAGCCGTCGCTCGGCGTGCGGCTGCGCGGCGGTGCGGACTGCGCGCTCGCGACGGTGCACGAGGGCAGTGCCGCGCAGAAAGCCGGCCTTTCCGCTGGCGACGTGCTGATCGCGCTCGATGGCCTGCGCGTGAGCGGCGGGAATATCGATGCGCTGCTGGCGCGCTATCAGCCGGGCGCGAAAGTCGAGGTGCACGCGTTCCGCCGCGATGAGCTGCGGGTCACGCAGGTGAAGCTCGACGATCCCGAAGTGGCGCGCTACAAGCTCACGGTCAGCGATCACCGTCCCGCCGCGCGCAAAGCCCTCGAGCGCTGGCTGACGAAGTGAACGGCGTGGCGGTGGGCCGCACTGGGCGGTCCACCGATCGTCGCCCGTCTTGTCATCAATCGGTGGAGGAGGGCGGTGGATTGTTCTACCCATGCAACAATCCGTCGCCGCTGGACGGCTTTTTCGCCGCTCGATAAAAAAACACAATGGCTCCACTCGCGCAACACTGCGCGCCCCTACTGGAGTCAACCATGACCACGATCCTGCAAATCAACTCGGCAGCCCGTTCGCAAGGCGCGAACTCGACACTTCTCGTCAACGAACTGACCGAAAAGCTGCAACAGTCGAATCCGGGCGCGCAAGTCGTCGTCCGTAACCTGCAAGCCGAACCGCTGCCGCACCTCGACGACGCCGTGCTCGGCGCGTTTTTCACGCCGGCCGAGCAGCGCACGCCGGAACAGGCCGCCATCGCCGCGCGCAGCGAAGCGCTGATCGCCGAACTGCAAGCCGCCGACGTCATCGTGATCGGCGCGCCGATGTACAACTTCGGCATCTCGTCGCAACTGAAGACGTACTTCGACTTCATCGCGCGTGCGGGCATCACGTTCCAATACACCGCGAACGGCCCGGAAGGCCTCGTGAAGGGCAAGAAGGTGTACGTCGTGTCGGCGCGCGGCGGCAAGTATCTCGGCACGCCGAACGACAGCCAGACGCCGTATCTGAAGAGCTTCCTCGGCTTCCTCGGCATGACCGACGTGAACTTCATCTACGCCGAAGGCCTGAACATGGGCCCGGACGCCGCGACCGCCGCGCTGAGCTCGGCACGCGAAGCGATCGCCGCGGTCTAAGCGGCTTCGTCGTGCCGCGTTGCGCCGCTTCGATGCGGCGCAAGCGGTGAAATAAAAAACGCCACGGATGGGTTCACCCTCCGTGGCGTTTTCGCTTGGCATCGACATCTTCCGACGACGACGCCGTCACGCAAGCATTTGCGCGTCGTCCGGCAGACGCCAGTCGATCGGCTCGCGGCCGTGCTGCATTAGATATTCGTTCGCCTTCGCGAAATGACCGCAACCGAGAAAGCCGCGATGCGCGGACAACGGCGACGGATGCGGCGCCTCCAGCACATAGTGCGATTTGCCGCCGAGCAGCGCGCGCTTGGCCTGCGCATGCGCGCCCCACAGCATGAACACGAGGTTCTGATGCCGTGTCGCCAGTTCGTGGATCAGCGTGTCCGTGCATTTTTCCCAGCCGCGTTTCGCGTGGCTCGCGGCGCTGTCGCGCTCGACGGTCAGCACCGTGTTCAGCAGCAGCACGCCCTGTCTGGCCCAGCTGTCGAGGCACCCGTGCTGCGGCGTTGCGTGACCGAGACTCGCGCCGATTTCCTTGAAGATGTTGCGCAACGACGGCGGCGGCCGCACGTGCGGCGCGACCGAAAACGCGAGACCGTGCGCCTGCGGTGTGCCGCGGTCTTCGCCGTGGTACGGGTCCTGGCCGAGGATCACGACTTTCACTTCGTCGGGACTCGTCAGGCGCAGCGCGCGGAACACGTCGGCGGGATAGATGGTTTTGCCGGCGGCACGCTCGCCGTCGACGAAGCGGCACAGCGGCGCGTAGGTGTCGCTGTCGATGAAGGGTTTCAAATGCGCACGCCAAGCCGCCGGCAGCGCGGCAAATTGGGCTTCGAGCGTGGGCGGGGCGGCGGAGGTGGTGTCGGCCGAGGCTGCGGCGGGAGCTGGCGCGGCATCGTCGAACAACGACGCCTGCGGCGAACTGGAGCGGGTACGGGTAGCGGAGGTCATGGCGGGGAAGTGTCGCAGCAAACGCTGGCTAGCTCAAGTTGCGGCGAGCGAGCGCATGAGGCGCCGCGGGTTTCGGCAACCCCCGCCCATCCCGCGCCCATCCCGCGCTTACCCCGCGCGCAACCGATAGCCGCGCTGCGCCTTGCTGATGTCATCCGGCGCGAGGCCGGCAATCCGTTTGCCGAGTTCGGCGGCGAGCGTGTGAAGCGCCGCTTCGTCGCCCGACTTCAGTTCGAGTTCGATCTCCGAGATCGGCGCGCGGCGCGCTTGATCGTCGACTTCGGCGAGCACGTCGCCCTGATCGATCGCTGCCTCGATCTGAGCGCCGTCGGTGTCGAGCAGCCAGAGCGTGCGGGTGAAATTGGTGTGGAACAGCTCGATCAGCGCAGGCGCGGCCTGTTTCAGAGCGTCCGCGGCGGCGGGTTCGTCGCAAGCGTTCAGCAACGAATCGATTTCGAGTTTCGCGCCGGCGACCGGCAATTCCCATTCGTGCCGGCTATGCAAGCCGTTGGTCGCCGTGCCGACCGTCTTGAAGGTCTGCAGCCAGCCGTCCGGCGTCTGACGCAGACGCAGCGCGCTCTTCGATGACGCCAGCGTCAACTGCGGCGTGTCGAAGTAAATGTTCACGAGCTTGATCGCGCGTCCTTTCTTGCCGGCGCGAGCGGCGAACCACTGCGTCGCCGCCTGCACCTGCGAAGCCGGCAGTGCCAGCTTGATTTCGCGTTCCATGCTCATGATGCGTGTCCTTGCTTATGCGAGCGCCGTGCTCAGAAAAACATCCGCGCAAGCTCCACGCCCGGCTCGTCCGCGCGCATGAACGCCTCGCCGACGAGGAACGTATGCACGTTGCGCGCGCGCATGCGCTCGACGTCATCGCGCGACAGGATGCCCGATTCGGTCACGACGATGCGGTCGTCGGGAATCGCGTCGAGCATGCCGAGCGTCGTGTCGAGCGAGGTCTCGAAGGTGCGCAGATTGCGGTTGTTGATGCCGATCAGCGGCGTCTTCAGCGTCAGCGCTTCCTTGAGTTCATCGCTGTCGTGCACTTCGACGAGCACCGCGAGACCGAGCGAATGCGCGAGCGCTTCGAGGTCCTGCATCTCGGCGGTTTCGAGCGCGGCGGCGATCAGCAGGATCGCGTCGGCGCCCATCGCGCGCGCTTCGACGACCTGATACGGATCGACGATGAAGTCCTTGCGGATCACCGGCACTTGGCACGCGGCGCGCGCTTGCTGCAGATAGGCGACGCTGCCCTGGAAGAACTGCACGTCGGTCAGCACGGACAGACACGCCGCGCCGTGCTTTTCATACGAACGCGCGATGTCGGCCGGCACGAAGTGCTCGCGCAGCACGCCCTTCGACGGGCTTGCCTTCTTCACTTCGGAGATCACCGCGGCGAGACCGGCCGCGTGCTTCGCGCGGATTGCGCCGACGAAGTCGCGCAGATCGCGCGACGACGCTTCGAGCCGCAATGCTTCGAGCGGCACGCTCTGCTCAGCCGCCCGGATTTCTTCGCGTTTGACCGCGATGATGCGGTCGAGGATGTCGCTCATAAATGTCTCGCTACGTGATTACTGCTTGAATTGCTGGGTGAAGCGCACCAGTTCGTCGACCTTCGCGCGAGCCTTGCCGCTCGCGATCGCTTCGCGCGCGAGCACGATGCCGTCCGCGATCGTGGCCGCGACGTTCGCCGAATAGAGCGCTGTGCCGGCATTCAGCGTGACGATCTCGCGCGCGACGCCGGGCTTGTTGTCGAGCGCGTCGAGCAGCATGACCTTCGACTCGTTCGCGTCGGCCACCTTCAACGTGCGATTCGACACCATCTGCATGCCGAAGTCCTCCGGATGGATTTCGTACTCGCGGATTTCGCCGTCGCGCAACTCGCCGACCAGCGTCGCGCCGCCGAGCGACACTTCGTCCATGCCGTCCATCCCGTACACGACGAGCACGTGCCTGGCGCCGAGGCGCTGCATCACGCGTACCTGAATGCCGACGAGGTCGGGGTGGAACACGCCCATCAGCTGATTCGGCGCGCCGGCTGGATTGGTGAGCGGCCCGAGGATATTGAAGATCGTGCGGATGCCAAGCTCGCGGCGTACCGGCGCGACGTTTTTCATCGCCGGATGATGGTTCGGCGCGAACATGAAGCCCATGCCCGTTTCCGCAATCGATTCGGCGACCTGCTCCGGCTGCAGATCGATATTGACGCCGAGCGCCTCGAGCACGTCCGCGCTGCCCGACTTGCTCGATACGCCGCGATTGCCGTGCTTCGCGACCTTCGCGCCGGCCGCGGCCGATACGAACATCGTCGCGGTGGAAATGTTGAACGTGTGCGCGCCGTCGCCGCCGGTGCCGACGATGTCGACGAAGTTCGAGTTGTCCTGCACGTCGACGTGCCGGGCAAATTCACGCATCACCGTGGCGGCCGCGGTGATTTCGCCGATGGTTTCTTTTTTGACGCGCAGGCCGGTGATGATCGCCGCCGACATCACCGGTGACAGCTCACCGCGCATGATGAGGCGCATCAGGTGCAGCATTTCGTCGTGGAAAATCTCGCGGTGCTCGATGGTCCGCTGCAAGGCTTCCTGGGGCGTAATGGACATGATCTCGTCTCTCTTCTGGTCAGGCATTGCGGGAAGCCGGATGATGCGCAGCCTTGCCGCCGACGGCCAGCTTCGACTGCTTGACGAAGTTTTCGAGCAGCGCGTGGCCGTGTTCGGAGAGGATCGATTCCGGGTGGAACTGCACGCCTTCGACGGCCAGTTCCTTGTGACGCACGCCCATGATTTCGCCGTCTTCGGTCCATGCCGAGACTTCGAGGCAGTCGGGCAGCGATTCGCGTTCGATCGCGAGCGAGTGATAGCGCGTCACCGTGAAATGCTTCGGCAGGTCCGCGAACACGCCCTTGCAGTCGGTTTCGATCGTACTGACCTTGCCGTGCATGATGGTTTGCGCGCGCACGACGCGGCCGCCGAATGCCTCGCCGATCGCCTGGTGGCCGAGGCACACGCCGAGAATCGGCGTCTTGCCGGAGAATTCGCGCAGCACGTCGAGCGTGATGCCCGCGTGTTGCGGATTGCTCGGACCCGGCGACAGGCAGATGCGCTCGGGGTTCAGCCTGGCGATTTCATCGAGTGTGATTTCGTCGTTGCGGTAGGTGCGCACGTCTTCGCCGAGTTCGCCGAAGTACTGCACCAGGTTGTAGGTGAACGAGTCGTAGTTGTCGATCATGAGCAGCATGGTGTGTCTCCGGTCAGAAGTCGCTATCGAGGCCGTCCTGGACCTGCTCGGCAGCGCGCAGCACCGCGCGCGCCTTGTTCTCGGTCTCTTGCCATTCGGATTCCGGCACCGAATCGGCGACCACGCCCGCGGCCGCCTGCACATACAGATTGCCGTTCGCGATCACGCCGGTGCGGATCGTGATGGCGAGATCCATCTCGCCGGTGAACGACAGATAACCGACCGCCCCGCCGTAGAGGCCGCGCTTGATGGGTTCGAGCTCGTCGATCAGCTCCATCGCGCGGACCTTCGGCGCGCCCGACAGCGTGCCGGCCGGGAAGGTGGCGCGCAGCACGTCGAAATTGGTCATGTCGTTCTTGAGCTTGCCTTCGACCGAGCTGACGATGTGCTGCACGTGCGAGTATTTTTCGATCACCATCTTGTCGGTCACGACGACCGAGCCGATCTGCGCGATGCGGCCGACGTCGTTGCGCGCGAGGTCGATCAGCATCACGTGTTCGGCGATTTCCTTCGGGTCGTTCAGCAGTTCGGTCGCGAGCGCGGCGTCGCGCTCGGGCGTGTTGCCGCGCGGACGCGTGCCAGCGAGCGGGCGGATCGTGACGATACGGTCCTCGCCGCGCTTTTCCTGGCGCACCAGGATTTCCGGCGACGCGCCGACCACGTGGAAGTCGCCAAAGTTGTAGTAATACATATACGGCGACGGATTCAGCGAGCGCAGCGCGCGATACAGCGACAGTGGATTGTCGCGGTACGGCTTGGTCAGGCGCTGGCCGACCTGCACCTGCATCAGTTCGCCGGCGGCGATGTATTCCTTGGCCTTGCGCACGGCGGCCAGGTAATCGTCTTTCGCGAACTCGCGGTAGATCTCGGTGCGCACACTAGCCGACACGACGGGCGGCTCGACGGTGACGCGCAGCCGCTGGCGCAGTTCGCGCAGACGGTGCTTCGCTTTCGTATAGGCCTCGGCCTGGGTCGGGTCCGCGTAGACCACCAGATAGAGCTTGCCCGCGAGGTTGTCGATGACGGCGACTTCCTCGGTCAGCAGCAACTGAATGTCGGGCAGGTTCAGATCGTCTTTCGGCGCGCTGTGCGCGAGCTTCTTCTCGATGTAGCGCACCGCGTCATAGCCGAAGTAGCCGGCGAGACCGCCCGTGAAGCGCGGCAGCCCCGGGCGTTGCGCGACCTTGAAGCGCGCCTGGAACTGCTGGATGAAGGCGAGCGGATCGCCGTCGTGCGTTTCGACGACCTTGCCGTCGCGCACCACTTCCGACACGCCGTTGCGCGTGCGCACGAGAGTGCGCGCCGGCAGCCCGATGAACGAATAACGCCCGAAGCGTTCGCCGCCGACCACAGATTCCAGCAGGAACGAGTTTGCGCCGTTGCGCTCGGTCTGCGCGAGCTTCAGGTAAAGCGACAGCGGCGTTTCGAGGTCGGCGAGCGCTTCGGCGATCAGCGGGATGCGGTTGAAACCCTCGTTGGCGAGGGACTGGAATTCGAGTTCGGTCATGTTCCGATCCTGTACGGTGGTCCGGCGGCAGCAAGCGTCGGGCAAAGCGGGGCAAGGCGCCTCCGGTCAGGGCATGGGTCGACATTCTCGACACGATAATACCGACCGGCGCGGGTCTTCCATCGGCGCGTGCGAGCGGTGCGGGTGAGCAACGGTACCTTGCGGGTACGCGCAGGCTCAATCAGCCGAAGCAGCAGCGCAAATATAAGACGATGGAAGAAGCGCGTAAGCGCAGCGAAGTAAAAAACGGTTGCCGAAGACGAGCTTCAGCGTACCTCAGGCGAGGTTAGCGCGACCAGCGACGCCAGGGCCAGGCTCCCCGGTCGATGCTAATCAGACTCCGTTTTTTATTCAGAAACATGAAGATGAAGGACTGTTAAGTCGTGGATTGGTGCGCTGCGATCGCCCTGGCGGCGTCGAGCAGCGAGGCAACTATACCATCGGATTTTATTGTTTGTATAGCTTGGCCGTGGTTGTAGCCGTAGGGCACGGTCAGCGTCGCCATGCCGGCCGCTCGGCCCGCCAGCGCGTCGTTTTCCGAGTCGCCGATGGCGACCGTGGCGCTCGGTTCGACGCCGAGTTGAGCGGCGGCGGTCAGCATCGGCAGCGGGTCCGGTTTCTTTTTCGCGAGACTGTCGCCGCCGAGCACGACGCTGAAATACTGCGCGAGTCCGTATTGCTGCAGCAATTCGAGCGCGAAGCGGTGCGGCTTGTTGGTCACGCAGGCGAGCTTCAGGCCCGCGTCGCGCAGCGCGCGCAGACCGGCTTCGACGTCCGGATAAAGCCGCGTGTGCACACCGTTGATCTTCGCGTACTCGGCCTGATAGATCGCGAGCGCTTCGTCGAAGCGCTCTTGCGCGTGTTCGGTTTCGAAGCGCGGGGCGAGCACGCTGCGGATCAGATGCTCCGAACCTTTGCCGACATAGCCGACCACTTCCTCGCGCGTCGTTTCCTCCGCGTCGAGCTGAGCGAGCATGCCGTTCAGGCCGGCGGTGAAGTCGTCGGCGGTGTCGATCATCGTGCCGTCGAGGTCGATGATCGCGGCTTCGAGGCGAGGGCCGGCAAAGGACGGGGCGGGGTACGGAGCAGTCATCGTCAGGTCAGCGCTGGACGGTGGCGAGGGCGGCGCGCATCTTGTCGATCACGACCTTGTGATCGGGCTGGCCGAAGATCGCCGAGCCGGCCACGAACGTGTCCGCGCCGGCCGCCGCGATTTGCGCGATGTTGTCGACCTTCACGCCGCCGTCCACTTCGAGATGGATCTCTCGGCCGGTGCGCTCGCTGTACGCGTCGATGCGCTTGCGCGCTTCGCGCAGCTTGTTGAGCGCCTCGGGGATGAACGACTGGCCGCCAAAGCCCGGATTCACCGACATGATCAGCACGAGGTCGACCTTGTCCATCACATGATCGAGATAGTTCAGCGACGTCGCCGGATTGAACACGAGGCCGGCCTTGCAGCCGTGATCGCGGATCAGCGACAGCGTGCGGTCGATGTGATCCGACGCTTCCGGGTGAAAACTGATCAGGTTCGCGCCGGCTTTGGCGAAGTCCGGCACGATGCGGTCGACCGGGTGCACCATCAGGTGCACGTCGATCGGCACGTCGACGTGCGGGCGGATCGCTTCGCAAACGAGTGGGCCGATAGTCAGGTTCGGCACGTAGTGGTTGTCCATCACGTCGAAGTGGATCCAGTCGGCGCCGGCAGCGACGACGTTGCGGACCTCTTCACCCAGACGGGCGAAATCGGCGGAGAGAATGCTGGGGGCGATGCGAAATTGCGTCATGACGGGGGCGGATGCAAGCGGGAAAGCGCCATTTTACCGTTTTTGCGCGTGCGGACCGGCGTGCAGGCCGCGGTTGGCGTGGCGGAATCGCGCGATGAAACGGCGCAGAGTGTCGGCGCAATAGTGGCATCGAAAGGCGGCGCGGCAAGCAGCCGTGTCCCAACGTCTTAGACACTCCTGGTCGAAAGGCTTGTCTGGTTGCGGCCATGCCGCGCATCAAGCAGAATGCCACTCCATGAGCGCCGCATCGCCGTTGCACCTGCAGACCATTGGCGTTCGGGGCCTTCCACGATTTTTCACAGCCGTTTGATCAGATCGGAATCAGGATGAGCCAGTACGAATTCAGCGTGTCGGCGCAGGTGCAATACCTGCCCGAAGAATCGGACCCGGAGCGTCGCCAGTACGCCTTTGCCTACACGCTGACCATCCGTAACACCGGCCAGGTGCCTGCACAGTTGATCGCGCGTCACTGGATCATCACCGACAGCGAAAACACCGTGCAGGAAGTCAAAGGCTTGGGCGTGGTCGGTCATCAGCCGCTGCTCAAACCGGGCGAGCATTTCGAATACACGAGTTGGGCAGTGATCGCGACGCCGGTCGGCACGATGCGCGGCGATTATTTCTGCGTGGCGGAGGATGGCGAGCGCTTCGAGGCGCCGGTGCCGGAGTTCGTATTGCGCATGCCGCGAACGTTGCATTGAACCGGCGCGGTCCTGCGCGGTCATTAATGAGTTCGTGTGGGCGCGCGAAGCAGCGGGCAGTTGAGTGGCAGGTTGGATGAGCGCTCGGGCGAGCACTCGATGCACGAGGGGTTGCGCGGTTCTGCGTGCAGCCCGCAGGTCAAGGTCAATGCGGCTTTTGCTGTTGGGACCGTTCCGCCGAGCTGGCACGTCGCACTTTCTTCTTGCCGGACGACGTCCACACAACGATAAAGACGAGCAGGAATAGCGCGACCAGCGATTCCAGCGCAAAGATGAGCATCGGGTATTCGTCGAACAGATCAGACATGGCGGTTTCCATCAAGAACGAACATTGTATGTGTTTTGTCCGCAGGGCCGGTGCGTGGCTCGGAGCGTTGTCGGTTGCAGTGTTGCTTGCCTCCTGCGGTGGCGGCGGCGCGATCCGGCCTTCACCGCCGAGCGGTGCGGCGATCATCCCCGGCCAGATCGCGTCGGCGCGCCTGACCGCGGTTGCATGGCAACAGGTGCCGGGCTGGCAGGACGACTCGCTGATCGGCGCGACCGCCGCATTGCGGCAAAACTGCACGAGGCTTTCGCGTCAGCCGAACTGGTCGCGTGCCTGCGCGGCGGCCGCGCAAATCGACGATCTCGACGTCACCAGCACGCGCGCCTTCTTCGAAGCCTACTTCACGCCCTTCCAACTCGCGAATAGCGACGGCACGCTCGACGGTCTGGTCACCGGTTACTATGAGCCCCTGCTGCGGGGCTCGCGCACGCGGCACGGCGTGTATCAGACCGCGCTGTACCGCTGGCCCGCCGGCTATCGCGCGGGGGCGCCGTTGCCGGCGCGCGCCCAGCTCGAACGCTCGGGCGCGCTCAGCGGCAACGAACTCGTGTGGGTCGACGATCCGATCGAAGCGTTCTTTCTGCAGGTGCAAGGCTCCGGGCGCATCGTGATGGAAGACGGCAGTGTGATGCGCGTCGGCTTTGGCGGGACCAACAATCAGCCGTACAAGTCGATCGGGCGCTGGCTCCTCGATCATGGCGAGATCACGCCGGCGCAGGCGACGATGCAGGGCATCAAGGCATGGGCCCGCGCGAATCCGACGCGCGTCGATGGCCTGCTCGACACCAATCCGCGCTTCGTGTTTTTCCGCGAGATGCCGTCGGCCGAAAGTGTGCCGAGCGGCGGCGCGGACGGTCCGATCGGCGCGCTCGGCGTGCCGTTGACGCCGGAGCGCTCGATTGCGGTCGATCCGAGCGCGATTCCGCTCGGCACGCCGGTTTTCCTGCAGACCACGCGGCCGCTGACGAATTCGCCAATGAACCGTCTCGTGTTCGCGCAGGATACTGGTACCGCGATCAAAGGCGGCGTGCGCGCCGACTACTTCTGGGGCCTCGGCGACGATGCCGGCGATCTGGCTGGCAAGATGAAGCAGGGCGGCCGGATGTGGTTGCTGCTGCCGAATTCGTGAGGCGGTGGGGCGGAGAGGGAAGCGTGACTGCCGTTTGAGTAGCAGCAGTTTTCGCAAGGCGGGTTTGAGGCTACCGCGAAGCCTTAAATAGATGTCGTTGAAATCGGCGTCGCGTGTGGATCAGAATCCGTGCGTGACGCCGTTTTTCGTTGGGCTCGTACGCTGCGCGTCGTTGCCCGTTGCATCTTGCCCGACTTAGAGGCCCGACTTGCGCTTGTCTATCACGCGCCGCGCCTTGCCCACCGAGCGCTCGATTCCATTCACCGGCAGCACGTTCACCACCGCGCTCACGCCAATCAGCGCCTTGATGTCGTAGGCCAGCGCGTTTTTCGCGGTGGTTAGCGCCACGGTATCCGGCGCGCTTTCGGGGCACGGTTCGACGTTCAGCGTCAACACATCGAGCGGCCCTTCCTTCGTCAGGACTATCTGATAGTGCGGCGCCAGCGCGCGCTGCTTGAGCAATAGTTCTTCGATCTGGGTCGGGAACACGTTGACACCGCGCACGATCATCATGTCGTCCGAGCGGCCCGTGATCTTTTCCATACGCCGCATCGTGCGGGCGGTGCCCGGCAGCAGGCGCGTGAGATCGCGCGTGCGGTAGCGGATGATCGGCAGCGCTTCTTTCGTCAGCGACGTGAACACGAGTTCGCCGAGTTCGCCATCGGGGAGTACCTCGCCCGTTTCGGGGTTGATGATCTCGGGATAGAAATGGTCTTCCCAGATCGTCGGACCGTCTTTGGTTTCGACGCACTCCGAGGCGACGCCCGGGCCCATCACTTCGGAAAGACCGTAGATGTCGACCGCGTCGATGCCCATACGTTTTTCGATCGCCTCGCGCATGTCGTTGGTCCACGGCTCAGCGCCAAAGATGCCGATGCGCAATGAGCAGCTGGCCGGGTCGATACTTTGGCGTTCGAATTCGTCGGCGATCGACAGCATGTAGCTCGGCGTCACCATGATGATGTCCGGCCGGAAATCCTGGATCAGCTGCACCTGCTTTTCGGTCTGGCCACCGCCGAACGGAATCACGGTGAGCCCCGCGCGCTCGGCGCCGTAATGCGCGCCGAGGCCGCCCGTGAAGAGGCCGTAGCCGTAGCTCACGTGCACCTTGTCGCCGCGCTTCGCGCCGGCGGCGCGTACCGAACGGGCGACGAGATTCGCCCACGTGTCGATGTCGCGCGCCGTATAGCCGACGACAGTCGGCTTGCCGGTCGTTCCAGACGACGCATGGATTCGCGAAATCTGCTCTTGGGGCACGGCGAACATTCCGAACGGGTAGTTGTCGCGCAAATCCTTTTTCGTCGTGAACGGAAACCGAGCGAGATCCGCGAGCGACCTAACGTCGCCCGGATGGACGCCGGCTTCGTCGAACTTGCGCCGATACACCGGCGAATTTTCATACGCATGGGTGAGCGACCATTTGAGCCGTTCAAGTTGGAGCGCGGCGAGCTCGTCGCGGCTGGCGGTCTCGATCGGATCGAGCGGAAGAGCGGTGCTCATCGAATGTCTCCTTGCTGCCTCAGTATCTGGGTCTGATATGTGACGCATTGGCGCCAGAGCGCCACGCGGACAATTGCCCGCGTGGGCGGTTCTGGCTGGCCGCCGCCAATCGTTAGTCGCCGGTGGGAATCAGGTTACCCTTGATTTGCGCCGACTTGCCGCGAAACATTGCGACAGTCTCGCCGGCGCGATTCGTCACGCGAATATCGTAGATTCCAGTGCGCCCGCTCAATGTCTGTTCGACCGCTTCGGCGCTCAGCACGTCGCCGCCGTGGACCGGCCGCAGATACTCTATCGAGCAGCCGGCGGCGACTGTGTTGATGTTGTAGGTGTTACAGGCGAACGCGAAGGTCGAATCGGCGAGTGTGAAGATCAGGCCGCCGTGGCAGATCTGATGCCCGTTCAGGAAGTCGTCGCGCACCGCCATGCGCAGCCGCGCATAGCCGGGGCGCACTTCGAGAATCTCGAGCCCGAGCGCGCGACTGCAGGCGTCGTTTTCGTACATCGCGGCGGCCGTCGCGCGGGCGAGTTCGTCTCCCGTCATTTGGTCGGGCCGGGTGGTTTGTGTGGGCATCTCAACGTCCCTCGAAGCGCGGCGCGCGTTTTTCGATAAATGCCTGCACGCCTTCCGCATAATCGTGCGAGGCGCCTAGTTCGCGCTGCAGATCGCGCTCGAGATCGAGTTGCTGGTCGAGCGTTTGCGTCGTGCCGGCACGCATCGCCTGCTTGATCGCGGCGATCGCGCGCGTCGGTTGCCGGGCGAGCTGGGCCGCGAGTTTTGTCGCTGCCGGCGCCAGTTCGGCGTCGTCGAGCACTTGCCAGATCAAGCCCCAGCTTTCGGCTTTTTCGGCGCTGAGCTTGTCGCCGGTGATTGCGAGGCCGAGCGCGCGGGCCATGCCAACGCGCTGCGGCAAGAACCACGTGCCGCCCGAATCCGGCACGAGGCCGATCTTCACGAATGCCTGGATGAAACTCGCGGAGCGAGCCGCGAGCGCCATGTCGCACGCGAACGCCAGATTGGCGCCCGCACCGGCGGCCGTGCCATTGACCGCCGCGATCACCGGAAACGGCAGCGCCTGCAGACGGCGGATCAGCGGATTGAAGTATTCATCGATCACGGCGCCGAGGTCGGTCATCGCGCCGGGCGTGAAATCGAGGTCGGCGAGATCCTGGCCGGCGCAGAAGCCGCGCCCGGCGCCAGTGAACACGAGCGCACGGGCGCCGGAGTTTTCGACCTGGTCCAGCGCCGCGCCGAGTTCGTGATGCATCGCGCGCGTGAAGCTGTTGAGCTTGTCCGGGCGGTTCAGCGTGATGGTGGCGACGTGGCTCGATGAGTCGATGTCCAGCCGGATCGCTTCGTATGACATGGGGTGTCTCCTCAAACTCTCTTTGGACGATGGCACGGTGGCTCGGCCAAGGTCGGCGCGTGATGCCGACCCGATGTCTGATGTTAGTCGGAGCGCACGACCCGGTCCATCTGCCGAACGGCATAGGACGGAGTCGTGCGTAGCGTTGAAGCCGTGTCTTATGCCGTTCAGCCAGCTACCGCCGGCGCCGCTTTCGGTTCAACATGAATACGGCTTTGAACGACACGGAAGCGGTTCGCGACGAAAGCGGCATCGGCCAGCGCGGCATTGGCGGCCGGGTTTGCGCCGGTGCCGTGGAAGTCCGAAAATGCCGCGGACTGGTTGACGAACACACCGCCGGTCAGGTTGATCGACAGCGCGACACCGCCGCGAATCGACGCTTCGTGCGCCGCTTCGAGCACCGCGTCGTCCGTGCTGTAGACCGCCAGCGTCAGCGCACCGTGGTCGGCGGCAATGTCGCCAGCGAGGTCGAGCGACTGTGCGGTCGAATCCGTAGCGATGACGAACGAGATCGGCCCGAACCATTCTTTCGTGAACTGGGCGTGATCGGTCGCGGCGTCGAGTTGCAGTACGAGCGGCGTGCGCACGCGAGCGCCCGAAAAGGCCGGATGCTCGAGCGTCTGGCTCGCGACGAGGACGCGGCCAAGTTTGGCGGCTTCGTCGATGCGGTGCACGACACCTTCGTTCTGAATCGCGCCGAGCAGTTCGACTGCGCGGGCCGGATCGGCGACGAGCTTTTGCACCGCACCGGCAAGCGCGTGGGCGACCTCGTCGAAGCTGAGCGTGCCTTCTGCGGTGCGAATGCCGCCGCGCGGCACATAGATGTTTTGCGGCGCGGTACACATCTGGCCCGAGTACAGCGCCAGCGAGAACGCGATGTTGCGGGCGGCCGCCTTGATGTCGTCGACCGAGTCGATAACGATCTGGTTGACGCCGGCTTTCTCCGTGTAGACCTGCGCCTGGTGTGCATTGCGCTCGAGCCAGGTGCCGTTCTGGGTGCTGCCCGTGAAGTCGATCAGCTTGATCTCAGGGCGCTGTGCCAGTTGCTGGACGAGGGCGCCGTCGTTCGGGTCGGTGGCCAGCAGCGTGACGACGTTCGGATCGAAACCCGCTTCGCGCAACACGTCTCGCGCGATGCGCACGGTCAGCGCGAGCGGAAGGATTGCGCCCGGATGCGGTTTGACGATTACCGTGTTCCCGGTGGCCAGATCGGCGAACAGGCCGGGATAGCCGTTCCACGTCGGGAACGTGCAGCAGCCGAGCACGAGGCCGATGCCGCGCGGCACGACGGTGTAGCGCTTGTGCATCGCGAGCGGCGGGTTTTTGCCTTGCGGTTTTTCCCAATGCGCGTCGGCGGGAATGCGGCGCAGTTGATCCCAGGCATACGCGACCGCTTCGAGCGCGCGATCCTGTGCGTGCGGACCGCCTGCCTGGAAGGCCATCATGAACGCCTGGCCGGTCGTGTGCATCACGCTGTAGCCGAGTTCGAAACTGGCGCGATTCAGACGCGCGAGGATTTGGAGGCTCACGCCGATCCATGCCTGCGGGCCGGCCGCGCGCCACTCGCGTTGCGCCGCCGTGGATGCGGCGATAAGCGCGCTCGGATCGGCTTTCGGGTAACGCACGCCGAGCGGGAAGCCGAATGGCGAGACTTCGGCGCCGACGGTCTCTCCCGTCGACGGTTGGTCTAGTTCGAACGTCTTGTCCAGGTGCGCCTTGAACGCGGCTTCGCCGTCCGCGTTGGCTGTTTCCCCGTACACTTTCGGACTGGGCATCTCGGAGAATGGGCTCCAGTAGCCGCGCGTTTCGAGCGCGGCGAGCGCTTTGTGCAGCGTGTCTTCGTGCTTGGTGAATAGCGGATGTGTCATGGCAAAGGGGCTCGGCTGTACGTTGGGAGAAAACCTGTCAAATAATTGACCGACCGGTTGGTTGGGGAATGGTAGCATCACTACGAACGATGCGCGAAGCGTTTTTCGCGTGCGATTAACCCTTATGGAGGCGGCATGGCTTACGAAAACATTCTGGTTGAAACGCGGGGACGGGTTGGACTGATTACTCTCAATCGTCCGAAGACTTTGAACGCACTGAACGACGCGTTGATGGACGAGCTGGGCGCCGCGTTGCGCGAGTTCGACGGCGACGAGTCGATTGGCGCAATCGTCGTAACGGGCAGCGAGAAGGCGTTCGCGGCCGGCGCGGATATCGGCATGATGGCGTCTTACACTTATATGGATGTCTACAAGGGTGACTACATCACGCGCAACTGGGAAACGGTTCGCTCGATCCGCAAGCCGATCATTGCCGCGGTGGCGGGCTTCGCGCTCGGCGGCGGCTGCGAACTCGCGATGATGTGTGACATCATTTTCGCCGCCGACACGGCGAAGTTCGGTCAGCCGGAAATCAAGCTCGGGATCATGCCGGGCGCGGGCGGCACGCAGCGTTTGCCGCGGGCGGTGTCAAAAGCGAAGGCGATGGACCTTTGTTTGACCGCCCGTTTCATGGATGCCGCCGAAGCGGAGCGCGCCGGACTGGTTTCGCGCGTGATCCCGGCGGCATCGCTGCTTGACGAAGCGGTTGGCGCGGCTGTCACCATTGCGGAATTCCCGCTGCCGGCGGTGCTGATGGTCAAGGAATCGGTCAATCGAGCCTATGAAACGACGCTGGCGGAGGGTGTGCATTTCGAGCGCCGGCTATTCCATTCGCTCTTCGCTACCGAAGACCAGAAGGAGGGCATGGCCGCGTTCGTAGAGAAGCGCAAACCGGTTTTCAAGCACCGTTAATACGCTTGTCAAAATATCGCTTGCAAGTCGCGATGGCGGCGACTAGAATTCCGCTCTTTCGTGCTCCGGACGCCGGGGCGCGGAGAGGCGGGAAGCCTCTGTTGGCGAGGGCTTCAGCGGCGTGGGCAGGTTAAGCAAGTGATAAAAACCTGTTGACGATCCGGTGAAAGTTCTCCATAATCTCGCTTCTCTGCTGCAGACGCAGCGACGCAAACGAAGCAGTGCCGGGTGG